>JAGGVO010000041.1 GCA_021157965.1 Candidatus Neomarinimicrobiota bacterium
GGGTCAAAACGGAAAATGTGCCCGATATCGGAACCGGCGAATTCACCTATCCCACCGGTGAGTATTATGACGGCGGAATCAACCTCTGCTTTTTCACCCACGGCGGCAATATTGACTCCGAATGGAGTGCACAGGGCGACCGCTTTATCTATGTGGATCAGCGGGACAGCACCACGGAATGGCGCCTCTATGAAGGAATCCACAAAGCGGCTGACGATGCCAATGGTATCTCCGTCCGGGCCCGTTTCAACAATTGGGTGACCGGTAAAGCCTGGTTCGATGATTTCAGCGTGGTTAAAATGGTTGTTGCTCCCGGGAGTGCTATTCAACCCAAAGAAAAGGATATTCCTGAAATTCCCGAACGTTTTGCCCTGCATCAGAACTATCCCAACCCCTTCAACCCTGTTACGACAATTCAATATGATCTGCCCCATCAGACACATGTCTCCATTGATATTTACAATATCATGGGACAACATGTAAAAACACTGGTCAATGCCGTTCAGAGTCCGGGAAGCTATTCCTTAATCTGGGATGCCACCAATGACCGGGGAGCCCTGGCTCCTTCCGGTATGTATCTATATGTTCTGAAAACCAACGAACAGCAACTGTCGAAAAAGATGGTTCTGTTGCGTTAGTTTTCCTTTCCCCTGAGTCCATCGGAGCTTACCGCTCCGGTGGATTCCTGTTAAAATCGTTGAAGGATTATCACATGAGACGTTCATTGCGAATTGCCATAATGGCTTTTATCCTGCAGTATTCCATCTTGTCCGCCGGGACAACCGGGAAAATCGCCGGCCAAGTAATTGATGGTGAAACCGGAGAACCTTTAATCGGTGTGAATATCATTGTGGATGGAACTTCCCACGGTGCAGCCACCAATGCGGATGGATACTATACCATTCTGAACATCATGCCGGGGACTTATTCTGTCCGGGCCTCCATGATCGGATATCAGGCAGTAGTACAGCAAAATGTACAGGTGATGATTGATTTAACCACTCCCCTGGATTTTGAGCTGACCACAGAGGTCCTGGCCGGACAGGAAGTGATTGTAATTGCCAAAATGCCCACCGTAAAAAAAGACGTAACCTCAACCTCCTTCCGTGTAAGCTCAGATGAAATTGAACAGCTTCAGGTTCAGACCCTCAGTGAAATTGTGAATCTCCAGGCCGGTGTGGTGGAAGGGCACTTCCGTGGCGGCCGGGCCGGTGAAGTGATGTATATCGTGGACGGCATTCCCATGAATGACGCCTACTCCGGAGACAACCTCTTTGATGTAGAGAGTGATATGATTCAGGAAGTGGAAATCATCAGCGGTACGTTCAATGCCGAATATGGCCAGGCTATGTCCGGCATTGTCAACATCGTTACCAAGGAGGGACAGCAGAACTATTCCGGTAAGCTCTCCCTTTTTTCCGGTGATTATGTGAGTTCACATACCAAAACATTCATGCATATCGACCATATCAACCCTCTTTCCGTCTCCAATCTGCAAATGAGTTTAAGCGGTCCCTTTCCCATCCTGAAAAATCGGGTGTCCTTTTCCATATTAGGAAGGATTTACGGCAATGAGGGCTGGCAATACGGTCGGCGTATCTTCCGCCCTCAGGATTTCAGCACGTTTTCCGACAATCCTGAAGAAAATATAATCCGATCAACCGGAGACAGTGCCTACGTTCCCATGAATCCCAACAAGACTAAAACCATTCAGGGGAAAATCAGTGTCAGACTATCCCAACGGGATAAGTTAAATTATACTTTCTTCTATGAAGATGCATACCACCGGGATTTTGACCGTCTTTTCAAATACAATCCGGACGGTAACTATCACCATGAAAGCAATAGTTATCAGAATGGACTTCAGTACACCCACATGTTTGGGAAATCCACCTTTCTTACGGCCAATGCCTCTGAATCCTTTACCGAATACGGCCAGTATGTCTACGAGAATCCCTATGATCCCCGTTATGTGCCCATTGAGCATCTCACACAAAATAATTCCAACGGTTTTTCCACCGGTGGCATGCGGATGTGGCACCATTTCCGGAACAACCGCACCCGCATTTTTAAAGCCGATTTAAGAAGCCAGTTTACCGCAAATCAAACCCTGGGCATTGGGGCAAGCCACAAGCAATGTCGCTTATGGCTCCATGAATATCAGCTGTATTTCGATGAAAACAACGCGATTCGTATCCCCTCCGATTCCTCCTGGTATAATAACTCCTACACCCGTGAGCCTGTGGAAATCGCCGCCTACATCCAGGACAAACTGGAGCTGGGGGAGATGATCATCAACATGGGCCTCCGGCTGGATTATTTTGACCCGAACGGTGAAGTGCCGGAATATTTTTACGATACCCGGGAAGCACCGAAACGGCAAGCCAAAACATCCCATCAGTGGAGTCCCCGCATCGGCATTGCTTATCCTATTTCCGATCAGGGGGTTATCCATTTTTCCTATGGACATTTCTTTCAGATTCCCAATTATGAACATCTGTATATCAACCCCGATTTTGAGGTAAATCTGATCCAGCTTAAAGGTGATCAGCCGCCTCGGGGCCGATATAATATCATGGGCAATGCCGAATTGAAACCGGAAAAAACCGTCAGTTATGAAATCGGCATCAAACAGGCCATTACTTCCGACCTGACCATCGACATCACCGGCTATAACAAGGATATCCGGGATTTAATCGGTCAGATTACCATGCAAAACATCTACGGAGGAAAATTCTGGCGCTTTATCAACCGGGATTATGCCAATGTTAAGGGCATTACAGTTGCCCTTGAAATGCTTGAGCGTCCCGGCTCCTTTGGCTTTTCTGTGGATTATACTTATCAGTCCGCCACAGGAAACGCCTCGGATCCCTTGGATGAATCCAAAAACCAGGAATCCGATCCGCCCATTCAATCAGAAAAGAAACGCAGACCTCTGGACTGGGATCAAACCCATTCCCTGAACATGGCCCTGACCACCACCCGGATGGGATATCACATCAGCCTGATCGGAAAAATCGGAAGCGGCACCCCCTATACCCGGGAATCGCCATACTACAATAACCGGATCCTGAATGGTGAACGCAAACCCATGACCATGACCTTTGACCTGAATGTAACCAAAGACTTTTTCCTCAACACCTGGACAATTTCTCCTTTTATGAAAATTACCAATCTTCTGGATCGGAAAAATAACCGTGAAGTATATGCTTCCAGCGGCACGGCTGATTACAACTACGATATGGTTTTTGAAACATACCGTGGATATAAAACGCAGGAAGAATGGTATATACAGCCAAACTATTACGATGAACCCCGAAAAATCATCATTGGCTGCTCCTTAAGTTTTGATCAGAAACGATGAGAATTAACATGAAGACTTACACCATGAAAAAAAACACAATTGTTCTGGTTGCCGTTTTAAGTTGTCTGATGATTAACAGCCTGCCTCTACCGGGACAAACACCTCAATCCATGCGGGGACACCGGGAATACCGCAGGCGGGGACTGATGAACGGGAACCTGGTCCATACTCTTTTCTGGAATTACTGTGAAGTGGGTAGTTACCCCGACGACCCCTCCGGTTGTTGGCCTTCTCCGGAACGACACTACCTGGACGACATCACCCTGATTGTCTCGGTGGAAACAATCAACAGGAACGGTGAAGTTATCCATCCCATGGAAACACAGTACCGGGAATTTGTGGATGTCTCTCCGGAAGGAATCCCATGGGGTTTTGAAGCTCGCCCCAACTGGTTTAATATGGACAAAGAATCCAATACATCCCCGGCCATGAGTAACAATCCAAATTCCTGGCCCGATTACTGGCTGGATAAACCACTGTCCTGGGCCGGATACTGGAACGGCTATTTCGGAAAAGGCATCTATAATGCTGATTTGGAAACGGTGTTTGTCTTTGATGATGATCCGGATAAAGAACCCAACCTCCACATGAATTTTTACTGTGATTCAAGAGACTCCACCCGGGGTGGTGTGGGACTTGTTGTGAAAGCCCGGGGATTTCAATGGAGCCAGGTGCTGGCGGAAGACTGTATTTTCTGGCTTTATGATATCACCAATGAATCCAATACTAATTATAACAAATCTTATTTTGCCCAATACATCGACTGGGGTATCGGGGGTGTGGGCAGTGATGTGCAAAACATCGGTGAATACGACCTGGACCTGGACATCGCCTTTGCTTACGGGCCTCCCGGAGCCGTGGGAACACCGGGAAACTGGCAGCCTATCGGTTATGCCGGCTACGCCTTTCTGGAAAGTCCCGGCATTGAAACAGACGGTAAAGACAATGATAATGACGGCATGGTGGATGAGTCCAGAGAAAGCAACGGACCGGGAAATTTTATAGATACATATCCCTATGGTATTGATAACGTGGAAAACTTTGTCCGGGTGTACAAATATGACCCGAAACCCCATTGGGAAAATGATGAGGATTGTGACTGGGAACCTTACACCGACGTAAATGGAAACGGACAATGGGATCCGAATGAACCGTTAAATGACGATGTGGGTGCTGACGGTGTAGGCATGTACGATTTACACTATACCGGTCCGGATGAGGGGGAAGGGGACGGATTACCCACCAACGGAGAACCCAATTACAATGCCACAGATCCGGATGAATCGGATCAAATCGGTTTAACCGGTTTTGATATCTTTCCCACCCATCGCTATGAACTCATCAATGATGAAGAAAACTGGGGTGTCTTCAGCCGGATGCCTCCCCCCATGAGTGAAATTGTACAACCGAACAATCTGAGTATGTTTTTCTCGTCAGGAGCCTTTCCTCTTATGCAAAACCAAACAGAACGCTATTCCATGGCTCTGCTGTTCGGGGAAGACAAAGACGATCTGGTGAAAAATAAAAAAGCCGTCCAGCAAATTTATAATGCGGATTATCAGTTTGCCAAACCGCCGCTGAAACCTACAGTAAAAATCTACCCCGGCGACGGTGAAGTCACCCTTGTGTGGGATGATATTGCGGAACAGTCCTTTGACCCCTTCCTGCAGGAATACGACTTTGAAGGCTATATGATTTACCGTGGGACTGAACCACAGTTTCTGGAAAGCAAAATTATCACCGATTCTTACGGGAATAAAACATACCGGAAACCCATTGCCCAATTCGACTTGCAGGATGGTATTACCGGGCCACATCCTGTGGATATCTACGGCATTAAATTCAATCAGGGGGATGACACCGGCATCCGGCATGTTTACACGGATAAAAATGTAAAGAACGGGCAGACCTACTATTATGCCGTCGTATCCTATGATTATGGCTTTTACACATACACGGAAAACGGTGTGGAGGGGTTTCAGCCTTCGGAATGTTCGGCCATTATCAGCATGAATTCTTTGGGTCAGGTGACTTTTATGGATATTAACTGTGGCAGTGCCACCCCCCGGCCCGCCGCCGCCGGATACATTCCCCCACAGGTGGAGGGAGAAATCGATCATGTAGGGCCCGGAACCGGCAGGATCAATGTCGCTTTGGTGGAAAAACATAAAATTCCCCCGGGAGAAACCACCTATGAACTTGCTTTTCTGGAATCCACCAAATTCCACAATGAAACAAAACCTTTTTATATGGTCCGTAATGTTGAAGCAGACACCCTGGTTCTGGACAGTACCCGGGTTACATCCTACGGCGATGAGAGCCCCCTCTTCGACGGCATTTCCCTCACAATCTACAACGATACAACAATCACAATCGATGAGGATAAATCCGGATTTATTAAAGGCTCGTCAGATTTCGTCCCAAAAATCCGCCTGAATCCGAAAAACGAAGATGTCATCGGTTACCGCTTAAACCTGGAACAACCATCCGATTACCTCATCTCCTTTCATGATTCCGTTTACACCTATTCAGCCGGTGTTTTTGGCATTAAATCGGTACCATCCAATGTTCAGGTCTATAATATTACCGACTCAACAGACGCCCTTTATGCTGTATCGGATATAGATAAGGACGGACAATACAGTCACGGGGATGATATCATCATTCTTGTTCCGGACGACGAATTTTTATTTAAACGCTACACATCCTGGATGATCCGTTTTGCACCACTTCTGGAAATCGATACGGTATGGGTTAATGAAGTTCCCTATGCCGATACAATCTGGATCACCGTAGATCCGCCACAACCCGGAGATATATACTATCTGGCCACCAAAAAGCCCTTCCGCGAGGGTGATATTTTCCGTTTTACCGTAACGGGTGAAGATTCCAGCAATACCCTGGCCCGGGAAGAACTGGATGATATCTGTGTGGTTCCCAATCCCTATGTGGTCACCGCCTCCTGGGAACCCCGGAACATGTACAAATTCGGACGAGGCGAACGTCGGCTCCATTTCTATCACCTGCCTAAAGACTGTACTATCCGGATTTACAACCTGCGGGGTCATCTCATTGATACCATTGAACACCACTCAACGGCCAATGACGGAATGGCCGCCTGGGATATCTTATCCAAAGATGACAATGAAATTGCTTACGGAATTTACATTTACCATGTAGAAGCACCGGGAGTGGGAGAAAAAATCGGACGTTTTGCCCTGATTAAATGAGATGAAAAAAACGAGCAAACATAGGATGCTGAAGCTGATCCTTCCGGTCCTCTTCCTCTATCCGGTTCTGCCGGGATGTGATAGCGCGGAACCGGTGTCTCCCCCTGTTGCCACGATAAACGGCAGGACCGTTTCTGCCGGTGAATTTGCCTTTTTCTACGAATTTGTTCCCCGTCATATTACAAGCCAGGAAAAAGAAAAGGCCTATACTGATGCATTACAACGGTTAACGGATCGGATTCTCCTGGCCCAGGAAGCGGAATCATTGGGACTCGGAGAATCGGATACCCTCATGCAGAGAGCTTTGGACCTTTTCCGCAGGCAGGCCGTAAACCGGGAACTCTATCTGAAATATGTCCGGAAACCCATTATCGTGACAGAAAGCGAAGCCCGGAAGGCCTTTGAACGATCATGTAAAACATTGCATGTAAAACATTTTCAAACGGCTCTTGAATCGGAAATTAAAAATGTACGGTCCGGTGTAGTACCCTGGAATCACCTCCCTTTGTACCCCGGGTCCGAAACTATCGAATCCCCCCTATACGGAGAAGTGGATGCCGTTTCCTGGAACGATGTGGCTCCCGATTTGGAGGAAATGCTTTATTCTATGGAGCTGCACCAGATTTCCGAACCCATTTTTGACGGGACGTATTATCACATTTTCAAAGTGGTGGATTATGAAAAAAATGTTCTGATTCGTGAAAGCGATTTTCTGGCAAACAGGGAATCCATCGAGGGAGTTCTCCGGAAAAGGCAAGAGTCCTTTGCAGCCTCTGAATTTGTCCGGGATGTGATGGATCCGCAACACATCATTATCAAAGCCGATGCCTTGAACGCCCTAACCCGCCACATGTGGAAAAACAGACCGGTGGAACGAGATAAAAAACTACAATTTCTTCCCGACCGGGAGATTAACACACTGCAGGATACAGATCACCGGCTGGCTTCCATGGTCATTGTCACCTTTCGGGATGGAGAAATGACCGTTGATGATCTGATCATGAATTACCGGGTCAATCCACAGCCGGTTATATACACCTCTGAAATTGGACTCCGGGAAAGTCTGAAAAATGCCGCTGCGGTCTATGTCCGGGACTATGTGCTTTCTGAAATGGGAATCAGGGAAAAGCTGGACCGGCTTCCCTCTGTTAAAGAAGAAGTCCAAACCCGCAAAGAATATTTACTGGCGAAAAAAATGATCCGGAAGCTCTACAGTTCGGTAAAAGACAGTATAACCACTGATGAAGGCCTGGAAGCCTGTCTGGAAAACTATCTGACAGAATTAAGAGCCAAAGCATCAATAGAAATTGACGAGGAAATTCTTTTCAGCATCAACACCTCGGATGAGGGATTATCACGAAAAATAGATTTTGTAGGTGTATCCATATCACATTAGTGAACAGGAGTTTTTCATGAAAAGCACTCAGATAAAAAAACGCATCCTGCGAATCAGGAGAATGGGAATTGTTTTACTGGCAGGAGCATCCTTCTTATATGGCGAATCGGGAAGGCTGACCAATGTGGGCACAACCGCTGCACCTTTTCTGGAAGTTGGGGTGGGGTCTCGTGCCATTGGCATGGGAGGTGCTTTTGTTGCGGTATCCAATGATGTGTCGGCCCTGTACTGGAATCCC
The DNA here is from genome assembly GCA_021157965.1 of Candidatus Neomarinimicrobiota bacterium. NCBI lineage: Bacteria > Pseudomonadati > Fidelibacterota > Fidelibacterota bacterium. The sequence continues at coordinate 8,229 of JAGGVO010000041.1, forward strand.
GCCGGCCTGTGCCGCATGAATCAGGGAGAAGCCGTTTTTGAAAGAATTGAATGGCTCGCGGATATTGCTTTTAATTATATGGGCGTCGCCCTGCCCTTACGGGGTTTTGGAACCGCCGGTTTTTTTCTGAATGCCATGACGGTCCCCCACATGAAAGTGCGAACGGTGGATTTTCCCGACGGAACAGGGGAAGAATATGATGCTACAAGCTATGCCGTAGGACTTTCATATTCCTTTGGAATCACAGATCGCTTCTCCATGGGATTTACCGGAAAATTCATCTCTGAACGCATCTGGCATGAAAATACTTCCACAATGGCCGTGGATATCGGCACCTTGTATTATACAGGTTTCGGCAGCCTGCGTATCGGAGCGGCCATCACTAATTTCGGTCCATCCCTTCAAATGGACGGTAGCGACCTTATCATTTATTACGATGCCGACGAATCTATTGACGGAAATAACGACAGGATCATGGGTAAGCTCATGACCGATGACTGGCCTCTTCCGCTGAATATGCAGTTCGGACTGGCTTATGATGTGATAAACAAACAGCACGCACGCCTCACAGTTGCCGTGGATGCTTTTCATCCCGTCAACAATACGGAAAGCATCAACGCAGGATGTGAACTGTTCCTGCTGAATATGCTCTACCTGCGGGCCGGATATAAGGCCATTGGGCAAAAAGATACGGAAGAAGGCCTGACTCTGGGAACGGGACTCCGCTACAAGATGTTCGGACAATCCAATATCATGGTAGATTATGCCTATGCCGATTTCGGGCGGTTGCAACATGTCAACCGATTTACAATCCGCCTGAATTTTTAGACATCACCATGTTAAAGGATAATTACAGGAACTTACATGAATAAATACAGAGGGTGCCGCCAGGCATTGGCCAGACTTTCCTTCTGTGTGATAATCGGATTTTCTGTATCCTTTGCGGATCAGATTTCTATTCCCCGTGTAGAACAAATGCCGAATCTGCCACAACCCTATCTGATGCGAAACTGGAAACAGGTGGCCATTGATTATGACAACCTCGTTTTTGATCTGAACCGGACAGGTCAATATTTACCCTTGATATGGATTAACACCAATACTTTCAATTATCCCAGCCACAACAGCTTCGGTCTTCATACCGTTGTGGGAACTCCTTATCCGGGCAATGCAGAAGCCATTAATGTGTTGCCTGCTGTAATCGGAGCCACTCTGGTTGGCATTGACAAAAGCAACCAAAATGGACACAACTGGGTGCTGGGTTGTGAGGAGTGGTTCAACCGAAGACCGGAAGAGAATGTCTATTTGAATGGCCCTACCGCCCAAAGCGGGGATGACTGGTGGTATGCCATGATGCCCAATGTGTTCTTTTACCAATTATATGACCTGTATCCCGGAACGGGAGATTTTGACTTTCAGTTTGTATCGGTGGCTGATCAGTGGCTGAGAGCCGTGGAAGTCATGGGCGGCAGTGCTACGCCCTGGAACCGGGCACACATGAACTACAGGGGCTGGTACCTTTCCACCATGACACCCCACACGGAAGGCATAACGGAACCTGAATCCGCCGGATCCATCGCATGGATTTTATATAACGCTTATGTACAAACAGGAAATCGCCGGTACCTGATGGGTGCCGAATGGGCCATGGAATTCCTGAATGGCTTTTCTACTAATGCTGCCTATGAACTTCAGCTACCTTATGGCGTGTATATTGCTGCACGCATGAATGCAGAACTGGGAACCACATACAATGTGGACAAAATGCTCAACTGGTGTTTCAATCCGGAGGAAAATGTCCGGCAGTGGGGTGTAACCCTGGGAAACTGGGGCGGTTACGACTGCTATGGTTTGGTGGGGGAAGCTCTTTATGACGGCTATGCCTTTGTCATGAACGGGTTTGAAATGGCCGGAGCACTGGTGCCCATGGTCCGATACGATGACCGATACGCCCGGGCCATCGGCAAATGGGTATTGAATCTGGCCAATGCTTCCCGCCTTTTTTATGCCAATTACCTGCCGGCAGATCACCAGGATGGCGAAGCCTGGGCCTATGAATATGATACCACCGCCTGCATCGCCCATGAATCCATGCGGGAATTTGCCATCGGTAGCGGTGTGAGTCCCTTTGCCACCGGCGATGCCATCTCGGGCGGCTGGGGTGCCACCAATTTTGCCCTTTACGGTTCCTCCCACGTGGGTATTCTGGGCGGAATAATCGATACCACTGAGATTCCGGGCATCCTGCAACTGGACCTTTGCAAAACAGATTATTTCCAAAAAAATTCCTATCCTTCCTATTTATACTATAATCCGTATGACGAAAATAAAACCGTAACACTGAATACAGGCCCGGCTGTCGTAGATCTCTACGATGTTGTATCCAATCAGATTCTCAAAACCGGCATCAGCGGCAAAACGGAGATAACCATACCGGCAGACGGGGTGATTCTGGCCGTATTGATACCCGCCGGAGGAAATATCACTTACGTTGAAGAAAAGATGCTGGTGAATGGCATTGTCGCCGATTATTACAGCGGCCGGCCCGTCAGCAACCATCCGCCAAGAATTAAAGCGCTGGCAACGGACTCTGCTACTGTTCTATTCAACCAAACCGTCACCCTCTATTGCACGGCGGCAGACAGAGACCTGGACGCATTGACATATTTGTGGACAAACGGAAACGATACACTGGATGGCAATGCACCTTCCATATCCTGGACCGCTCCGTCTGCCGATACACTGGTGACTGTTTACTGCTTTGTCAGTGACGGGACGGCAGAACCGGTCCGGGACAGCCTGATGATTTCAGTCATTGAAGCATTCAATCATAATCCCGTGATTGAGGAACTGATTGCCTCTGCCCGAAAAATCAACCGAAGTGACACAACAACCATTTATTGCCGGGCCTCCGATCCTGACGCAGATCCACTGAATTTTACATGGACCACAAAATCCGGAACTCTTACTGGCAGTGATTCAGTTGTTACCTGGATTGCACCTGATTCGGCAGGATATTTTTATGTTGTATGTTCCATTGATGACGCCCGGGGAGGATATGATACAGACAGCATCGGGATTGTGGTCCGTGATTCATCCGGAGCCCAAACCGGCGAACCGGTTGCCTGGTATCCCTTCAACGGAGATGCAACGGATGACAGCGGTTTAAATAACCATGGCATCGTAAACGGTGCCGTACTCACAGCCAACCGTTTCGATAATGCCAATTGCGCCTACTCTTTTAATGGCACAAACCAGAACATCCGCGTTCCGAACAGTGCCAGTTTGAACTTTACAGAAGCTATTTCCGTCAGTTTCTGGATGAACGCCTCCGAACTCTACAGCTCCCGGGAATCTTACCCCATCTCTCACGGAAACTGGGAAAACCGTTGGAAGATATCCATCATTCCCGAGAAACGCATCCGCTGGACCATCAAAACAACAGATGGCATCAAGGATTTGGATTCACAGATCAAAGTATCCACAAATACCTGGTATCACATTGTAGGACTTTTCGACGGCCGGAATATTGAATTGTTTATCAATGGAAATCTGGATGCACATGCCACTTTTTCGGGAACTCTTTTAACCACATCTATTGATTTGATGATCGGGCAGGTTTTGCCAAATGTCACAGAGTATAACTTTAAAGGTACTTTGGATGATATTGCTATTTATGATTATGCTTTATCCCTTGAGGAAATTGCCGAACTTTATTCCGTGACCAGTGGGAATCGCAACAACGACAATGAACTGCCGGAAAGTTTTCAACTTTCCCAGAATTATCCCAATCCCTTTAATCCGGCAACAACAATTCATTATGACATTCCGAAAGCCGGTCATGTAAAACTGCAAATATTCGACATCAGCGGCCGGTTGATTGAAACTCTCGTGGATGAATATAAAACCGCCGGTTCTTATTCCCACATCTGGAACTCTTCTCATATCAGTTCCGGAATATATCTTTACCGCTTGCAGGCAGATGAACTGACTTTTGTGAAAAAATGTGTAAAACTGAAATGAAAATCACTCCATCATGAAAAAATTATTAACTGATATACTGCAAAAAAAATACGGCACAACCCCCACCGCCCTTTTCAAAAAAAAGTCTCATCCCCCATCATTCTTAATCTTATCCTCAACCATAATCATCATCTTCCTCTTCGCCTGTTCCCCACGCATTCCCCGGGATCATTCCACCCTTCCGGTATCATTCACCGGCGACGCCAAAATCGAAACAGGCGGTCCCTATGTTGGCGTCTCTTTTCATCATAGTGCCATGATTCCCCAGCGCATCAGTTTCTACTATCCTGTGGCCAACAGTATCGATCACAGCCGGGATTACTGGACCCGGGATACTTCTTATGTGGCTGAGTGGCTTTTGAAGATTGGTGATCAATCACCGGTTGCTGTTGGAAAAGAAAAAACTCCTTTCAAACTCACACCGGCTTCTGTTGTATTTACACAGCAAAAAAACACTTGCCAAATAAAAGCCGCCTATGAATTTTGCCTGAACAAACCGGCCATGATTCTCTCCATTCAGATAAGTAACACATCGGATAAGACAGAGCGGTTTGAATTCAGCACTCTTTTTAAAACATCCATTCGCACCTGTCATACTTTTCGGCGGATAGACCGGTCGGAAAGCACCCTTGAAGGAAGCACGGCTTATTTTCACTTCCCGGAGGATGATGCGGACCGGTCCGTTCTCTTTGTGGCCAACGGTGGCGATACACCGGCACAAAGCATGCTTGCCGGACCTGCCCAGTCCTCTGCCGTGCGCCATGTCTATATTAAAAATCTGAAGCCGGGAGAATCCATGAATATCGTCCAGATCATTGGATCCTCCAAGATGGAAGAAAGCCGGGAACTGGTGGCTTATTTACAGCAAAACAACCAGGATGAAGTCCGCCTGTATGAAAAATATATAAACGATAAAGCCTTTGGGACTGCTTTAAAAACCGGTGATCCTGAAACAGATCATTCCGCGGCTTACGCAAAAGCGGTCATGGCTGCCAATGTCCATTTTCTGGAAGATGAAATCGTCCCCATGCCCTGTCCGGCGGAATACAATTTCTACTTTACCCATGATGCCCTGGTCTCGGATCTGGCCGCCGTCTGTTTTGACATTGCCCGGGTAAAATCGGATCTGGATTATATCATCCGCCATGCCAGTGCCGAACATGTAATTCCACATGCCTATTACTGGAAAGACGGAAAATATGTAACGGAATTCGCTGATTCGGACAATTGGAATAATTTCTGGTTCGTCCAGGTGGCGGCAAAATATCTTCGTCATTCCGGAGATAGCACTTTTGTGAAGTCGCTTCTTCCTTATATCCGAACCAGTGTGGAAAATTCCCTCCACACACTGGAAAAGGATTATCTCATGTGGTCCTACCGGCCGGACTGGTGGGACATCGGCCACAATTACGGTCCCAGGACATACATGACTACCCTTGCCATTAAAAGTTTGAGGGATTACATATATCTTGCCACCGCATTAGATCAAAGTACTGTGCCTGTCCAAAAATATGCATCTCTGGCAGACAGTATGCAGACTGCCCTGGTAGAAAAACTGTGGCACGACGAAATGGGTTACCTTATAAACTACCACAACGACGGATCCCTGGACGGGCACTATTATATCGGATCCCTTTTGGCTGCACATTATGGTTTACTGGATAAAGAAAGACAGAATAAACTGGTACAGACAGCCACATCTGTCTTACTGGATGAAAAGGTGGGGATATACAATGTATGGCCCATGGATTTTGAGGAATGGCGGGATTTTATGAAATTTGCAGGAAATGAAGCCGGTAAAAAATACTACTATTTTAACGGTGGCATCTGGCCCCAGGGGAATGCATGGTATGCCATGGCCCTCATTGCCAACGGGGAAAGGTCTAAAGCCGCTGAATTCATTGATAATACCCTGTCCCTTCACGGAATCATGGAAGGTCCCAACGGCCAGCCGGCTTATTATGAAGTCCGAAACGCCAACCGGGAAAATCCTGAAGAATACGGGACAGTCGATAAACCCCAGTTTTTGTGGGCCGGTGCCTGGTATTTGAACAGCCTGTATCAATTATTCGGTGTTACGGACAACGGGTGGAATATTGCCCTTGACCCCTATCTGCAAAAAAATCAGAAGGCGTGTTCTCTTACCCTATATGTGAACGGGAACCCCATCCTTCTCCATATCGAAGGCCGTGGTGATGTGATAGAGAAAATTCATTATGACAAGAAGACTGCATATTCGGCCGTTTTCCCGGAGAATTTTTCAGGAGTCAAAAATGTTACCGTAAAATTGGGGGATCGTCCTCAAAAACCCTGTTTGTTACGCTCAGAAGCACAGGTTAAATCCTGTCAATTTGTTGAAGGCGCATTGAAAATGACACTGAAAGCCTATGAAGGACATCATAATAAAACGATAGTCATCTCTCCCGTCAAACCGGTCTCTCTCACGCTGAACGGCCGTCCCTTCAGCGGGGAATGGGCGGGCAGCAAGTCCGGCGTTTATTATAAAATCTCCATACACATGGTTCATAGTAAAGAATATGATGAATTGGTAGTAAATTTTTGAGAATGATGAAGCGTAAAATAATCCTGATTTTCCTGATTGTTGGGCTGACAGCCTGCGATGAAAAATCCTCCCGAAAAAGGGATGAACAGGCTGAAGTTATTCATCTAACCTATTGGTGTTCTTCGAATCAGAATGAGATCAATCTGGCAGAGGAACTGGTGGAAAAATGGAACCGTACCCATCCGGACATACAGGTCCTGTTACAGCCCATTCCCGCCAGTCAATCCTCCGAAGAGGTCTTGTTGGCTGCCATTGCAGGCAAAACCACACCGGACATTTGTTCAAATATCTGGCCCGGGGCCATGGATGATTTTACCAATGCCGGAGGACTGGTCCGCCTTGATGAATTTCCGGACTTCTTTGACGTAATGTTATCCCGGATACCTCTGGAACTTCTCCAGGCTTTTCAGGCTCCGGATAGTCATTTTTATCAAATCCCGTGGAAAACCAATCCTATTATGGTCATGTATAATGTCCGTCTTTTCCGGGAAGCCGGTATTGAAAATCCGCCTGAAACATACAGCGAATACCTTGACGCGGCTCGGCTGATCACAAAAGATCTGGATGGGGACGGTCATTTCGACCAATGGATGGGATACCGGGATATCCGGCCCATCTGGTGGCAGCGATTCTTTGACTATTACACATTTTACATTGCAGCTTCCGGCGGTAAAACCCTGTTTGACAAATCAGAAATCGTTTTTAACAACGATGCATCCGTGAAAGTCTTTCAGTTCTTTCAGGAATTGTATGCCAAAGGCTACTACCCCCGGACAACCTTTCAGGGAGATCATTTTGTTGCCGGAAAACTGGCCACTCAATTTGTGGGTCCCTGGAATGTCATCCACGTGGAACAGTTTAAAAAACCGGGCTTTGAATTTGACATTTCACCGATTCCCGTCCCCGATGACCATGAAGGACCGGTTTATACTTACGGTGACCATAAAAACATCGCTCTTTTCAGCACAACTGAGCACCCGGATGCTGCCTGGGAGTTTGCCAAATTCCTGATTACTCGCTACGCCGATTTAAGATTGCTGGAGTTGTGCAGCCAGATCCCACTGCGGGCAAATCTGACAGACGATCCCCTCTATCGGGATTATTTCACCCATCATCCCCGAATGGTGAAATATGCAGAACAGGCTCCCTATACACGGGGCGTGGACGGGGCATCGGATTTGAAAGAAATCTTTGACGGAATCTCCCAGGAATATGAAGCCTGTGCTGTTTTTGATCTGAAAACACCGGAGCAGGCAGTAAAAGATGCGGCAGAACGGGCAGAAATGATTATTGAATGGAACCGCTCACGATGAAACGAAAAAGCAAAAATCCCGAAAACAGAATAGGCTATCTGATGAGCCTGCCCTACACCCTTTATTTTCTCCTTTTTGTCGGTTTTCCACTTGTTTTTTCCTTTATCCTGATTTTCCATAAATGGAATGTTATCACCCCTATGGAATGGGTTGGTTTGCGGAATTTTATCCGACTTTCTCAGGATAAACTCTTTTTTCAATCCATCCTCAATACCCTCAAATTTCTTATTATTCATATCCCTCTTCAAATCGTGGTTGCCCTGCTTCTGGCAGTTTTACTCAATCAAAAGATCAAAGCACGGGGCTTTTTCCGTGCAGTCTATTTCCTGCCGGTGATTGTCTCAGGAGTGGTGATTACCCTTTTATGGAGACAACTGTATGCCTATGATTCAGGCCTGTTGAATACCCTTCTGACCAAATTGGGTTTATCACGCATTCCATGGATTACCCATCCGGACTGGGCCATGCCATCCATTGCCATTATGGCGACCTGGAAGAACGTAGGATTATATATTGTCCTTTTTCTGGTAGGTCTTCAGGGCATCCCCCGTTATTTGTATGAAGCCGCGGAAATTGACGGAGCAAGGCCTGTTCAGCAATTCTTTTTTATTACCCTGCCTGCCCTGAACAGCACCATAGTCCTTGTGATTATCTTATCCACTATCGGTGGTTTTTCCCTCTTTATTGAACCCTTCGTCATGACCGGCGGCGGACCTGTCAACAGCACGTTGTCTGCCATGCTGTATATTTACAATCAGGCGTTTTATTTCGGTCACATGGGCTATGCTGCCACACTGGGGTTTTTCTTTGCTGTAATTGTGCTGATAATTGTGTTGATTCAAAAGAAACTCGTGGAGCAGAAAGACACATGAAAAAATTTTGGATATACCTCTTCCTGATTGTCGGAGGATTGATTTTTGCTTATCCTTTTTTATGGATGATCTCCGCCAGCTTCAAACCGGAAATGGAAATCAGTCATGTGGGATTATGGTCTTCACACTACACGTTGGAGAGCTACAAGGCGGTCATGCATAAAATCCCCATCTGGCGATCCCTCTTTAACAGTCTTTTTGTTTCATCCTGTGTTACTCTTTCCGTCATTTTTTTCGGATCTATTGTTGGATATGCTCTCTCCCGCCTCCGTTTTTTCGGACGGGATTTGATTCTGGGAGTGATCCTTTTCACTATGGTAATTCCTTTTCAAATCACCTTGATCCCCATGTACATCCTCATGGTCAAATTCGGTTGGGTGGATAGTTACGCCGCCCTCATTGTGCCCGGGATGATCAGTACATTTGGCATCCTCCTTTTCCGGCAATTCTTCCTGGATATTCCCCAGGATCTTATCGATGCCGCACGGATAGACGGGTGTAATGATTTGATGATTCTGTTCAGGATCTTCTGGCCTCTTTCACGGCCGGTTATCATTACTGTAGGTATTATTTCTTTTATGGGAAGCTGGAACGATGTTTTATGGCCTCTGATTGTGATCCGTGTCCGGGAACTGATGACCATGCCCCAGATGGTGACCCTTTTTGCCGTAGGCGGTCAGGCAGAAGCCCAGCTCGGAGCAGAACTGGCGGCGGCAACACTTTTAGCTGTTCCCATCATTCTGGTCTATGCCTTCTTCCAGCGGTATTTCATCGAAAGCATGGCAACGACAGGATTAAAAAACTAATGATGAAAGCTGTACAATTTAATGGAAAAAGCCTGAATTCCATTGAGCGTGCGCTTCGGGTTCCCCAACATCATGAGGTATTGCTCCGTGTTCAGGCCTGTGGGGTCTGCGGGACGGATGTCAAAATCCTGAAGGGTGAATCTGAAGCCAGTCCACCTGTGATTCTGGGACACGAGTTCTGTGGCATCGCAGAGAAAACCGGCGAACGGGTCACATCCGTCAAGCCTGGCGACACTATCAGCGTGGACCCCAATATACATTGCGGGCATTGCAGGTTTTGCCGGAAAGGAAAGATCAATCTCTGTGAAAATCTGACAGCCCTCGGTGTGAACATAGACGGTGGATTTGCCACACACTGCTATGTGCCTGAAAGCCAGTGTTATCATATCCCACCGGATTTACCTCCCGAACAGGCAGCCTTGATGGAACCCCTCTCCTGTGCCCTGTATGGTTTTCAAAAGGCTTGCATTAATCCCGGTGATGCGGTTGTCATTATGGGCGGCGGAATAATTGGTATCCTCATGTTGAAACTTGCCAGACTCTCCCCGGCACTCATGGTTCTTCTGGTGGAACCGGATGAAAACCGGAGAAATTACGGAATGTCACTGGGGGCAGACGCGGCTTTTAACCCTCATGATCCCCGTCTTCAGGAAAAAATCCACGCATTAACCCAAGGCGGAGCCGATTGTGTTATAGAATGTGTGGGAAATATCCAAGCCGTTAAAACTGCATATTCCCTCTTAAGCCGTGGCGGTCATTTAATCCTGTTTGGTGTAACACACCCTGAGCAATCTTTCTCCTTATATCCTTATGAACTCTTTAAAAATGACATCCGTATCAGTGGCTCATTTCTCAATCCGGGAACTTTTCAACCCGCCATCGATCTGGTACAATCGAAAAAGATCACATTGGATGACATTGAGATAAAAACATTCCCTCTGACAGAGATTGAACATGCCATTGGGAATCAGACCGAACGGAAAAGCCTGAAAACCGTCGTAACCATGAACCCGTAAACACAGGAAACAGAAGCAATGATCACACTACGCAGAATTTCAAAAGATCCGATTTTTTTACCCGATCCGGAACATGAATGGGAACGGGCAGCTGTTTTTAATGCAGGAGCCGTATACGAAAACGGACGATTTCATATGATTTACAGAGCGACCAACATCGGTGGTCATGCCCGTTATGGTGAATATATTAATCAACTGGGGTATGCCACCAGTGATGATCTGATTCACTGGGATAGGCGGGAAGAACCCATTGTAAAAAATGATGTTCCCCAGGAATTGAGAGGACCTGAGGATCCGCGAATTGTAAAAATCGACGATACCTTTTATATGACCTATACAGGCTTTGGAAACCGCTTTCCCGGCGATTACCGGATTTGTCTGGCTACCAGCAGGGATCTGATTCACTGGGACCGGAAAGGAATCCTTTTGGATGAAGAAAACAAAAACTCCGCCTTTTTTCCCAGAAAAATCAACGGTGAATACATCCTGTTACACCGTCGCCATCCTGATATCTGGATTGCCTATTCCAAAGATCTGAAACACTTTTACAACCATACAAAAATCATGACAACCATCAACGATGATTGGCAAAGTGCCCGTATCGGAATTGCCGGACCACCTGTAAAACATCCGGAGGGATGGCTCCTGTTCTATCATGCTGTGGATGAAACCAATACATACCGTTTGGGTGTTGCGCTGCTGGAGTATGATGATCCCACCAAGATTCTGGCCCGTCAATCCCGGCCTGTCATTGAACCCGAACTGGACTGGGAAATTCATGGTTTTGTGCCCAATGTAATCTTCAGTTGTGCCACCATGGAAACGAAAGATCAGTATGTCGTGATTTATGCCGGTGCGGATACCGTTATCGGAGCGGCTGTCGTGGATAAACGTGATCTGATTTTTGAAGAGAAAGACCGGATAAAAGTATGAAAAGGACAATTCTTCTTCTATGTCTTTTAATCTTTTTTCAGGGATGTAACTCCCGGAAAGATAGTATGCACACCTCTGTAAACCTGAATCACGCCCTGAACCTGACAGACAGTCTTATAGTGGATGGGGAATCTCTCTCTTTTATCTACATCTATGCCGATGCACCCTCGTATGAACCGGTCATTGCCCCCGGTGAAGGTATCACCTGTGTGGATGATGTGGGACGTTTCCTGGAGGTACTGGAAACAGAAATAAACAGGTTCCACAAAAATGATTTGCTCCCCGTTGCCGCCGGCATGACCCGTTTTTTACTGTATATGAGCCGTGATGATGGGTTGTGGTACAATTTTATGCATGAGGATGGTTCCATCAATACGCAGTACCGGACAAGCACCGCTGAATTTCAATGGTGGGCCATCCGGGGACTTCGGGGACTCGCGGCTGCTTACAACATATTCAATGAGCGGCCGAAATATTCATATCTGCAAGAAAGGGTGAAAAAGCAAATTCAAACCATGGATTCCCATTTACAGGATATTTTATCCCTCTATCCGGAAAAGGAAAAAACACCTATTGGGAGTCGTCCGCTTTGGCTGATTAAAAAAGCTCCCGACATGAATGCAGAGCTCCTGACCGTTCTGGTCCGCCTGACTGAAACAGGGGACTTTGATTACCGTGAAGAAATCAAAAAAATAGCTGAAGGATTGATGGGATATCAGTATTTGAATGCGGAAAGTGAACTACACGGTATGTATTTCTGCTGGGAATCTCTCTGGCATAACTGGGGTAATACACAGGCTGCAGCACTCCTGGCAGCATACCGGCTGATAAAAAATCCTGCCTACCTTGAAAGTGTGCGATTGTGGGCAGATCATTTTATCCCCTTTGTGCTTTCAAATCATTACCCCTGGGAAATTAAGGTACATGCTGATGGCATATACACAATAACACACTATCCTCAGATTGCTTACGGCATCAATTCCATGTATCAGGGGATGCGAGCCCTTGCTGATGAAACGGGATATCAAAAATATCAAAAAATGTCCGACGAAATCCTTACCTGGTTCACCGGGAATAACACAGCCCGTATTGCCATGTATGATCCTGAAACAGGCCGCTGTTATGACGGGATTAATGATGCAGGAAATGTGAATTATAATTCCGGTGCAGAATCTACTATTGAATGCCTGCTGGCGATGCAAAGGGCGGTAGACGGTAGATAAAATTCTGAATTCTGAATTGAGTTATGAATTAATGAATTTGGTTTATTCTGTAGAATTACAAACCTATTCATTTTTATACCTCGCTACTCATGAACACTTCAACAGCAAACGAAGTGAGCCTGAACATCTTAACGTATCAACGTCTCAATGTCCGAAAACCTCTGAAAACCGTCTTCCACCCCCTTTTAATACCGCTTCTCCGGATCCCGCCGGGATGGCATGATGATGCTGATTAGTTTGCTGATTATGTTATTCAACACATCAATATCATCAGCTTTTATAGAAAAGAAAATCCTGAAGTTGAATCTGGAAAATCACACCTCTGAAACAGATACTCTTTTGAAAACCCGATTTGAATAATTCGCTTTGTATATTTATAAATAATTTTATCATATTATAGGAAAGATCCTATATTTAATCCCCTCCGGGGGTAAAATACACGCTCATTGCACCATTGTCAAGATTATATTGCAATATTTATATGTATATATTGCCGTTTTTTTCCCTAAGAAAAGTTTCAACAATTCCTTCCATGTATTTTAAATTCAGAAACGAACGAAATCCCGGAGGAATCATGAAAAGAATCCTTGGATTATGCCTGTTTATAACCTTAACGATTCAAAATCTGTTTGCTGTTGAAGGCATGTATCTTCCCAACAAATTGCCCTTGAAAGAAATGCGGAAAGCCGGTCTTCGCCTGAGAATCGAGCCGAATGCCGATACGGGCTACCCGGAAATTGCAGCGGGTATTGTGAACCTGAACGGTGCTTCTGCTTCATTTATCTCGCCGGAGGGACTCATCCTCACCAATCATCATGTGGCATTCAGCGGGATTCAACAACTCAGCACCCTCGATGATAATATTCTGGAGAAAGGGTTCCTTGCCCGCACCCGTGACAAAGAAAAGCATGTCCCCCGTTTCCGGGCCTCTATTACGACCTCTTTTGAGGATGTTACTCAGGAAATTTTACACGGCCTTACCGACAATATGGATCCTGTCGCACGATATGATTCTGTAACTTACCGGATCAAACGCATCATTGCCCGGGAAGAAAAAGGCCATGAGAAGGTTCTGATCCGTTCCTTTTACAATGGAAAATCCTATTATTTAATTCGCCGCCTTGAATTTAATGATGTGCGTCTTGTCTATACACCTCCCCGGGCTATTGGTGAATTTGGCGGGAATGTTGACAATTGGATGTGGCCACGCCATACAGGGGATTTTTCCATTTTTCGCATCTATGCCGATTCTTTAAACAATCCGGCAAAATATTCAGATGAAAATATCCCCTATCAACCTACATACTATTTCCCCCTTTCTGCGAAAGGCTTGAAACCCGGGGATTTCACTATGATTCTGGGATATCCCGGAATTACACAGCGTTATCTGACCGCCCGGGAAGCCGCATTTACCCTCAATGTGGAATACCCGGACGCAATCCGTCATTTTGAATTTCTGGTAAGTCTTATGGATTCCCTGGGCGCCGAAAATCCGGATAAAGCTCTGAAGTTTGCCTCCAGAATCAAGGGACTGAACAACTACAAAAAAAAATATCAGGGAATGCTGGATGGATTAAAAAGCCGGGATGTTGTCGGAGAAAAACGTGCTTTGGAAGAAAAACTTAGTCATCGTGATGAAAACCGGGACATTTTACATCAACTGGAAGACCTGCAGAAAGAATACGAAATAAGCTATCATGCCCGGGAGCAATTTTACAATTTGCAGAGGGATCCCCGTCTTGTCGCAGTGGCCTCGGATATTGTCCGGTGGAATAATGAAAAGAAAAAACCGGATCTGGAACGGGAACAGGGGTTTCAACAGAGGGATTACGATAAACAACAGCGTTCCATGGCTTATTATTTGTCCTCTTATGACGAAACACTGGATAAAATCCTCCTGCACCAACATCTTACACAAATTTTGAAGTCACCGCCATCAGAGCGGATTCCTTTCATCGATTCACTTTTTTCCACGACAGGAGGAGAATCTGTTTCTCAGGCTGTAGGGACATTTGTGGAAAATCTCTACTCCGAAACCCGGTTGACGGATCCGGAGTTCAGGCAAGATATCCTGGATATCACGCCGGAAGAATTCAGTAAAATTCAGGATCCTCTCATTCTTTTTGCGCGTTTGCTGGAAAAACAAGCCCGGGAATTCAGGAAAGAAGGTAAAAAACGCTCCGGCCAGAGAATGGTCCTCATGCCACGCTATTTTGATGCATTGAGAGTATTTCTTGACCACACCGTTTATCCGGACGCCAACGGAACCCTTCGCTGTTCATATGGCCATATCAATGGATATTCACCGGCTGATGCTATCTGGTATGAACCTTTTACCACCCTGAAAGGCGTATTGGAAAAGGATCGTGGTGAACACCCATTCAAAGTTCCTGAATCCATAAAATCCATTCATCTGAATCAACGGAATCAACCTTTTTATGATAAACGGCTTCAGGATTTCCCTGTCAATTTTCTCCATACCATGGATATTACCAACGGGAATTCCGGAAGTGCCGTCCTGGATAAAAAGGGACGCATTGTAGGAATTGCTTTTGATGGAAATTATGAAGCCATGACCAGCGACTGGATTTATGACAACGAACTGACCCGGGCTATATCGGTGGATATCCGCTACCTGTTGCTCATTCTGACAGATATTGAAAAGGCAGATGAGCTGTTGAATGAACTGACAATCATTCAATAGAAAAAAAGACTCTTTTCCCTGAACAGTTTATTGACGATAGAAAAAATGATCAATCGGCTCGATATGGCGATTCTGTTTCATGATATATGTCTTCAGCCGGGTTTCCCGGACCCTGTTTGCATGGCACCGCTGAACAAAGAGGACCCATCCTTCCTCATGATTATATATAACAATTTTATCTGTGGGTGCGGAGCTGACGAGACTCGAACTCGCAACTTCCGGCGTGACAGGCCGGTGCTCTAACCAGTTGAACTACAGCTCCGTTGCCAAAAAGCGGATAATGTTAACGGTTTTTAAAATGGGAGTCAATGAGTTTTTCCACCATTTTTTAAAATTTTCCTGAATCCCGAAACAAAAAAAGCCTCCTGCAGGAGGCTTTTTATTTTCCAGGATATCATTGTTCAGTAATCAGGGTGCCGGGATCACCTTAAAGGGTTCTTCAGGATGGAAGGGATTATCAAAATCCCGGGACGAACCATCCCGGAGATACACCGTCATGGTGGGAGATGTCAGCATTTCCACGATTTCCGCAGAGTCCACCTGTGTCGGATCAAAGTAAATATGAGCTATGGGTCTGTCCGTATACAGAGTTTCAAAACGTACAATCCCGTCATTTCCGGATAAATGGCTGATATAATAACTCAAATTCCGCTTATAGGAACTGTTTTCTGCTTCAGGTAAACCGATTTCCAGAACTTTCAGCTCCGACAATTCGTATGTTTCATAATTGTTAAAGGTTTGCTTTACGGCAGGAAAGAATTCCAGGACAAAATCCCTGAAAGATATAGGATCGAGGAGTTTTTCGCCTTCGGCGGTTTCAAATTCGACATAAACCGTCTCTTCTTTTCCCTCTTTCACCATAATATATTCACCGCCATTGATCGTCTTTAAAATATCGTCAACGGATTCAAGATTCTGATCAAAGTAAATATCTACCATAACCGGTTCGCCAAATTCTGTTTTAAAGGCAAAAACCCCTTTATGTTTGGCTAACATCCGGTATAAATCATAGTTGTCGTATCCGTCAAAAAGTTCATAAACACCGACTTGCAGGATATCCACCTGATCAATGGAGGGTTCGGGAGAATGTATTTTATATTTGCTGGGAGAAAAAACGGCTCTCATCACACCACTCTCATCCAACACATCCCCGTTATAAAAGATAATTACCCTGTGCTCACTGGCATAGGCATCCAGGCCGATGATACCGGGCTTACGCATCAGTTTTCCCTGTAAACTTTTAGCACTACCATAACACTTGATAGATCGCAGATCTTCAAGTTCAACCGATTGAACATTTTCTACATTCCGGTAATCTCCCCAGCGCTCGCTGATTGTGGCGATTTCATAATTGCTTGCAAAGATGAGAGCCAGGACAAAGAGTACGGCAATGATGACCGGGGGAATCCAGGTCTTGTTCCATTTCCAGAAATGAATGGCGCCCTTTGTAGGGCAGGTTTTTACACAATCCATACACAGGGTACAATCCGGATGGTCCACTGTTTTATAATTATGGACTTCAATGCCCTGGGGACATTTTTGATCGCAAAGGGCACAGCTTGTGCACTGAGACTCGTTGACTTTAATCCTGAAGGGAGTCAAACCAAAAAACTTGTAACGGAAGATTTCCGTTGCCGCTCCACTGAGTGCCAATGCCCCCAAAAGCCAGGCCACATGCAAATCCACACCGGCCCAACGGAGTATGAGATATACCACAAGAATAGGAGCTGAAACCAGAACATTGGCAGCGATGTTACTGACGGCTGAAAGAGGACACAGATACTTGCACCAGAAGTAGCGTACAAAAACAGAAACGACAAGGACGATAAAGAGAGCACTCAATGACCACCAAAGGACTGTATCCACATCAAAACCGGACGTTACCCCATAATATGGATCAAACTTTTTACAAAAAAGCTCACTGGATGTAATGGAAAAGTAAGCCGTGAAATAGAGGATAAAATACTTTAAAACCCGCAGAGCACGATCCGGCCATCCCTTCAGGGTAATTGTTTTCAATCCGATTTTTGCAGCCAGTTTCCGCAGGTGTTCAATTACCGTTCCAATCGGACAGATATACCCGCAGAAGAGTTTGCCGAAAAGGATGATACCTACGACAAGGGCAACACCCATAAAGAGTTGTGTTGCACTCATGGAACAGGACAGACTCCCAAGCCAGGCCTTACTGCCCAGTGTCATCAATCCACCGAAAGGACAATAGGCTTCAAAATCTACGACAAAATCCTTTTTAAACAGCGGAATCAGCATGAAAAGAACAATGAGTCCCAGGATTGTCAGTTGAATCGTTTGTTTCAAACGATTGTTATATTGCTTCGCCATAACGACCCCTATACAGATAAACAATAAAAAGGGGGAGATGCAGATCTCCCCCTTTCAGAAAGTTATATGTGATTACTTAAGCAGTACCATACGATGTGTAGACTGATGTGTACCGGCCTCTACATGGTAGAGGTAGATACCGCTTGCTACGGACATACCCATCTGGTTTGTCCCGTTCCAGCGGATACTATGATATCCGGCCGGCATCTGCGTGTTGTCTACCAGTGTTTTAACCAGTTCACCCAGAATATTGTAGACTTGCACCGTGACATTCATCCGTTCCGGAAGATCAAACCGGATGGTTGTTTCCGGGTTGAAGGGATTGGGATAGTTCTCATGAACAGCGAATGTTTTCGGTAACTCATTCACAACAGAAACAGGCGGGAACTCTTCGTTGGCGGCACCGGGTGTCGCCGGCATTTCCTGCCATGTGTCTGTCCCGTCGGGATAGCGGCCAACAGCTGTATCGGGGGACTGAGCTTCATAGGTATATGAATCCACAATCGTGGGTGTATCATTCAGATTTTGAACCAGTCCGATATATCCGCCGGCAGCATCCAGCAAAACACCTGCATGAAGCGTACCTTCATTGGGCAGGTTATCGGCCCACATCACCAGGTATCCCCCGCCGGGAATTGTGGTTGCTGTCGGATCCGTATCGGGGATTTGCCATTCCAAAGGAGATTCAGAATCAGTTGAGAGATACAAACCTCCAATGTCAACGGCTTCGGCATTCGTGTTGTAGAATTCAATGAAATTATCATCGGCGGCTTCAACATTGTTCGCCAGAATTTCATTGATGACGATACCTGTCACAGGTTCTTCCGGTGTCATATCCAGTTTGAGGATCACACCTTTCTGACCCACTGCCCAGAGGACATTGTTCCGATATGCGCATTTTTGCAGTGTGGGCTCAGAGACTTCCACTCCGGATACGTCCTGCACCCAGTTCGCTCCGGCATCTTCTGATTTATAGATCCGTCCACGACGACCCACGGCATACACCAGGTCATCCGTAACAAATTCCAAATCATAGATATCGTTCCCGTCGGGATCCGTAAAAACGACTTCCATAGAATCCAGGGCATTGAAATCCGTTGTCCGGTAAATTTCACCTGATGAAGCACCAATCAACAATACACCGTTTCTGGATTCTACGGCACGCATGGACATCTTTCCATAATCCCGGGCAAGATAAAAGGTATCCAGGTCAGCATCGGCATAGAGGATTTGGCCGCTTCCGACAGACGCAATGGTCAGATCGGGAGATACGGGCCAGAAGTCATACACTGTGCTGCTGCCTTCACTGCTGATTTCTACCCAGTTATCCCCACCATCCGTGGATTTCATAATTATTCCGGATGATCCCCCAGCCAGAACAGTATTTTCATCCAGATAGCGCAAGGCATTGATGTGTTTCCGGGACATCTGAGCCATGGGATTGTCGACAAAGGTAAAGGTCTGTCCGCCATCGGTGGTTTTTTTAACCAGTCCGTTGCTACCGGCAAGCAAACCGGTGTTTTCATCGGCAAATTCAATTTCATAGATAGAGACAACGGTTTGCGTAATCGCGTTGGATGGATAAGACCATGTAAGTCCCAGATCTTCACTTACCGTCATGTCACCACCGCTCCAGTCGGTAACCATCACTTTGGTATCTGTCGGCAGTGCAAGTCCCCAAAATGAGGATGAGGGCCATTCATTGATGGGTTCAAATGTTGCACCTCCGTCTGAGGTAGCCATCCACTGGGAATAATTTCCGAAAACAAAGCCTTCATCGGCATTGACAAAGTGGACAATCTCTGCATCATTTCCGGTATTGAAATAGAGGGTATCCCAATTGGCACCGGCATCGGTTGTTTTCAGAAGCCATCCATCGTTTCCTCCCACGTAAATGGTATTGTCGTCGATGACATCAACCGTGATGTTCCGGTCGTACTCATAAGAAAAGGGCCCGCTTTGTGTCCAGGTTTGTCCGTTATCCTTGGAAATGAAGGTGGTCCGATGGTATCCCACGACAACGAAGGTTGTTCCGGCCACATCAATATCATACAGACGTGAACTGGTGGTTCCTACAGGGAAATAGCCGGCCAAAGGACTATAATTCCAATTTGCACCTCCGTCCGTCGTATACCAGGCATCACCTCCATTAGCATCAGCGATAACTATGCCATGGTCCGCATCATAAAAAGCAATACCACCGTCCAGATCGGCATTGTTAAAATTAAAGGTGCTTTTGACCCAGTTTGCGCCGCCGTCCGTCGTTTTCAGCAATGTTGAATCATCGCCGGCTACATAGGCAACCTGATCTGAAATCACAGCAACACCGGCCAGATCAACAACCACACTGGTATCGGAGACATCAATCCAGTTACTGCCGCCATCCGTTGTTTTCAAAATCAAGCCATCATCTCCCACAGCATAACCGTTATTGGCATCTGCAAAATGGACATCAGCCAGATCCGGAACGGCCGGATCGGCAGCAATAACCGGTGTGAGTGTCTTCGCACCGTCTGTCGTTAAATAAATCGCGCCTTCTCCTCCTACAAGAACACCATTCTGGGCATCGTGAAAGTATACGTCTGCCGGTTCAAAGGAAATGGATTGTTCTTTGACAACTTCCCAGGTTTGTCCCATGAGAAATGTTGCCGAGAGAAGAACCATTACAAGTGTTAACACTTTTCGCATTCTTACCTCCTTGTTATATTTTAATCGGAAGCATTGTCCGTTATCGCTTCACCGATAGACGGATTTGCCAGATTGTATTTTTATCATCCAACCCGTCTGCATTTTCCACACCCCACACCAGGGTTGGGCAAATTCTATTGAATCCCCACTGATATTCAAAACCGGCCTGGACAAAATAACAGGTCAGTGAGGGAATATCCCAGGTAAAATGCAGGGGCACCTTTTCCGCACTGATGCCTCCGGTATAGGAAACAACCGGAAAGGGATGAATGTCAAAATCAAAAGAGACTCTCCATTCGTTTTCTTCACGGGTAAGGTTTTGTGCTTTCAGATAATTCCGGTAATCCCACGAACGTTTTCCGGCACGAGCCATAATATCCAAACGGGTATTCTTTATACCGCTAAATTCCAATCCGATACCACCCAAATACCGGGATTCATCCGTTTCAAAGAAAAGTGCTTCGTATATCCCGGTTTTGCCCCAATCCTCAATATTTATCACCGTGCCGAAAATACTCCAGGATGCCTTTGCTTGTTTATAATTCAGCCAAATCTGTCCTTCAGATGTATTACGCTGCCAATATCCCCGTTCGGAAGCAACACTTTTTTTGCCTTTCCGGGCGTCATTCTCTTCGGTACCCACTGAAAATCCCAGATAGGCAGAAAACGGACTGTCCTGTTTTTCCAGTAGCAGTCCCGTTCCCAGTTCATACCCATCTTTATTATGTTCCATCTCAACAGAGGAACCGGGGTTTTCCATACGGTAAGCCAGATAACCAAACCAGGTTTGAACCTGGGCATCCTGGTATTCCTTGACAGCTTCAAGAGCAGTCCGCCCGTGATAGCGTCGGAACCACCCGTCTACAGAAAGAGATGATATTGGCCTGATCCGCAGGGAATTTGTTACATCACTGTTCAGCTCACGGGATTCCGCCCGGGTAAAAACATCTTTGATTCCCCGTTCAACCCCATAATTGATGCCAAGGCCCCAGGTGACCCGTTTTCCGAAATCCCTGGAGAAGAAAAAATCAATCAGGGGACCGTTGTACCGGAAATCGCCGGATGTCGTATCGGTAAATCCAATATAGGTAGCATAATAATTCTTTTCAATTGAACGGAACTGCTGCTTATGCCAGGCGTTTCCAAAATCAATTGCCGCATAGAGAGCTGTTTTTTCATTCAGTTTGCGATATGTTTCAAACATGGCGCCATAACTAAATACGGCTTCCGGGTCAAAGGATCTTTGGATATTCTGTGATTTATAACCGGTGTAAATCACGGTATTCATGCCTTCAGAATGGTTATACGTTTTAAAATGAAGGGGGTGCCTGTCAAAATCCCACAATGTATTCCAGGATTCCGGAACAGAAATACCGATAGAATTGGTATAACCATAACCCGTAGATAAGGCAATCAATAACAGGAACATAAGTTGTCTGATGAATCTATTCATGGTGATATCCGGGGGTTGGTGTATCAAGAATGATAAAATCGATAGTACTGTTATCCGTATCAAAACCGGGTTCAATACGTTCAATGGATTGTCCACTGTACTTAATGGCTCCCACACCGGCCCACCCGGCATCCAGTTCTTCTGTAATATCTTTAACATTCGTGGACGAAGAGCTGTATTCCACGACATCGATGATTGTTTCCATATCGATACCATCTGCGTAATTGATATCCCGGCCGTCTGCAATCAGCACCACATCATTCCCAAGAGCAATCATAAAATCCCGCCGGTGTCCCTCTTCGATATTATCGAGGTTCGGTACATCCGGATTGTCTGTGTCGGCATAATCCTGTGAATTCACAAATTCCCAGTCTGCATCTGATAAATCAATGCTGTTCACAAGCGTATCATTCCTCTGAACGATCACATGATTCATGGCATCCTGGGCCAAAACGACAAATTCTCCGGGTTCTACGGGATATTCACGACCTGTCACAGGCTCACCGGGAAATTGAAAAATATAGGTGACATTATCCGCGCCGATGGTACAGGATCCCATCCGACACACAATCATTCCGTCCAGATAGATTGTTTCAGAAGAGGCATTATACAATTCAATAAATTGATCAAAGAAGTAAAAAATCTTATTGGGGGGACCCATGTAATATATTTCATTAATCTTGAGTCCGGGATTTCCGCTGACACGTACTGTCAGCGTGTCGGTTACCGGGACTTCATCATGAACGTAAAACTCCTGTTGTCCCGTAACCCGGGAAGTATCAAGGGCATTATCAAAGGGGTAATCAACGCCCACACTGGCTATATAATAACCATTTAGCAG
Source organism: Candidatus Neomarinimicrobiota bacterium (assembly GCA_021157965.1). Classification (NCBI taxonomy): domain Bacteria; kingdom Pseudomonadati; phylum Fidelibacterota; species Fidelibacterota bacterium. Next base: position 31,004 of record JAGGVO010000041.1, read on the forward strand.
ACTATCGAAACAGACCCATCCGCTGTCATCGGTGTATCCGGTCCTTACAAAACCTTCATAATCCTGGTTTGTCAACACAACCGGGATTCCCGGTAAAACAGCACTCTGCCCGTTAAAAAACTTCCCCAGAGAAGTTGTATCCAGGCGAATCATCAGGTTTTTCTGCTGCGTTCCCTCATATTCCGGCGGCTTATCATCCACTTCCATACAAGAAAAGAGAAGGAAAGCCACAACACATAAAAAGGCGATCAGTTTCATAAAATGTTTCACCATTGCGTACTGACCTCCAGTCCGTAATAAATGGGCACATTCAATTTATAAATATTTCCCCGGTAGGGATCAATCCATATACCCGGATCATCAAAGAGATTGTTTACGTACAGTGACACTTCCGTGTTTTGTCCCACCGATTTACTCAATCGTGCATTTACAATCCAATGATCACCATATTCCCAGCGTTCAGCATCATACCAGTATGTCATTCCCTGGTAGAGAGTAACCGGGTGATCTTCGAGGACTGTTTCAATGGAATTCGATTTGTAAACAGTTCTTTTTTGATCAAAGGGGATATACTGCAGATCCACCGTGAACCATACGCCCAAAACCTGATTAATATATGATGTTTGCTGGCCGAGGATGATTTTGTGTTTCCAGGTTTCGTGATTGGGGACCCAGATTTCTTCCCATGAGGTATCCACGGAACTGTCGTAATACCGGCCCTCTTTACCCCGGAGAGAATAGCGATACGTGGCATTGAATACAAACTTCAGATTCTTAACCCGCTTTGTTTTCAGGGAAAATTCAACCCCCCTGTCTTTACTCCAGGCGGCATTTTCCATCAGGCTGTAGGTGAGAGAGGTAAGGGTATCGGGGTTGATTTCATATCCGACAGGATAAGCTATCGTAGAAGGTTGATCCTTCGATTCCTGATAGTAGGCTGTCAGAGTCAGTCCAAGCCAGTCCGTTGCTTTCCAGTCCAGACTGGTTTCCAGCTTGTCCGTATAATAAGACTTCAAATCCGGGTTCTGTTGTTTATATTCCACTTCCACCCACTGGGAATCAATGAAAGTCTGGACATAGGCTGAATTCCGGTATACATGGCTCAGGGAAATCGACTTGACACTGCGTCCTGCACCAAATCGCCAAAAAAGACCATCCGCCAGTTCGATCCGGGTATTGAAACGCGGGCTTAGAAATTCTCCCTGACGTGCATTCAGAAAAGAAACATCGTCCCTGCCGATGCTTATATCCAGCCCGCGGACGTTGATAGCGTCATAACGCAGGCCGAGCATCATCTCAACAGAACGGTCATTGACCGTCCATTTCCAGTTCCGTTCACCGTACACACTGAATTTTGGGAAACCGGGATAAACATCAAACGAGTAGCTCCGGCGAGTGCTGTAAGCACCATAGTAGTTGTAAATAGAATCCAGATGAACGCCGCTGCCGGTATTTTTCTGATAGTTGAATTCCAATCCGAAGAGAGTTCCGGTTTCATTCCCGTTTTTCCGTTTGACCGTTTTGTCCCGAAGCAGCTTGTAGCTTATATCCCACTCTCTGCCGTCTTCCCAGAGCTCACCAATATACCCGTAAACCGTATCAATCTGATCATTAACCCACCGGCTGCGGTAGTTATTCTTGCGGTTCATATCCACATTGAAATAGTTGGAATACATCAGTTGTGGATCCGGTTTGTATTTCAGGATGAGTCCGCCGCTTGTTCTGTAATCATGGCTATGGCGCCCTACTTTATTGGCATCTGTCGGTTTTTCATCATCCAAAGACCGGGTATATCTTCCTTTCAGCACATAATTCAGCTTTTTATCAAAAGCTTCACCGGAGTAAGCCGTACTCAGGTAGAAGCGGTGATATTCATCGCCCTTTTTCCGGATATTCCGTTCGCTGTAGGCGTAGTTTACATGGTAATCCAGCGTGCCTCCAAAGGGAACCTTCAATCCGCTGCTGAAACTGGCACCCTTGGTATCGGGGTTGAATTTACCTTTCAGCCGTGAACGGACCTGACCCCGTTTTGTTTTAACCTTAATCACGCCATCGGCAAAATTGCTGTATTCAACAGAGGGAATACCGGTAATGACTTCGACACTTTCAATATCGTCTGCGGGGATGGTTCGCAAATCGATACCGGAAGTAAGGGAACTGCTCATTCCGGTAATCATGGCGTCGTTATTGATTACGTTGCCATCCACCATCACTGTTGTCCCGAAGGTCTCGTTTCCGGACAAGGTAGTATAACTGCTCGCCACTTTCCGGATACCAATGCTTTGATCTGAGGACAGGCCAATCTGCCGGGATTTTTCCACACCGGGAACAAGGGTCAGAACATCACCCAGATTATCGGCCTGGAGATGATCAATTTCCCCGCTGTCAATACGGCGTGTTGTCACCATCTCGCTCTGGATAACATCCTTTTCCACGGCCTTCACTTCGATACCGCCGATCATAAAACAGTATTCAGAATTCCAGCGCCCTTTTTGATTGATCAGGCGGATTGTTACATCATACGTTTGATCCTGTAAAACATCAAAATCAAAAAGGCTGTTATTGTAGAACCCTTCTTTCAGGGCTGCCAGCTTATACCGTCCGGGAGGGACATCCCGGAACATGAAAAAGCCTTCTTTATCTGACATCGTTTCCATCTGGAAGTTGTCGTCTTCAGGATCTTCAAGCACAATCAGTGCTTCGGGGATCACGGCTTTATCCATGTGACAAATGACTTTACCCCTGATCACCGAGGCCGAAGCCCCGGCGACAAGGATCAAAAGTATCAGGCAAAAATGTAAAAGTCTTTTCTTCATTTCCTTTCCGAGTGCCACACGGGCACATAAATGTAAACCATGCAGGCGATGAGTCCATATAACCCGGTAACGGCCACGAGCACCAGTTCAGGTATGGACTTTTTCAGCTTGCGTTTTTCTTTTTTCAGAAAAATGACAAATATAAGCAGGGCAATGATATTCCCGATCCAGGCCAATGGAAAATGCCAGTCCGCATAGAGCCCCACATAAGTTGTGGAACCATCATTCAGTGAAATGGAGAAGGGAAAGATCGCCCGTGCAATTTTTCCCTGCGGGAATTCTTCCCGGGTTTTCCAGGATTCATGATATTCATCGATCAGGTTATAATCCCGGTCCGTTACGAAAACATCGATGCCGTCTTCCTTATCCAGAGTCACCTGGCGGAAAAAGAGATCGGTCGTGATAAGGAGTATTGCTTTTCCACTGTCATAAGCTCCTTTTGTGGGCAATTCTACAGGCTTATATTCGTCATAGGTTAAGAAATAAATCCTGTCATCCTCAGATATAATGGTTCCGTAATACTCCTTAAGGGTATTTTCGGTGACCATCATGTGACGAATTTTGATATCCTTCGGAAAATGTGTATTGGCAACAACGGGTTGGCCTTTCGCTTTTTTGATATGGTAAAGGTCATCCTTTGCGTCCACAACAAAGCACCCTTCGTCAAAAGCCTTCCGGGTCGTGGGATTTGTAAATATCTTTTTGGCCGGAAATTCAAATCCTTTTTCTTTCAGCGCTTGTGTAAAAAGGGCGCTCATCTCTTTATCCACTTTCCGGGTAATGCTGTTGACAAATTCCATACCTTCATCGGTGATCCGGAAATATTCATCGGGAAATTCGAGCCGCACACGGCCGGATTCAGATTCCAGGAGGGGATAAAGAGGTATCTGGGGAATATCCAGCTGATAGGGTTTTAACCGGTGCATATTCCGGTTCTTTTTAATTTCATTCACATCCAGTTTGATACCGTGGATGGATTCGGGCATTCTCCCGTCGGAGATCAATTGCATATAGTAGAAAAATGGGAGCTTTGCCTCATATTCGTCCCGGGTATAGATGTTCCCTTCTTCATCCAGGAACACCAGCTTGTTATCTTTCCGGCGGTGCATAAAAAACATGGAATCCACCGGTGAGAAAGAGACATAAGGTGAGGGTGTTTTCACGTCAAAGAAAAGCCAGTAAAAATCGGGAAGGTAAATGGCCATAACCACAATGGCAACGAGTATTAATGTATAGCGACTGATTCGAACAATCATTTAAAGACCCCCTTTTTAAAGCGGTGACCGGAATAAATAACAGACACTGAGAGGAGGATTGTCAGAATCAGCATTCCGATCAGAACCCTGTCGTAAATATTATAGAACCATCCATACAGAAAGAGTTTTCCGAATCCCACGGCAAAAAGAATATAGAAAATGCGCCGTTTCCACAGCGGCTCCAGAATCACATACGAAGCCAGAGAATAGGCGGTCAATCCCAAAAGATACCAGGGAACCGTAGTGAGAAACGCACTGTGGACAATTTCCGCCGGAAAATAGGTATATCCGACCAGCAGAAAAACCAGGGAATACACGCCGAACATGGCCAGCAGGGAAACAAAACCAATCCCGGCCATAACCAGTAACACGTTGTATTCATCCACAGGAAGGTGAAATGTCAGTTTAATCCGTTTACGCTGAATTTCGGGGACAAACTGAACCGCTGCAACCACAAGTCCTGCCAGGAGGGGCAGATATCGAAGGGTCGTATAGAATTTCACGCCCCTGAAAATGATATTATACCAATAGCTGGCAGCTTCATAGAATTTATACGAATGCCCCACGGAAGCAAATACATAAATGATGGCTCCCGCAAAAAGTAATCCCATGGCCAAATAGGCCCACCGGATTTTTAACCATTCTTTATAGAATATGTTCTTTATCATCTCTCCTCCTAATACTTCCCGGTTATGCCGATAAAGGCATCTTCCAGTGTCATGGGGACTTCCCTGAAATTATCGTAGGCAATACCTTTATCTTTCAGGTATTTTTTCACATCTTCCGGGGATTTGAATGAATAAACCGAGGCGTGATTCTTCACCCGGTCATAATTGGTAATGACATCATCTTTTGTCAAATTCACCGGGCCGTTTTTTACCTGAAAATCATACTGTCGAAAATGGTTCATAAAGTAATCCATTGAAGAGGAGTGTAAAACTCCTTCATATCCCATGATCACCACATCATCAATCAGGCGTTCCATATCCTGAATAATGTGGGAAGTGACAAAAATGGTTTTGTTTTCAGCTTTGCCGTATTCTGCCAGGAATTCGACAAAAAGACGCCGGTATCCCGGATCAAGCCCCATGGAAAAGTCATCCATAATCATCAAATCCGGATCCTGTGCCAGAATAAGTCCTAAGGCAACCTGGCTTTGCTGTCCGCAACTCATGGTGGATATTTTTTGCTTTTCCGTAATTTTAAGCTTGCTCATGAGTTCATAATAGGGCTCTTTTTTCCATTGGGGATAAAACTGTGAATAAAATTTCTCGATCTGGTAGATATTCATAAAATCATACTGAATATGTCCCTCCAGAAGAAATCCTACTTTTGATTTGGTTTCAGGACTCAGATACTGAGAGTTTTCGCCCAGGATAAAGCATTCCCCGGCTTTGGGCTCCAGAAACCCGTTCAAAATGTTAATGGTGGTGGTTTTACCCGTTCCGTTCTTGCCAAGAAGTCCCAGTATTGAACCGGTCTTAATATTAAAACTCATGTTCTCGTAGACCTTCTTGTCTCCGTAATAGTGTGTGAGATTTCTACATTCTACAGCGTATTCCATACACTTTCTCTTGGTTATGTGTTTAGAGTGTTTACAGCATAAGCAATTTTCGCAAACTATCCGATAAATGACAAGCATCAATTTCAGAAAATCTTATATTTTTGCAACAATATGATAATTTTTTTTCAAAATTCCTGTACTTTATAAAGACAAAACCAGAATATGGGCACACATAGTAAAAACATTGCGCGTTAATAATATACAATACGTGCATAAATATACACAACTGTTCAAAAACAATATCTTGTGTTTTCAGGAGAATTACCGGTACGCCGGGAGAGGAGTTTTTCGGCATACCGGTAAGTTATTTTCATTTTTTCAGGATTTGTTTTTGTGGATACAGAACCACCCGGATATACCCGTCTGTGTCGAGATATTTCCGGGCTTTATCCACAACAACTTCTTTGGACAGATTTTTGATATAGTCGTCAATGGCTAACAGCATGTCGGGGTCATCTCCATAGAAGTAGATATTTTTCAGTTCATTCAACCAGTATTTGTTCTGCTTCAGGTTATTTTCGCGCTGACGCAGGGCAATTTCCCGGACTTTTTCCACCGCCACGGGATCAAGTTCTCCGGCCTTTATCCGTTCCAGTTCATCCAGGAGCTTATCCGTCAACTCTTCAACCCGGGCAGGTTCGCAGGCAAAATAGAATTGCACGGAGGTTTCTTCCACGGGAAACCGTGAAATGTTTCCCCGGACAGACACTCCGTATGTCCCGCTGCTTTCTTCACGGATAACCTCCCTTAACCGAGCCTTAACCACATCTTTCATCGCTGTTATATAAAATTCCTCGGCGGGAGAATAGTTAAAAGGACTGTGGAGCAGCATGAAATTGATACTTTTATCTTCCTCACCCCGGTATATTTCCTTTTCAACCGGACCCCCGGCAAAACGGACGCCTTCATCTTTCCAGCTTTCCTTCCGATCCAACGCGGGAAGCGTGGCCAGATATTGTTCCACCAGAGGGCGCATCTCCTCCAAGGTAAAACTCCCGACAAAAACGAAGGTGAAATCGCCGGCATCTGCATACCTGTCTTTATAGAAATCCGCTGCGACCTGCATATCCATCTTGTCCAGATCATCCAGAGACATGGGCTCCCGGCGGGGATGATGGTCATACATAATCGCCATCACACTGTCATGATAGACGGATTCGGGATCTGCGGCAGCATTATAAAGCCGTGCCCTGTACTGTTCAACAAGGGTGTTAAAGGCGCTACTGTCCACACGGGGCTGGACAAAATAGGAATATATCATTTCGAAAAGGGTCTTTGAATCGGAAACCGTGCTGTTTCCGCGCATCCCTTCAGAGAGAATGGCAATGTAGGGGTTTACTCTGACATTCTTACCGGCCAGTTTCTTCTGGAGGTCCGTGGCATTGTAAGCACCCAATCCGCTTTGCTGGATGAGTTGTGCCCCTATCTTGGCACTGACCAGGTCTTCTGTGGGCGCCAGACTCCACCCCCCTGGACTTACAGCCGCAAATTCAATCTCATCTGCCTTAAAATCTGTTGGTTTCAATACCACTTTTGACCCGTTTGAAAGAGTCCATTCCGTGACACCTACCGACGGATACTCTTTTTCCCGGATAATTTCTCCCGGTTCGGGGAGTTCTGCAAGCAGTGGCTCTGTGAGAACCGTTTCCGTATAAGGTTTAATCTCCATAGTGATGACTTTTTCAAAAATAGCATTCAAATCGTCTTCCGTAGGAACAGGCAATCCTTCTTTTTCAGGCATTTCCACCAGTACAATGCGGTTTTCGTCAGTCATAAGACCTTCAGATACAGCCATGACTTCCTCCAGGCGAATGCCGGGTATTTCCTGCTGTGCCAGCTTATATTCCCATTCAATTCCCGGAATGCTTTCACCGCTGAGGAAATTCCGGATATACTCTGCAGCGATGGATTCCGATTCCCGGTTTTCACGTTCGGTATAACTGCGTTTGTAACCGGTCAGGAGTTGTTTTTTGGCTCGTTCCAGTTCTGATTCCAGAAATCCGTGCCGCCTGGCCCGTTCTGCTTCAGTCAGAATGGTTTCAATACTTTCCATAAGACGTCCGGGTTTGGCAATGACATTCAGTCCGAAGACGTCCACGGTCCGCACATAACTGCCTTTGCCGCAACTGGCCCGGACAAAGGGTGCGTCAGGTTCCCGGTTGATTTCGGCCAGCCGGGCATTCAACATGCGGAAATAAAGATTCTCAAGAAGCGTTTGCCGGTAATCGGCGGCAGTTTTATTTACTTGTGGTATCTTTTTATAATAAATGCTCGCCCGCTCTGCTGTGGCTTCTTTATCGGTACAAATGGAATAAAGGGGCTCTTCGTTATCGGGGACTTGAAATAGTTCCCGTTCACGGGGGTTTTCCGGTCCTTCAAAAGGTTCAAAAGTATCACGGATCCACGTCAGCATCGAGTCGGCCTTAAAATCTCCGACAGCAATCACCGCCATAAGATCCGGACGGTACCACTCATGATAATAGCGTTTAATTTCTGAGTGCGGGGCTTTTCGGATGACAAGGGTATCACCGATGGTCAGCCTGTCTGCATATTTGGATCCCCTGAACAGAACCTTGATATGTTCGTCAAACATCCGAGCCCTGGCTGAACGGCCGGACCGGAACTCTTCTATGACTACACCTTTTTCTTTTTCCACTTCGAGAGAATCAAACAGAAGTTTATAGGCCCAGTTTTCAAGGATATTAACTCCCATTTTCAACAGGGGCAGCGAATCCGTCGGGACCTCAAGGATATAAATCGTTTCATCAAAACCGGTATAGGCATTTAAATCATACCCAAACCGGACGCCAATACGCTCCAGGGTATCAATCAGGGAGTTGTGAGGATAATCGGCCATTCCGTTGAAGTGAAGATGTTCCAGCAAATGGGCAAACCCTTTCTGGGAATCGTCTTCCAGAATGGCACCGGCATTGACAGCCAAACGCAATTCCGCCCTGTTTTCCGGTTCTCCATTCTCCCGTATATAGTATGTCATGCCATTATCAAGTTTCCCCTTTAATATTTTTGAATCCACGGGGATTTGAGCCTCAAGGGGAATCTGCTCCGGTTTGCTGACCACGGATTTATCGGCACAGGAAAACATGATTCCTGCGGTGACAAGTATTAAGATCCATGCTATGTGTTTATGCTTCATCTGTCTCCTCATCTTTATATTATGTCCCATTGAGCGCATTTCGTTTCAATATCCCGAGGGTATACTCTTCTCACGGTTGACGGTTGCCTCAGGGTGTAATGGGATTGTTGGCGCCTTCTTTCAGGCGGTTATAGCTTTTCAGGGCTTCTTTCCGGACGGCCTTCGGCGTTTTGGGATCGGCAACTATTTTTAAAAGTGCTCCTTCGGCAAGCCCGGGGGCATCCGGATTCAGATGATACCATCCCAGAGCTTCCAGTGCAACAGTCCGGATATATTCACTTTCTTGAGGTGATGCTCCATATTTCAGCAGGACGGAAATGGCTTCGGGAAACTGGTAGTTTCTAAAAATCCGGATCTGCCTGTTTTTCTCTTTATCTGTGAGTGTTGTATCTTCAAGGGACTTAAGTAAATCGTCGTAAAGGCGGTGGTTTGAACTTCGGTCCAAACGTTGAATCGTCTCATTAATACGTGACAGTTCATTGTCGGTTTTAATATCATTACGATAGGTATAGCAGGTTTCCTGTTCATCGGCCAGAATAATTTCCAGGGCTCCCCGGGCGGCAAAGCGGACCCGTTTGGAAACATCGGATTCCACGGCGCCGGCCAAAACCGGCAGATAACGTTCGTGTCCTGCAGCGCCCATCATATTCATGGAAATACGGCGAATCAGTTCGGACGGATCCTTCGCCGCTTTTTCCAGAAGATCATAAAATTCAGGCGTACGGAGGATTGCCAGGCATTTCAGGGCCTGAAGCCGGACGTTTTCCGACGGATCTTCGAGGAAGGTTCGCACCAGAAAGTCCTTCCCTGCCTTGCCTTCCAGTTCAAACACCTTCCGGACAGCCAGTCCCCGAAGCGTCAGATCTTCGGATTCGAGCAGTTGTTCCCAGATTTTCACATCGTCTTTATGATAGGCAAGAAGCCAATCCCACCATACCGTTTCCCGGCTTTGGTTGGAAAAATGAAAGGTGGGATCTCCGATCACATGGTTTTCAAGATACGTGTTGAACTGATGCCACTGGCCGACTCGCGCCCCCCGGGATATCATGCCGATCAGTTCATTGGGCCAGATATCCTGTTTCACATTGACCGTGTTGGCAACCCCCACCAACGTTGCCCCTTCTTCCATGATATAAGTACCGGAAATATAATTTTCCTTAAAAAACTGTCCGTTAAAACATTCGTCAAAAACCACCATTCGCGCCATCGGATCCGTTTTTAAGATATCGGAACTGTAGATATCCATCGCCGCGTAATACAGGGAATCTTCCCGAATGGATTCCGGGTCGTAGAGACCTTCAAACCATTCATCCTTCACATGATACGCGTCCTGATAATATTTCCGGGACTCTTCAGCCCTTTCTTCACCATAGCGTTCCCGGGCAGTGCGGACTTTGCTTCTGAAATGACGTTTAATATACTCTGCCGCCATGGCGGGATTCCGGGGTGTTTCAAGTCCGAGAAGATATTGCGTATCATATCCGCCATGACAGTGGAAAACAGCCAGATCCAAATCAGGATGCTGCAATTCATCCAGAAGGATGGATTTTAAATCCTGGCTCATGGTGTGATAGTAATTTTTCAGATAAGCACCCGGCAGGTAGAGTTGGGGAAACTGTTCCTTCAGCATGTTAAGCTGGTCTTCCCAAGCACTAAGGGACTCACTATGATATCCGTGTCCGGCAAATGTAATCGCATGATCAAGGGCATTGGATTCATATTTCGCCTCAGCCGCTTTTTTCAGATAAGCAGCGATATCCTCATATTTTTCATCAGAATGGCGGGGGGATATAATCCGTCCGCTGTAGATATCCTTTTCGATCCGCTGGGGGGAATCGGGCCGCAGGGAGTAATAAAAGAGGCGGGAATCACTGGTATCCTGGCTGATAAAATCAAAACGCAGATCCGGATCATCGTAAAAACGGTCGGAGGCGATGGATGAGCGCTGCATGTCCTTAAACCTCACCGGATCCATTTTAAAAGCTGAAGTAAGATGCTGGGCATCCCGGATCATGGGAATGGGGATATCCCCCACAAAAACGGCGCCTTCTGTTGCAGGATTCTTATCAATCATGGCAATGATACTGTCTTTGATTTCACCGGGGTTCTCCCAGGACTTGCTGAAAAGTGTGGGTTTCATCCCGTCATACCGGAGGGCTTCCAGATAGGCCGTCAGTTCCTCGCGGACATGCTCATGAGTTTTATCATCGATAAACACCAGAATGCCGGGTTTTTCACCGGTTTCAGGTGCCAGTTTGCCTGTTTGTACCATTGTGTGAGTACATCCGGATAAGAAGATGAACAGCAACGCAAGGGTTGTCATCATACGCTTCATAAAGAAGATTCTCCTTTTATTCATACTTGGGAATGAGTGTAATATTCAAAAGAAATTGATCCCGCCGGGCATTTACGATGCGGAGATCATCCATCTCCGCCAACCAGGCATAGGATGCATCCAGGCGGGCGTTAAGGCGTGAAAGAATCTCTACATCGATGGATGAACCGGCTTTCAGGAGCGTGTTACCGGCTGTCATGGCCCATCTTTCATCCTCCAGAAAAGCCGGGGGAATGCTGTAAAAAGTCTGCTTCAAAAGGGATTCCCCGGAAATTTCCTTCAAAACCGCCACATAAAAACGTGATGACAGATTGGCCTCCGGATCCGTATGCGCCTGGAGTTTCGGTCCGGCCATAACCTGTTTCCCGTAAATGCCTCTTCCGTGAAAAGAATCCTCACGCCATGTTTCAAAACCTTCCATACACACACCGGCGGTGAGATATGAGGCCTTACCAAGAGTTATTCCGGCAAAGGCGGACATTTCCGTCAGGGTTCCTTTATACAGCGTCAGGGGAAAATCGGGATGTGTTGCCTCAGACGTCACAGTTTGTCCTTCTGCAGTCAGAACAGGAGAGATGAAGGATTCCCGGCTTGTTTGGGCAGAAATATCCCAGTTAATCCGACGGGTGGTCCAGGATCCTTGTGGAATGGCATCGGTACCTTCGTCTTCTGCTTCGCCCCGGCTCCATTCCGCCGTTACTTCTCCCTTCAGAGTTGTCCTGGCCGGAAGTGTGGTTTCAATGCCTGCGGATACGGAAAATCCCTGGCGCGTCTGGAGCCGTTCATAACTGGTTTGCCCCCGGTAATAGACGGGATGATTGAAACCGCGAAAAAGCATAAAAACGGGGGTGAGATTTTGTTCAAGGCTGTATTTTACTGTTTCAATCTCTTCCTTGAACTCAAACAGGGCAGCGGAAAGACTCATGGCCTGCCTTCCGGAACGATAGAGAATGCCGGATGTCAGTTCATAACCGTTTCGTTTCACACCGGGTTTGGGAAAATTCTGCTTGATGTGTTCATCCACCAGATATGTCAGGCCCAGTCCTCCGGATAGTGATTCAGACAGGGGTTGTTGCACATCCAGGGTCCATTGAATTCCGCTCATGTGCCAGTCGCCGGCTGTGGAATCGGCCAGATAGACCGGTATCTGTCCGTTGAGAGTGCTGTTGTGACGAAAAAGCCGGTCATATTCCCGGTTTTCCCTGTAAGAAAAGGTTCCGGAAAAGAGTGTTTTGTTTGTCAGGGTTTTATATCCCGCCGCTGTAAGGGTGTGGTATGTTGCTGCCCCGGATTCAAAAGGGTGGTGAATGGAGCCGGATATATTGTTAAATCCATAACGATACCATGAACCGTTCGGGGCCGGTGCAACAAGGGATGCCGGATTGGCAAATTCCATGTATGTGGCATGAATAACGGGGGATCCTTTAAAATATTCCACTGGAGAAGCACCGGGAAGTCCCGTTGTCATGCCCATGAAGAGGCATAAAACCGTCCACACCCATCGTCTCATCATTGGGGCACCTCCCCTGGGGTGAGCGATTGGCTGATAATGAAATCAAAACTGCTGTTGTTGCTGTCTTTCAGGATGACCCGTCCATCCACGGCGACCGTATCCACAATCCGGGAAACAGACTGGGTTGTATAGGCCGGCATGCCACCTGTAAGTCCTGCATCGATGGCAGGACTCAGCCGCTTTTTATCCATAAGGGAAGTGTTCTCCCGATAATCTACCCCGTCAATCACACTGGTCACGGGAATCAACAGGCGCTCAAAATTGTCATAACCGTATTGATAGGGATCTTTGACTTTTACAAGAAGAATCGCATCATTAAAAACGGAATAGAGAAAATCAATACCGTACTTATGATGAACCTGGATCATATCTACAGCATTGGGGTTGTTCACATCTCCCTGGTCTTTCACATAGTATTCAAAATCTGCGTCCGTAAGATCGATGGAACTCTTATTGTATTGGGCGTGATTAATGGCATCCTGGGCAATAATCACAGCCTCGCCGGGCTCCAGAGGATAATCGGTCCCTGTCCCAGGAAACATATAGGCATGGATGGCATGAAGGTATTGATCATCGGCAAAACCATAATCCGTATCGCAAATGATGAGGCTGTCCAGATACTGAATGGTTTCGGAGTTATTGTAAATTTCCAGAAATTGGTCATGAAAGTAATTGGGGATGGGGTCGGGTTTAGACCCGCTGTAATAAATTTCAGAAATCACCAGGCTTCCGGAGCGGGACCGTGCAAGGGGAACGGTTAACGTAAGGGTTTCTCCGGGCTCGGCAAAAAGGATCACGTTGGAAGAATCCCCATTCAGGGTCCACATTTCGTTCCGGTTCAGAACTTCCCAGATTTCTTCCGTTTTCAAGGGGCGGGAGACAGAGATGCTGTAACGGTCAGGAAGGATAGCATTGAAAAGAACCACTCCCTGCGAATCGGTGACGGCTGTAAACTTGTTTCCATCAGTCAGTGAGAGGAGGGTTACGGTAGCCCCTTCCGTACTATTAAAGGAACCGGTACTGAAAACCGTGGTATCCTGCAACTGAATTTTCAGGTTAAAATGGGCTGAATGGGGGGATTCGGGGACATCCACACAAGCCCAGGTAAAAAGGAACAGCATGCTGAACAAAAGGGTATACTTTTTCATTCTTTACCCTCCCCGAGTGAGAACAGAGGATTCATCTGGACACTCAGTTCAAGGCCGAAATAGAGGTCCGGATTTTGTTTCAGGTAGGATTCAACAGGAGTCCGCTTTCGCCGGTACAGGGGGTGGGAATTAAAGAAATTATTCACAAAAAAGCTGAGCCGGGCATTGTCGCCGAGTCCTTTTGTCGCCCTGAAGTTAAAGACCCAGATATTTTGAATATTTTCAGTTCTGAAATTATATGCCGGTTGTGACCGGACAAAGGCAGATCCTTCTTCTTCCGTGAGGAGCACCCTGTTCCCGCCGGGGGTAAGATACCCCACTGCCAGGGAATCCTCCAGCCCCAGGAAGCGATCCCTGTCAAACACTACCTGCTGTGCGGAAAGAGTCGCCCAGGCGCCCAGATCCTTGAGCCTGAAATCCAGGATGTAGTTAATCAGAAATTTATCCGCTTCCATGGTGATGGGTTTCCAATAGGGTTTGATCCGTTCATCCAGGGTGGGATCATAGCGATAGGAGGTGGCATAATCATAGGCATTTTCTTTTTCGCTGGTCGTATAGATATAAGATCCTTCCAGCCGGAACTGCATGTTCAGGGGGGCCAGGGGTCTGGATTGTATACTGGCTTCAATTCCCCGGGAATAGGTGGTCAGGCTGTTTTCCCAAACGGAATAGGTGGTAAAAACAGAATCCCTCACCGGCATGGCGGGATCATCCCGGTCATATTTATATTCAAAGATCGGCCGGGTCAATGTGGTTGCAAAGCCCTGGTCCGTCACATTGCTGAAGGCTGTCAGGGAAATGCCGAAATTCCCGATTTTCTGGTCAATGCTGGCTTCAATCTTATTTTGTACGGACGCTTTCAGATTCGGATTTTCCAGGTTGTATATATAGGTGGATACAATAACCCGGTCGTTGAGAATATCATTGATATCATCCACATCAAAGTAGATGGGATTGGGGTAAAGCATGCCGAGGGAGGGACTTTTGGAGGTCCGTCCGTAGCCAATGCGGAAACGGGTATCCCGGAAGGGGGAGAGCATGAGGTTAATTCTCGGACTCAGGCCGGAGCCGTGATCCGTCCCGGCAAAGCGATTTTTGCCATACATATCATAACGAACCCCCAGATTCAATTGATAATTTACGAGAAACCGGCCTTCAATCTTGTCTTCGGCATAAAAACTGGTTGTGGAAAGGCCGGGGATATCGTCATAGGGCCGGGGGCGCTCCCGTTTATTGCTGTTTACTGTCGGCGGTTTCAGGGGATCGTAGATCCTTCCTTCACCATCATTAAATTCCAGACGCCAGGTTATACCTGCAAGAAAGGTGTGGGTTGTTTTATTGAGGATGAGTTCCTGGTTATAACTTAAATCCTGATAAATATTCCAGGCCCTGCCCTTCACAGAGAGTTCAGACATATAATTCTGAACATATATACCCTCCTGCCATCCTTCGGTCATTCTGTCCGATATATAGGTATGGTCCGTACTGATAAGCTGTTTCCGGTATGAATTCTGCCGGGTCATATTGACGGAAAAATTGTAATCCAATTTTTGGAAAGTGGAGAGCAGATAGGTACTTTGGTTACTGAAACGCAGTGTGTAATCCCGGTTATATTTCACCGTTTGGTACAGATCATCCGGACGGAGTCCCCGTTCATCAAAAGAACGTGTATAATAGAGTCTGTTTTTCAGTGTGAGGATATTATCCATAAGGACGGAGGTCATGCTGATCTGACCGGCCAAGCGCGAATAATTTTCTTCCGGGATACGGATATTGCGCACACTGTGAGCATAATTGGCATTATAATCGATTTGTTGTCCGAAAAGAGAAAAACCGCCTCCCAGATTTGCTTCCTGGTTGTTGAAATTGTATTTGATTTTCAGGCTGTGTTGCCGAAGACCGGTTTTTGTTTTGACATTCACGATACCGGACGTGAGGTCACCGTATTTCACAGAGGGGATCCCGCGGATAACTTCAACCTTTTCCAGGTTATCGGCGGGAATTTGTCTCATATCCAGACCGGAGTTGGCAGTTGCCAGCACATCGCCGCTGCTTGTGGTTGTTTTAGTATCCAGCTGTAAATTGGCATTGTTGGACAGAGGAATATTATCAATAATGATTTGTGTACCGAACAGTTCATTCGATTCCGCATCACTGTCCGTCACATTATTTCGGATAGAAACCTGCTTCTTTTCTGCCATACCGGGATTTTCAAAACGTTGCCCGGGCACCAGGAGCATCACATCCCCAAGGCTGGAAGCCTGCAGGTGTTCAATTTCACCGCTGTTGATCCGCGTGCTGGTTTCCACGGCATCCGGGAGCAGTTCCCGTTCGGCCAGAACCACAACATCGCCGATTTTGAAATAATCCAGAACCATTTGAACGGTAACATTTCTGGAACCTTCCGGAGGGATCGTAATCGTATCGGAGTAGGTTTTATACCCCATGTAGGATACGGTAAAAGGGACATTTCCTGCTTTTAGACGGATACTGAAATATCCATTTTCGTCCGTACTGCAGCCCGTTTTCTGACCGGGTATCATGACATTGGCCGCCTGAAGCGGGCTGCCCTTTTCATCAAGAACCGTTCCCCGCAACAAACCCGTATCAGCTCCCATCAAAAGAGATGCCATGCAAAAAGTCGTGAGTATGATTTTCCGGAAGACTCTCATGATTCCTGAGGATAGCCTTTCCTTTTTATTGGCGGTTGGACCGCTATACTTTAATATGGAGGTTATCAAACAAGCAATTGACGGTATTTAAAAAACCGTCAGGATTAAAATTTACAGCATAAGATAATAGTTATAAAGTAAAACCATGATTTTTTTGAATTATTTTATGGAAAACCAGCAACAAACCGATGATCATTTTGTACTTATATAAAATCCCCTCTCTTTATTTCCGTATAATATATTAACAATCATATAATCTTGCTTTTTTCTTATCCGGGGATTATTTTATCCCCGGGGGTGCATAATTATAAGATTATTCATATATTTCATTAGAATTTTATCATTATAGGACTCCGTTAATCGGGGATCGTTAAGGTGAATTGATTCTATTTGACAAGAAAACGACCAAATCCGTTGGTCATTTTTTCCTGAATCGTGACGGAATCCTGTCTGAAAATGAAATATCCCTCCACGGAATCCAGGCTTTCCAGCCAATCCGGCGCTTCATTTCCCATCACGATACACGCTGTTGCGATGGCATCGGCCCGGGCACAATCCGGGGCGATAATGGTTACACTGGCTAAGGTATGCGTCACAGGTTCACCGGTTTTGGGATTGATGGTATGAGAAATTCTTCGACCTTTATCCATATAAAAATTGCGGTAATCTCCGGATGTAGCCACACCTTGTCCTGAAATGGATATGATTGAGCTGAGATTTTCACCCGGGAGCGCGTTGTCATCCGGCCTGTCTATGCCCAGACGCCATGAACGATTCTTCACCTTTCCACAGGCAAACACTTCCCCGCCAATCTCAACCAGATGATTCATGAATCCACGGCTTTTCAGATAACGGGAAACAGCATCCACGCCAAATCCTTTTGCTACCGCTGCTAAATCCAGCCGGACACGTGAATCATTTTTCGTCAGTTTCGTGTTATCCCATCCGATCAAATCAAATCCTGTGTATTCCAGGCAGGTTTTTATTTCATTGAGATCCGGGGCTTTTTTCTCCTTTGAACCGGCGCCGAATCCCCACAAATCCACCAGCGGGCCTACGGTGGGATCAAAAGCACCTCCAGACTCCTTCCAAACAGACTTGGATATTTCCAACACCCGGATAAATTCGGAAGAGATCTCCAGGGTATCACTTTCTTTCAGGCGGTTAAACCGTGAAATCTCACTTTCAGGATCCCAGGTGTTCATCTGTTTATTCATGGATTGCAACACGGAATCGATGCCGTCATGAATCTGAAGATGGCTGGCTTTATCCATCGCCGGACCATAAACACTGACATGATAAAAAGTCCCCATCGTCTGACCGGACCATTTTGTTACAGTTCCGGGCAGCTCACAATGCGTTACAAGCACTGTGAGGGATAGGATCAGCAAAAGAGATTTAAGATTGTGTTTCATTGTATGGTTTGGATAAAGTTGAAGTTTAGGTTTAGGTTTAGGTTTAGGTTGAGGTTGAGGTTGAGGAGCAGAAAACGGCTAAAAACCGCCCCTTATGTTATACACTTATTCTCTCATCACATAGGGTCTTGTGCTTTTTCACGAAGGGTTTTTAAAATTTGCCATTCGCTGTTTACGGCATCGTAATATTCCCAAAATACCCAACCGTTGGTGTTCACATGAGTAATATCCATCACGGCAGCCGAAGGCGATTTAAATTTTTTACCATTAAAAATTATCTGTCCCTCGTTCACCTCGGCATAATACTGGATTCCCTTGTATGTCCCCCGGAGCTTGGTTCCGTTGGGAATAACGGTCCCCCGCACTGCAAGTCCCGGTTCTTCACGTTTTTTTTCCGTTTCGTCCGGCATCAGGGCCGGCAATCCAAAATTCCGCCTTAATACATCATTGGGCGTTTCCTTGAAAGAACGGCGGCGGCGTTCTATTTCTTTATGTACATCGAAATCGATCAGAATGGTTCGCATATCCATCATGAACCTCTTGTTTAAAAATTCTGCTAAACTTACTAATACTTTGAGGAATGATCAATGAATCACATAACAGAAAAGATTATCCTCTTTCTAAAGTCGTCCCATACCCACATTCTGATCCAGTATATCCTGAAGGGTTATTCCGTTAAGGACTTGATCCACGGCTTTTTGAACGGAAAACCAGAGATGCCGGAGAGAACAATATTCGACGGATTCACAAAGTTTATTCCTGTCCGGATGATATTTATAGCAAAAATCGGCTTCGTATAATTTTCCTCCAAGGGCATCCACAATCCGGCTGACAGGGATATTTTTCGGCACATCGGCAAGGACATATCCCCCATGTTTCCCCCGTTCACTCAGAACCAGATGCTTCAATCGTAAAATCCGGAGGATTTTGGCCGTATAAGCTTCGGAAATCCCCTCTTTTTCACTGATTTCATGGATTGTGATACCATTTTCTTTGCCGGATCGCGCTATGCGCAGAATACAACGAAGTCCGTACACTTCCTGAGTGGTGAGCTTCATTTACATAATTCCAAGAGCCAGTTTTCCGTCTTCCGTGATCATATCCTGATTCCAGGCCGGTTCCCACACGATTTCCACATCCACCGCGTTTACCCCTTCAATATAACTCAGTTTGCTTTCCACCTTTTGAACAAGGGATTCAGCCACAGGACATGTCGGTGATGTGAGTGTCATTTTGATATAAACGTCCTGGTTATTGCTAATGTCAATATCATAAACAAGGCCCAAATCATAGATGTTGACCCAGATTTCAGGATCATAAACGGTTTTCAGCACCTTGATAACTTCCTCACGGATCTCTTTAATACTTCGTTTTTCTGTCATGTTTCCTCCTTTCAGACGAAGAGTTTCACCAGATCACGGAGGCATTCCGCCAGGTAATCGATTTCATCTATCGTATTATAAATCGCCAGGGAGGCCCTGGCGGTTCCAGGGATGCCGTAACGCTGCATCACGGGTTGGGCACAATGGTGTCCGGTCCGGACGGCAATGCCCCGGGCATCCAGGAAACTGCCGACATCCAGGGGATGAATCTCTTTAATAAGAAATGAAAAGATGGCCGTTTTCCGGTCGGCGTCTCCATAAAACGTGAGCCCCGGAATTGCAGAAAGTTGTTTCCGGCCATGCTCAAGCAGTGTTTGTTCATGTTCCTGAATAACATCGTAGCCTGTATCCCGGATAAACCGGAGGGCTTCGGCCAATCCCACCACACCGGACATGTGGGGTGTGCCGGCTTCAAAACGGTAGGGCAGGGCGGCAAAGGTGGGATATTTCCCGAAGGCCACCTCTTCAATCATTTCACCGCCGCCGTGATAGGGCGGCCATGTTTCCAAATGTTTCTTTTTCACATAAATGGCACCAATACCCGTGGGAGCATAGGCCTTGTGTCCTGACAGCGCATACATGTCACAATCCAGATCCTGCACATCCACTTTTTCATGGGCAATGGCCTGAGCGCCGTCCACCAGAACCGGTACACCGTGCTCATGGGCAATCGCTGTTATCTCTTTGACGGGATTTACAGTTCCAAAAACATTGGATACATGCACCACACCCACTAAGCGTGTCCGGGGGCTAAAGGCTTCTTTATATGCCTCCAGGTCCAGCTCGCCACGCCGGCTGAAAGGAATCACCCTGATGGAAAATTTCAGTTCACGAGCCAGCATCTGCCATGGAACGATGTTTGCATGATGTTCCATCCCCGAGAGAATGATTTCATCTCCGGTATTCAGTTGGGAGCGACCGAAAGACGCAGCAATCAGATTAATACCCTCCGTAACTCCCCGGACAAAGACAATCTCCTCTGACGATGTAGCATTAAGGAAAGACCGGACCTCCTCCCGTGATGCTTCAAAAAGGTCTGTGGCTTTCCGGCTCAGGGTATGAACCCCCCGGTGAACATTGGCATTCTGATGAAGGTAATAATTGGAAATGGCTTCAATCACCCGCTGAGGCTTTTGGGTGGTCGCCGCATTATCCATATAGATCAGAGGATGACCGTTAACGGTTTCTTCAAGAATGGGAAAGGATTTTCTGATATCGTTATTCATATTCTCACTCCTTCATTGTATGCAGAGATTCAAAATCCTCTGCGGAGCCCCAGTCCCGCCCAAAACGGTTATAAAGCCGCTTATAGAGGAAAAACCGGACTGATCCCAGAATGATGGAATCCACCACATCATTGGCAAAGGCAAAAGTCAGCATGGAGCGGGCTACCTCTTTGGCAATCCCCCGGCTTTGAAGATAGAACATAGCTGTTTTATCCAGCTGCCCAACCGTGGCCCCATGAGAACACTTGACATCATCGGCAAAAATCTTGAGTTGGGGTTTGGAATCGGCATGAGCTTTGTCTGAAAGAATCAGATTCCTGTTTAACTGATGGGCTTCTGTTTTCTGGGCATCCTGTGCCACCAGAATCTTACCGTTAAATACCCCTCGTGATTCATCGTCCAGAATGCCTTTATACACCTGATTGCTGGTGGCATGGGGGGTGTGGTGTGTTATGACGGTCCTGTTGTCCATCAATTGACCGTCCCTGCCGGCGTAGAGGCCATAGAGCTGGCAATTACTGCCCGGACCTGTTAAATCAGCGTCCACATCCTTCCTGGAAAGGCGGCTTCCTAAAGAAACCCATGTGTTCAGATAACGGCTGTCCCGCAGAAGAGTACTGTTTGTACTTCCGAAAAAAAGACTCTTTTCATTCTGAAGCTGCAGGATGTGATGACGCAAACCGGCATTTTCTCCGACAAACACTTCGGTTACGGCATTGGTCAGGACGGGTTTCCGGTCCAGGCTGTCGTATGTCTCTACTACCGTGGCTGAGCTTCCTGCTCCCATCAGGATGATATTACGGATTGCCGAGTAGCGCAGATTTTCATTACCCACCGTAAGATACAGGAGATGGATCGGTCTTTCACACTGGTAGTTCTCGGGAATACGAATCACGGCACCGTCTGTAAAAAAAGCGCCGTTTAAATAAGAAAAATAATCATTCCCCTTTTTATCGGTCTTCCCCAGGTATGCTTTTATCCCGTCAGGATCTTTTTGGGTTGCTTCTGCAAAACTTTCCACACACATATCGATTGGAAGATCGTGCGTCGTGGAAAAACGGGGAGCGTAATAACCGTTCACAAATACCAGGACATGGCTTTTCATCTGATTGAACGTATAGGGATATACCGCTTCGGGCGTTAGTCCGTCTAAATCTGACAATGTTGATTGTATAGGCGCTTGAGTTGAAAGATCCGTTAAATCCGTATATTTCCACTCTTCATGTTTCAGGGTTGGAAATGGTGTTTTCTCCAGTTTTTTCAGGGATTCTTCCCGGAAATTTTTCAGAAAGGTCATCTGATCACCGGAGGTGGGCATCCAAAGATTTTGATAAAAGTGTTTTGTGTCCGGTGCACGGTGTGTCATTGACTCTCTCCCGATTTGGTTTTTATCCAGTCATATCCCTTCCGTTCAAGGTCAAGAGCCAGGGTTTTGTCCCCTGATTCCACAATGCGGCCGTCATAAAGCACATGCACGTAATCGGGAACAATATAATCCAGAAGGCGCTGATAGTGGGTAATCACAAGGGTGGCATTGTCTTTATTTTTCAGGGAATTCACCCCATTAGCTACAGTTTTAAGGGCATCGATATCCAATCCTGAATCTGTTTCATCCAGGATTGCCAGCCGCGGTTCCAGAACAGCCATTTGAAGAATTTCGTTTCGTTTTTTCTCCCCGCCGGAAAAGCCTTCATTCACCGGGCGGCCCAGGAGCGAGGCATCCATATCCACCAGTTTCATCCGTTTGCGGACCAGCGTAAGAAAATCCATGGCATCCAGTTCGGGCAGTCCCCTGTGCTTGCGGATTTCATTCAATGCTGTTTTCAAAAAGGTCGTATTGGAAACGCCGGGAATTTCAATGGGATACTGGAAGGCCAGGAAGAGTCCTTCCCGCGCACGTTCTTCAGGTGCCAATTCCAAAAGGTTTTTCCCGTCAAAAATCACCTCTCCGTCTTCCACCTCATATCCTTCCCGTCCGGCCAGAATATGAGCCAGTGTGCTTTTTCCTGAACCGTTGGGGCCCATGATGGCGTGAACTTCGCCGGGATGGATTTCAAGGTTGATCCCTTTGAGGATGTGATTCCCTTCGATGGATGCTTTCAGATTCCGAATGCTTAACATACGTATGTCCTTTATTTTCAAATTAACCCACGCTGCCTTCAAGGCTTACGGTGAGGAGTTTCTGGGCTTCTACGGCAAACTCCATGGGCAGACGTTTAAAAACTTCCCTGGCATAACCGTTAATAATCACACCGATGGCTTCTTCCGTGCCGATTCCCCGCTGATTGCAGTAAAAAAGCTGGTCTTCATTGATTTTGGATGTGGTCGCTTCGTGTTCCACATTGGCGGTGGGATTGTCCACCTCCAGATAGGGAAAAGTATGGGCTCCACACCGATCGCCAATCAAAAGGGAATCACATTGGGAGTAATTTTTTGCGTAATCGGCTTTGGGACCGATTTTCACCAGACCCCGATAGGAATTATTGCTGTAACCGGCAGAAATTCCCTTAGAGATAATCGTACTCCGGGTATTTTTTCCCAGGTGGATCATTTTGGTGCCGGTATCGGCCTGTTGCCGGTTGTTGGTGAGGGCCACGGAGTGAAATTCCCCCACGGAATTATCCCCCCGGAGAATGAGACTGGGATATTTCCAGGTAATGGCCGATCCTGTTTCTACCTGAGCCCAGGAGATTTTGGAATTATTACCGCACACACCCCGCTTCGTCACAAAATTATAAATTCCCCCTTTGCCGTCTTTATCCCCGGCATACCAGTTCTGAACAGTGGAATATTTAATCTCCGCCCCATCCAGGGCAATGAGTTCCACAACCGCGGCATGGAGTTGATTTTCATCCCTCACAGGGGCAGTACACCCCTCCAGATAACTCACATAACTTCCTTCATCGGCCACAATCAGGGTCCGCTCAAATTGACCTGTATTTGCGGCATTGATGCGAAAATAGGTGCTGAGCTCCATGGGACATCGCACCCCTTTGGGCACATAGACAAAGGTGCCGTCTGTAAATACGGCGGAATTCAGGGCCGCGAAAAAATTATCCGTAGGGGGAACTACTGAGCCTAAATATTTTTTAATCAAATCGGGATATTCACGAATTGCCTCTGAAATGGGAAGAAAAATAATACCCAGTTCCTTGAGTTTATTTTTAAATGTTGTAGCAACAGATACACTGTCCATGACGGCATCTACTGCCACACCGGCGAGAGCTGCCCGCTCTTCCAAAGGAATACCCAGCTTATTAAAAGTCTCAAGAATTGCCGGATCCACTTCCTCCAGGCTTTTCGGTCCATCTTTCTTTTTTGGAGCTGCATAATAGTAAATATCCTGATAATCGAAGGGAGGATATTTTATAAAAGCCCAGGCAGGCTCCTTCATCCCGGTCCAGCGCCGGTAGGCTTTCAGACGCCACCGCAACATGCTTTCCGGCTCCCCTTTCTTGGCACTTATCAAACGGATGATATCCTCATTCAGCCCCTTTGGAGCCATTTCCATTTCAATATCCGTTACAAAACCAAATTCATACTCTTTCTTCGTCAGTGAATCAATATGCTCGCGATCCTTGCTCATGGTCTCCTCGGTTTTCATTTGAACGAGAGTTTACTCAAATCTATACTATTTTGTCAAGATTAAAAGAAAAACTGTGTGATGGTTTCAACATGAAAACCCTTATGGGTATTCCAAACTTTTCATAAAAAAATGAGGTGCTTACAGAAAAGATATCACGGGGGGGTATTTCGATACACCCCCGGTTTTTAGCTGGATAATTTTAAGTAAAGGCTCGGTGATTACTTCGGTTAGGTAAACAAGAATCTTTGTTGCACTATACAGAATAAAACGCTGTTTTTCAGTACACCGCTCAAAACTCTCCACTCACTATTCTAAACTCATTGAGTATCATCGCTGTCGCCCCCCACACGTTCACCTGTGAAAAAAGAAATCCCGGGACTTCCCGCCCGTTTTCCAGTTTAAAGGTTTTATTTTCCGGGTGTCTGATGAGTTCTTCCAGGGATACGGGAATAACCTTGTCCACTTCGACAGGGTCGGGCTTAAAGGTAATGGCTTCCTCGGTAAGAGCCACGAAAGGGTAAACAATGAATCCGCTGCGTGTAATGGCGAGCGGAGAGAGTTTTCCTGCAATTTCATGCGCTTTGATTTTAACACCAATTTCTTCTTCTGTTTCACGAATAGCGGTTTCCAAATAACTTTCTCCCGCTTCGTGATGCCCGCCAGGCAGACCAATCTGTCCCCGATGCGCATCATTTTCCCGGTCGCTCCTTCGAATCAAAGGAAAATATTGCCGACCATCCCGGGTATAAATCAGAATCATGGTGGCTGCGGGATAAAGATCCTCCAAAGGAATATCTTCACGATCTTCGGGCCACATTGCCCGGTGACTCGCCGCTCCCGGAAGAGGCCGGCTTAACATTATTTTCAGCGCATTTGCCGTCAGAACTTTCATATCCTTTAGTACAAAATCTCAAACAAAAGTTTCTCAATAAGCAAAATTACAAAATAATTTCATAACAAATCCAGAATCCCTTATTAAGTCCACACGAGTTTTTTTAGATTTCAAAACCAACTTAAACCGAATGAAAATTCCGGAGAAACCATGTTTGCCCGTAAAACTTTTCAGAACAATTATTCTTTTACATGCTGAAAGGATCCGCTCCGGTGAAATATTTGCATAATATAAGCAAACAAAAATACTATAAGATTTCCGTCTCCATACTTTTCGGCATTCTCAGCTTTACCCTGAATATTCATCCTTTGAATATTAACCTGGGGATCTTTGATATTCCTTTTTATATGGGAATTTTTTTCCCGGTGTACATAGCCATCGTATGGGGCTGGAAATATGGCTTGGTTTCAGCCTTTTCAGGGGGATATCTCTCAATTCTTCTCTTCCGACAAGGGACAGAATTTGGTGCGGTGTATTTTTTTGCTTTTTATATCCTGTGGGTTTTATGGCATGGACTGGGAGAAAAATTTTCCCGGGAAACCGGGAATACTATCTGGACAGACATGATCGTCCTCGATATATTCTACCGCTTTGTTATGATATTGAGCTCTTTTACCCTTTTTCCTGTGTTGCTTTCTTTCAAACCTTTCTTCTGGACCCATTCTACATACGCCCTGCCCTTTTCATCTGCTGAATTGGGTTATCATATCCTGATTCAATCCATCTTCGGGTTTTATTCCATTTTGTTTTTTCGTGTCGCTCTGACAAATTCGCAGGTGCGCCGTTTTTTTAACTTAAAGTCTCTCCCCTGGAAAAAGCATGTAAATATCTTTTTTCCGGGGTTGATTTTTCTGATCTTTCTGTATTGGATCTTTTCGGCATTTTTCCGGTATTTCATGATTTATTCCGGTACAATTCCATTTTTAAACATCCTGATTTATCAGACCCACAACCCATCGTTGATTCAGGATTTGGTGCCTGTTTATATCATGACGCTTTCGCTGATTTTACTCGAACAAAGAATCCGCAAGCTGCATCTCCAGTGGGAAAGCACCCTTACAGATGCCCGGAAAGGACACGAAGCACAGCTGCAGCGGGTGGAAATTTATGCAGAAAGTTTACGTTTGGTGAATGAATTACTGGAGGTTACCCCTCCCGAAAATGTTTGGGAAAAAATCATCAGGGGATTAAACCGTTATAATCAATTAAAAAGTTTTTGGATTATCAAGTTATCGCCTGAAAAAAAATATACTTTTATAACTCCCGTTCCGGAAAAAGAGCGGAACGTGCTAACCCGTCTTTTAAACAGCCGGGATGGTCAAACACATCTACAGAAACTGAAAAAAAGCAAAGATGTTGTCCCGGTTCCGGCAGTTGCCATCAATCGTAAGGAGCTTTTTCCTGATATATACCATGTTTTAATCAGCACCTGTCTTACCCTTCCGACGGGAGACTTTTTCATTGCCTTTGTTGTGGAAGAAGAACTGACCGTCAGTGAGCTTTTTTCAAATATACTCCGTTTACTTGTCACCCTGCTGATGCGAATTCATGACAAGAAAGAAATAGAAAATTCCGGTACCGGGTTTTCGGAAAAACAACAATTGAATAAAATTTTGATAGCTCACTATGCCCGCCTGTCCGGTTATTGGATTATTTGTAACGCATCCCATCAAATCAGGATGGCCAGTGAGGATTTTTTATCTTTTTCAGGATACAACCGGGCAGATATTTCAGGGCATGACCTCCGGCGCATATTAAACATCCCGGAAAAAAACGAATCTTCCGGAGGGGCGGATACACCGGTTCCCGGTTTTCTGGTCCGGCAAAACGGCTCTCAAGCGCCGGTCCTTATAACATATATTCCTCTCAGCTCCAAAACGAACCCCGACTGGCTTATACATCTGGCGGATAATTTATCCGGTTACCTGAAACTGAAGGCTTATGAAAACAGAGAATTCAGATACAGATCCTATTTCAACAATATGAGCGATGCCTCCTTTGTCATTGACCGGACAACCCAGATCCTCGATGTCAACCAGGCGGCCTGTTCGCTGTTTAAATATCAACGGAATGAAATGATCGGTTTGAAAATCGCGGATATTGTCACTGAGGACGAAATCCCAAAAATTGACATTCATATACAGAATATCCTTAAAAATCAGGTTTCCCGTTTTGAAAGCACTCATGTCACCAAGAACGGTCACCGGGTTGCTACAGAGGTTCATGCCCGCCGGTTCTCAGAGCGGAATCATGAATTGATTCATGTGGTAATTCGCAATATAAGCGAACGGAAAGAACGGGAAGAAACCCTGATGCAGTTTTATGAAACGGCAAAAGCCATAGGGGATGCAGGCGGTATGCTTATACTGGGCTTTAATGAAGTGGGTAACATTCGTTATGCCAACACCCGGGCTCTTGAATTTTCCGGGTATGACATGTCCCGGTTACAGGAACGTTATTTTTACAATACCTTCATCTCTCCCGACCAGCAAAAAGATGCTCTGGTTTTTCTCGAATCCCTTGCACACCTTGAGAACAAACAAGGTCAAAAGATATATCCTTTCAGCGCCAAAGACGGTTCGGAAAAAATCATCCTGTGGGATTTTTCACATATCCGGAAAGAAAAGAGATACGACCTCTATTTTGCCATCGGAATCGAAGTGACAAGTTACTATAAGAAATTTGATGATATCCGACGAGAGCGGGATAATTATATGCAGTTGATGGAAAAGAGCCCTCTTCCCTGCCTTGTGACAGATCACAAAGGCTTGATTCTCAAAATCAATGCATCCTTTTCAACGTTACTGGACAAGCCCGATCACGCATTAAAATATCAACCCCTGGATGTTTGTCTGGATTCTGAGGATTATCTTTCCCTGTATTCCCAAATTCCGGATCATTCAGGGCGTTCCATCCCGGGACGGAAAAGCACGTTGAAAGGGCCTGATCACAGGCAGATACCTGTCATTCTTTTTCTTTCAGTTCCCGATTCCCACACTGTGCTTCTTTTCGCAATTCCCGAAAAAGATTTACCCTGAAAGCTTTATTCTTCCACACGCTTCCGAATCAAGCGTGAAAAACGCGACAGATCATCAAGCGTTACCGGATTGTTCCGTTTATCCAGATTGATCACCATCCAGAATCCTTTTTTGATATTCTCTTCTTTCAGGCAATCAATCAATTTTTGCTGATGGCTGAATGCTCTGGTGCCGCTTTCATCATCCCACAATTCCAAAGCTGTCAGACAGCCCGGAGAGGGTGTAAAAGGATACCAGGCTTGTCCGGCATAAAAATCGGGGTTGATGGTGGTTCCATGGGCAATAATTTCGCTCCGGCCGGCTTTTCCTGCATAATAACTGGCATACACCGGAAGATAATCCCGCCACCGGGGAGGCAATACGGCCATATAATCGGTCCGGTCCCACAGGGTATCCGACGTATTTCCATGAAAAAATTCTTTCGGGTTTATTTCCCAGGGCATCTTCAGATCAACCACGGGTGTTGGACCGATAAAAACATTATCAGACCGGCTGATACCTCGCAAAGAATAGAGTCCTTCCGGCGTGTTTCCGTTTATAATATACCCGGGCAATCCGGAATTTGAGCGACCCAGGTGCCATACCGACCAGAGGGTCCGGTCATCTTCCATCTTCAGGCTTCCGTCGGCAAGGCGGCAAATAGTAACACCCGGATAATCTCTTTCCAGCCTGAAAAAGGTATAGAAAACAGGATAGCCCGGCAAAAAATCGGGAGACAGCACTTGATCAATGGGAGGCAGTTCAGGTCGGAAATGGAGTTCTGCCCTGAACATGCCCAGAACAGGATGGTTCGGCAGATGTCTGAATTTTTCAACCAGAAGATTCCTGATTTCCATTCCTGTCTGCAAATTAAATTGTGCGCGGTGCAAATAGAGAGCCGCCATGACAAACAGCTCGGGATCATTTTCCTTCCGGAGAATTGACCGGACTTCCGGTACAAACTGCTCCGGATAAAGGCCGTAAATCACTTCCAATAAAGCCTGTTTCAGATCATTATCCAATGTTGCATAGCGTCCAAGTGCCTTTTTAATGGCATTTCCCGCGATTTCCGAGCGGTATTGGGCCAGTCCCATAGCCCGGCAGGCATTTGCCCAGGCTTCCCTGTTGGATGCATTTGGAGGATTTTGGATAGCCGCCAGGATGGTTGAATCAATAAGGTTTTTCCTGAATGTTTCGCGATTTTCCGCCAGCGTCCTTTCCGCAAACGGTTCACGGGGAATGAACATGAAAATCACAAGAACGATTAGCAGGATAAACGCTCCACTGATAATCAGAAACCGGCGCGGTGGGATTTTAACAGAAACAAGAGGATTTATTTTCATGATTTGCCTTCCAGAATATGGTCGATTTTTTCCAGCTCTTCTTTTGAAAATTGTGTGTTTCGGGAAGCTTTTAAAGCATCATCAATATGGGAAATTTTCCGGGCCCCGATAATGGCAGTGCTTACTTCCGGCCTGCGGAGGACCCAGGATACGGCCATTTGCGACATGGTTTGTCCCCGGTTTTCGGCAATATGACTCAGGGCGCGGACCTTATTCAGCATTTGCTCAGTGATGTGTTCAGGTTTTAAAAATCCTTCCGGTCTGCCGGCCCGGGAATCTTTCGGGATGCCGTTCAGATATTTTCCCGTCAATACACCCTGCTGAAGAGGTGAAAAGACTGCACAACCTATCCCTTCGGACCGGAGTACATCAAAGAGTCCTTTTTCGATATCCCGGTACAGCATATTGTACTTGGGCTGGTGAATCCGGCAGGGTGTTCCCAGGGAGGAAAGAATTTCAGCGGCTTTCAGTGTCTGTTCCGGCGAATAGGATGAAACACCTATATAAAGTGCTTTCCCGCTCCGGACGATATGGTCCAAAGCCATCATGGTTTCTTCAAGGAGTGTTTCCGGGTCGGGTCGGTGGTGGTAGAAAATATCCACATAGTCAAGACCCATTCTTTGAAGGCTTTGATCCAGGCTGGCAATCAGATATTTCCGGCTTCCTCCGTTGCCATAAGGTCCCGGCCACATAAGATATCCTGCCTTGGTTGAAATCACCAGTTCGTCCCTCCGGCCGGTCAGGTCTTCTTTGAGAATCCGGCCGAATGTCTTCTCCGCCGTGCCGAAAGCGGGACCGTAATTATTGGCCAGGTCAAAATGGGTAATGCCGTTATCAAAAGCATGAAGGATCAGCTTTCGCGCGTTTTCATGGATATCCACACTGCCGAAATTGTGCCAGAGTCCTAAAGATATCTGCGGCAGCTTCAAACCGCTTTTTCCGCAAAAACGGTAATCCATCTTTTCATATCGTTCATCATAAGGTAGATAATTCATGCTATACTCCTTTATTGATGAGTTCCGGGTTGAGCCCGTGAGCTTATGAATTTCAGCTTCTCACAGCGTTCAATGTTCAAATACCGCTGCGCAGCATTCAATCAATCCCCGTCTATCCGTCTCCCGCTCTTCTTCATACCTTGTACTGTCGTGCCATCACGCCTCCGTGACAACATTCATCTTTTCTCCACGAATAAATGCTTCCAAATTCTCCACTGCCGTATTCAACAGGCGTTCCCGGGCGGCATGGGTTGCCCAGGCAATGTGGGGAGTAATAAAACAGTTAGGTATGCCTATCAGGGGATGGTCGGCCGGCGGAGGTTCCTTATCCAGCACATCCAGGCCCGCACCACGGATCGTCCCGTTTTTTAAAGCTTCTGCCAAATCCCGGTTGTTGATGAGCCCGCCCCGGCTTGTATTAATCAAAAAGGCTTTTTTCTTCATCATTTTCAGGTGATGCTTATCCACAATCTCGTGTGTTTCCGATGTCAGGGGACAATGCAACGTGAGAATGTCACTTGTTTTGAAAAGGGTTTTTACGGAAACCGCACGCCAGGAAGACGGTACGGATGAAGGAACCTGTGTATCATAATAGATGATGTTCATGCCAAAACCGTATCCGATGTCCGCCACGGCTTTGCCGATGCGCCCCAACCCAAGAACGCCCAGTATCAGTCCGTCAAGTTCAATCAGGGGATGTTCCCAATAACAATAATCCGGGGCTTTTGACCAGTTTCCCGATTGCACGCTTTTGTTATGATCGGCAAGACGGTGCACCAGATTGAGAATGTGGGCAAAGGTCATCTGGGCTACAGACCGTGTGCCGTAGGAGGGCACATTTGTGACGGTAATCCCCCTTTCCTGAGCCGCCTTTACATCGACGCTGTCGTATCCGGTCGCTAAAACACCCACATATTTTAAATCCGGCAGTTGTTCCAGCACGGCCCGGGACAACCGGGTTTTATTTGAGAGGATGACATGGGCGCCTGAAGCCCTTTCAATGATTTGAACATCCTGCGTGCGGTCGTAAATCGTCACATCACCCAATGCATTTAATTTCTTCCAATCCAAATCTCCGGGATTGAGAGTATATCCTTCCAGTACAACGATTTTCATCATGATTTACTCCATGGCGGGAATCAGGGCATTTTCAACGGCTTTTAACAGTGCTTTGCTTGTTGTTGCAGCACCTGCCCAAAGATGGTCACGAAAATGTTTCATTTATTTGGATTCTCCCTGTTTTAACAGATTGGGGATTTCTTCCAGGCTTTTTCCCAGGTTGAATTCTTTATCAATGAGAGTAGCGTCAAAATGTCCGGTGCGAAAGAAAGCATCTGCCTGCTCAAAGGTCTCTTTGCTGAAAAGAAGACCGGTATGAACCTGTTGGATAATCATGAAATCGGCATAACCGGGTAATTTCGTTTCAACAACCCGGACTTTTCCGTCGTCATCTCCATCCAGCAGAAGGCTGAAACCGATTTCATTTTTCATTCCCCCGGCAAGGATGGCAAATTCACAGGATGGGGGAGGCAACTGTTTATAATGGGCATGTTTATTGGAAAACCGCAATTCCTGTCCCGGCGTATCGGTCCACCACCGGTACAGGGGAATCCTGTTCCACAGATCGGCGGATAACGCTCCCTGATTGGGCGGAGCCACCATAAGCCAGCGGTAGATGGGAATTTCCGGATGGGCATAGTGCATTTCCCGGGCCACCAGATTCCCCATGCTGTGTGTAATCAACAAAATGGTATCCTGTTTTGTCTGGGCCTTAATCCATGTGGCCAGATCTTCCCCGTGTTCACGAATTGTTTTTTCCGTCGAGGGGTAGAAAAAATTAAACGTTTTATACCCGGCCTGATTCAACCGCCATTCCAGAAGGGCAAATACTTCCGGAAAGCCCAAAATGCCATGAACCAGTATCACGGGGTAGCGGGTAGGGTCGGGCTGTGACGGGAAAGCACCTTGATTCAGGATAAATACCATCAGAAAAATTTTAATTACAACAGATATTTTTCTTTTCATTTGCTTTCTGATTTGCTCCTTTGATGTGTTATAAAAATAACTCCGCCAATAAGTGCCGGAAACACCACATTCAGCACAAAAACCATGAGAGGAACAGCGATTCCAACAGCAGTGGGGACACCAAAATCCGCCAAAAGCCAGGCTGTTGCATTTTCTCTGATTCCCAAACCACTGACAGATACAGGCAGGGCGGCGGCGCCCATGGCAATGATGCAAACAGCCGACACCGTAAACCAGTCGACCGAAAGCATGCGTAATAAAATCCAGTACTGAAAAATAAAAACAAAATAGATTCCCAGGGTTAAAACTGCTGTTTTCGCTGCAATCAGTTTATAGCGGATACCTGAAAGTTGCCATTTTTTTATCCAGGGTTTTTCTCGCAGCTTATATAAGATAAAAGCTCCTGTTGCCGGGATCAGAGAAAAGAGTAAAAAAACCTTATGTTGAGGAAAAAGCAAAACAACGGCAGGACCAAACAGAAATAAAATAACTGCAGAAATCGTGATTTTTTCAATACCATAGGCTGTAACCCGGTTTCGGGTTTTTCCGGGAATAAAAAGCATTTTTGCAGCTTCTCCATGACCGCCGGGAACCGTCAACCGGAAAGCAAATCCCATAAAAAATACTTTAATCAATTCCGGATTATTTATTTCATGACGGCATTCATCAATGATTAATCGAAAGCGGATAAATTGAAGGAGAAGGTTCACAACACTTCCGAGAATCGTTAAAATTAAAAGAGAAACCGGTAATGATTGAACATAGGTCCAAAAGTTTTCCGGCTCAATCCGGCGAACAGCCATCCAGACCAATGTAGCAGAGATACCTACTTTCAGTAGATAAAAGAAGATTTTCTTCACGCTCTGTCTCACCGGAAAACCACACTCCTGTAATTAAGATTCAGGGAAGCCGTACAATATTTACACGGCAACATACTTGCTTTATTATTTTTTACTCTTTCACGAATTTTCATCCATTCTGTTCCTTTCCACAAATCCGTAAAATGTCCTTGTTGATACATCCCGGGGTTAAATACCGCTGTTTTGTCAAAACAACAGACAGAAAATGAACCGTCTGAATTTATGACCGGTTGATTCCATAGCTCGGGACAATGTTTTTGATCATTTTTCCGGGTCCATTGATCCGGATGTACACTGTATCGCCTGAATTTTTGGTTTTGTGGTAAATAGTCCGCGCTGTCAACACCCGGAGTAATTTCCATGGTTTTAAAGACAAGCTCATCTGCACCAATTTTCCGGGCAAGATTTTCCAATGATTCTATTTCATGCTCATTCTGCCTGGATATAACACACTGAATGGTTACGCGAGGATTGGAAAGGTTTTTTTTCTGTCGTTTTTCGATTAGCGATTCCACACCTTTGATAACTTTAAAAAAATCACCACCAATACGATACTTCAGATATGTCTCTTCAGATGCACCATCCAAAGAAATGATAAGTTCATCCAGCCTGCTGTTGATAATTTCATCAGGTTTGTTCAGAAAGTGTCCGTTGGTGCTGGTCATGGTATATATCCTGCGATCTGAAGCGTACCGTATCATGTCCATCAAACGCGGATTCAGGAAGGGTTCTCCCTGGTTCCAAAAAAGGATCATCCAGAGCGAATCCTTCAATTCATCGACAAGGTTCTGAAAAAGAGATTCGTCAAGATAGGGTTGTTTTCTATGTACCTGTCCGGCACCGCAGGCACAGCAGGGACAATGGAGATTGCAGATGGCTGCAGCTTCGACCATAATCACCGGAGGCAACCCCCAAACGAGCGTTTTATCGCTAAGGTTCGAAAGTATTCTTGAAATTTGAGTTTTTAATATGTTCCATAATTTATAAGCAGAAAAGGACTTTTTTACAACCCTGTATGCTCTTGGAAGGGTTGCCTGATTGATCCGTGATGCCATGTTACTTCCAACGGCTTTCTTTTACACTTCCGGCAACAGAGGATATCAGAACATGTAAGGGGTAATATACGGCTATCAAAGGGAACCAAAGCGCCAGTTTAAGATATCCAAAACGTTTTCCGGCAATTATAATGCCTGTCCATTCAAGAAAAGTCTTAATTATCAACGACCCTCCCCAGAGAGTGGGTGGTAAGGTAAAAATACTTACAGGAATCGCAAGATAGTAAAGCAACACAAAAAAGCCAATTCCGCGATAGAGGGGAGCCAGATGTAAAATCTTGCCATTTCTTCGCAGTTGCTGGCTGACATATTTCTTTGAAAAATCATCCCGTTTCGTCACCACAAAACTTTCAGGGTGCATTGCCTGTCTGAATGTGCACTGTGTTTTCAGCCAGATATCCCGGGTGAGAAAAAAATCATCCCCTGTCGCAATTGTACCTGAACTCTCATAGCCATTCACCTCAAAAAATAGACGGCGACGGAATGCCAGATTTCGGGCTGATGAATAAGGGGGAATATTCCAATATGCTCCGGCAGTTTGTACAGCCACCCGGGCAAGATGATCAAATTCCAAAAAACGTTGAAATAATCCACCGGCTTTTTCAATAGGAGAAAAACCAAGCACCATTCCCGTCTCCTCATTAAAGCAGGCAACCATTCTTTTCACCCACTTGGGGCCGGGTCTGCAATCTGCATCTGTCAATAAAATAATTTCTCCGTCGGCAAGTCCTACCGCCTGTGTAATGGCATTTTTCTTACCTGATAATCCTTCTTCCTTTTCATGAATATGAACCGCCCTGATTCGAGGATCTTCACGGGCTGCTTTTTCAATCAACTCGCGTGTTTTGTCTGTAGAGGCATCATCAACAAGAAGAATTTCAAGCATCCCTTCAGGATAATCCAGCGCTTTTAGCGATCTCACAAGATCAGGAATATTATGCTCTTCGTTCCTGGCACATATAATAACCGTAGCGCTCAGTTCCGGATCTTTCCGGCAAATTTTTTCCCGCATTAGGGCAACAATAACCATGAAAATCAAAATAAAATAAATCAAAGATAAGACGGTAAAGGATATCATTAGTGTTTCACCTGCACTTGAATTTGAGCATAATGGGTCATTTCAGAATCTCTCCACCGGGGTCCCCAGGTAAAGTCAAGCCATCCATTATTCATAAATTGCCATTGCCATCGAAAATCAAGGGAAAGGGTTTTTTGAATCTCACCCATCAGGTTTTTCGTGGAAAAGTCATATTCTTTATTTCTATCATTGTAATTCTGGTTTGCATTACTTCCGATAGGGAAATAATCCGGGTGATCTTTCGGAAGGGGCTCAATACCTTTCTCTAACGCTTTGATAGAGAGGTTGAAATAATGTGCTGCACTGAACCATCCCCTTATGCCACCGGTATATTGTCGAGCATTTGGTCCGGCATAAAATCCCAGGCAATCCCCTTTGTGTGTAAACGTATTTATTTCTTTGTAATGAGAATATGTCCACGGGCGGACTAACGTTCCCTCAAAAAATAGTTCCCATGATAATATTCCCGGCAGGGCCATACTTCCGCCAATTTGATATCCTCTTTTATTTCCCCACCATTCTGAATTGATTTCACTGAATTTAAATTCATCAAGGAGTACACTTCCATGTAACCGAAATCCTTTGAATGGTTGCCAGGCCATTTCAAATCCGAGAATTGAATTATCTCTGTCTTCAAGATTATGTTCCGCTGACCAGAGAAAGTTCACCGGAATGAAATAGGTCAACTCAGGATTTCTTTCTCCATAGACAAGAAGTTCAGTAAACGAAAAGGAAAGATTTTGTAATGGATATACTTCTAACCGATGCCCCGCAAGATATTTTTCTGGATACAATTTTGAATGCCCATCTTCACTCAGGGTATATGTCGCGTTCATCAGACTGCCATGAAAAAACACATAGCGGAATTTATAAAAAGCTCTTTGCCACATTACATAAGGAAATGTCGCCGTTTTACCGGATATATAAAGAGGCTCTTCACCATATCCCCACCGAATCGGATCATTTCCCAAAGTAAATAATCCACCATGGGACTGTAATTGAATATACCCCATTGTATTATCAAAGCTCACCAGTGAAGATGCAGAATCTGCATGAAGATAGAAACCACGGCTGTCGACAGGATCATCTCTATACCCATCACGGACAAAGAGTCGGTATGCCATGGCCTCACCAAAAACACTGACATTCCCCATTTGCGCAAAACCCCGGAAGCCCACATGTCCGGAGAATCGAAACAACTCGTTTTTATTCTCAAGGCGAACCAATCCATCGCCCTGAAGAAAGAGATATTCATCATCGGTTTCAAACAGAAACAGGTAATCCGGCTCACTGATTATGGAGCGAGTCCATTGCCGCTGAAGATCTTCCCGGAGATGAAGGGGAAAGGCATGGACACTATCTGTTTGAGTCAGGCGGGGGTGTTTCACATCCGATATTTCAGGGCGGTACCTGTTGACCAGCATTTGCAGGATCTCCCGTTCTGTTCCGCGGAGTTTGTCGGTTTTTTTCAAAAGAGTCTTCAGATGTTCGGCGACATCACTTTTTATCCAGGGCCGGGTTGCCGGAAGGGGGGATTCCAGAAGTCCCCGCGTTTCCATGGCCTGCAGAAAGGGATATTCCGGGCTCTCTTCCGGTACATGCATCTGTGTACCCCACAGCGTTTGCATCCCCAGGCTGAAAATGATAAGAGAAAGCAATAATCCGAACCGGCAAAACGTTGTCATCTTTTCATCCTCTCTTTGGGCCATTCACGAATCGCTTCATCCAATAAATCTGTCCGGTTGAACCACTCACTCAGATCCGGCGGATGATACGCCCGGGCTGCTCCCAAATCTTTTGAAAGGTTCAGCCTTTCCTGACTGACGGTATAAAACCAGCCGCGGCTGTGATAGAGTTGCGCCTGATATTCCTGTTCGCTTTGTCCGGGAGTGGGAACCATAATCGCCTTTTTCCCAAGACAGACTAAATCCATGGCAGAGGTATAACCGGAGCGGCAAATTACCATCCGGCTCCGGTTAATCAGTTCATTTATCTCTTTTCTGTCCACTAACCCCAAAATGCTTATATCTCCATGTTTCGGCGGAAAAGCACCTTCAATACCACGGATAAGAATCTTTTTCCCCGGCAGGCAGGACATTTGTTTCAGGAGTATATTCTCAAACAGAGTCCGCATGGGTTCAGGGCCAGACAAAATGGCCAGCAGATCAATATCTTCTTCACATTTTCGGGGTGTCAAATCTGACCATAATCCCATAAAGCGGACTTTGGGATGTTCGCTCAGGGCATTTCCATGGGTAAGAAATCCGGATAAATTTTTTTCAGGATGAGGGGAATCCAATGCCCAGATTCCTGTAAAACCTTTGAACACTATCCGGTTAAAGATAATGCTCAGGGGTTCAATATGGCGGACCGGCATGTGAAATCGCAACTGATGGGTGATCAAATAAGACGGAATCTTTCTATCCCAGACACCGTATCGGTTGTCGGAAATGATTCGTTCAATTTTCAAGTGTTTCACCAGATTTTTGGTCAGCTGGTGTTCTCTTCGTATTCCCGCCAGCATTTTCACGGCCTGAATCGCCAGGGAAAAAGGCATAAGAAACTTATATTTCGCATAACGGATACGTGCATCTTTCAGAGGGATGCACAAGTTTTTGGGGAAACGCCGCCTCAATAGAATCATAGCCCGGCCATCTGCGGCCAGAATCACTTCATGGTGCCGGTTAAGGAATTCAATCAGGGGAAAGGCATGAATGGTGTGTCCGTATCCCCAGTTCAAAACGGCATAGAGAATGCGTTTACTTTTCTCTTCTGCCATTGTCTATTTTATCCGTTTAAAAATAACCATTCCCAAGGGGGGAAGTCCGAAAGAAATAGAATGGGAACGGCCGTTCCAGGGGACATTCTCACTCACATGTTCACTATTCCGGATGACTCCGCTGCCATAGTAGATTTTCGCATCGGAATTAAAAATTTCCCTGTATTTTCCCGGCATGTTAACACCTGTACGGAATTCAAAATACGTTTCCGGTGTGAAATTACAAACAAAGAGCAAATCTTGATCAGGATCTTTCCCATGGCGAATAAATGAAACAACCGACTGATCGGCGTTACCGGCATCAATCCATTCAAAACCTTCGGGCCGGGTATCCAGTTCCCAGAGTGCCGGTTCGCTCACATAAAGCTTATTCAGGTGTTCCAGATACAGGCGGGCATTTTTATGAGGTTCCCACTGCAATAATCTCCAATCCAGCCCTTCCTTGTCGTTCCATTCATGCCAGGGAGCCAGCTCCGATCCCATGAAGAGCAGTTTCTTTCCCGGATGTCCCGTCATGAACCCCAGGAGCAATTTAAAATTTGCAAACTTCTGCCAGTCGTCTCCGGGCATTTTGCTCAGGAGCGAACGCTTGCCATGAACCACTTCATCGTGGCTGAGAACCAGGACATAGTTTTCCGAATAGGCATAGAGCATGGAAAACGTCAGTTCGTTGTGGTGGTATTTCCGGTAGATGGGATCTTTGGACATATAACTGAGGAAGTCGTTCATCCAGCCCATATTCCACTTATACGTAAATCCGAGGCCGTTTTCCTGCACCGGTTTTGTCACGCCGCCCCAGGCTGTGGATTCCTCAGCGATAATCAGGGCATCCGGAAAATATTCATGCAGCACGGAATTCATGTGCTTTAAAAATTCAATGGCTTCCAGGTTCTCATTCCCGCCATATTTATTGGGAATCCATTCTCCTTCTTTCCGGCTGTAGTCCAGATACAGCATGCTGGCAACGGCATCGATACGCAGCCCGTCGGCATGGTATTCCCTCAGCCAGTACACGGCATTGGCAAGAAGGAAGTTTTTCACTTCATTCCGGCCGTAATTGAAAATATAGGTCCCCCAGTCCGGATGTTCTCCCCGCCGGGCATCTTCGTGCTCATAAAGGGCCGTCCCGTCAAAACGGGCCAGGGCAAAATCATCCTTTGGAAAGTGGGCCGGCACCCAATCCAGAATAACCCCGATTCCATTCCGGTGGCAGATATCGATGAGATATTTCAAATCATCGGGAGCGCCGAACCGGCTGGTGGGAGCATAATAGCCGGTGACTTGATATCCCCATGAGCCGTCAAAGGGGTGTTCCATGATCGGCAAAAATTCAATATGCGTAAAACCCATCTCTTTCACATAGGGCACAAGTTCCCGGGCCAGATCCCGGTATGTGTACCAGCTGCCATCCTCCCGGCAGCGCCAGGATCCCGGATGGACTTCATACACATTCAACGGAGATGTGAGGGTTTCTTTACCGGCACGAGCTTTCATCCACGCTTCATCCTTCCAGGCGTGAGAGGACTGAAAAATAATGCAGGCGTTTTCGGGTCTTTTCTGAAAATACTGGGCATAGGGATCGGCTTTCACCCGGAGTGTCCGGCTTGCCGTAAAGATTTCAAATTTATAAAGGACTCCTGCCCGGGCTTCTGGAATAAAAATTTCCCAAACTCCGGAATTTCCCATGGCCCTCATCTGATGAAAGCGGCCGTCCCAGCGGTTAAAATCCCCAACAACACTCACACGCCGGGCTGTCGGCGCCCATACGGCAAAACGTACACCGGAAATCCCGTCATGAATACAGGGATGTGCTCCCAGCTTTTCATAGACAAAACGGTGATCTCCCTTGTTAAACAAATAAAGATCATCCTGACTGATAGTGGGCGTAAACTGGTACGGGTCCACATAGTCATAGTGATTTCCATCCGGATAGCGAGCGTGTATCTGATAGTGGAAAAAATGCTTCACACGGATTTCCGTCTGCCAGAATCCCTCAACATCCATGGGGGAGAGGGTATAGGTGGTTTTTTTTCCACCCAAACGCTGAACGGAAACTTCTGTTGCATCCGGCACAAATACCCGGATCACTTTTTTAGCCGGTGAAATATCGTGGATTCCAAGAATATTGTGGGGATCGTGAAAATCTCCCCTGGAAATATTAACCAGTTTCTGGTTTAGTGTCAGTTTCATATATCAAGATTCCCCTTCATCCATGGCGGCAGATTGTTGGAATTCATAACTCAGCAGAATTGCTGCCACGGATTTTGCGTCGGTTATCTCTCCCTTTAACACCATTTGACGTGCTTCATCGAATGGTATATGAAATATTTCAAGAAATTCATCATCATCACGGTTCTCTTTCTGAAAAGATAAACCATGCCCCTCATAAAGATAGATGACTTCATCGGTATATCCGATACTGGGATGCGTTTTTCCCAGGTAATTCAAATGTTTACAAGTATATCCCGTTTCTTCCAGCAGCTCACGATGGGCCGTTTCTTCCGGGGTTTCTCCCGGATCAATTTTCCCGGCAGGACACTCGATAAAAACCTGGTTGACAGGATATCTGAACTGTTTTTCCAGAATGACATCCCCGTTCTCCAAAAAGGGGAGAACGACAACTGCTCCGGGATGACGGATATACTCCCGGATGCTGATCCTGCCGTTCGGGAGTTTCACCTCATCCAGGTGAACCTTCAGCAGACAGCCGTCATAAACCAGTGTGCCGGATATTTTTTCTTCCTTCAGTGACTTCACAAAGACCTCATGCTTTAGTTGTAAAATGTAAAGAAACCCCCGTAACAAACAAAGGAGTTCTGTCCCCGGCAATCACTTCAGGATCAGTAACCCTATCTCCGCTCATACAGAAAACTTATTCATAAAGACGGTAATAACAAAATGCCGGTCCGTTTATTTTCACACGTTCGACGGAAATATCAGACAAAATGTGGCTTTATCTGTTTATCCGCAAAGCTTTTCACGGCACACGGAAAGGAAATTCCCGAGAGAATGTCGATACTGTAGTGTCCTCTGAAAATAAAAAGGGATCCAATAATTACACAGAGTGAAAACTGATAGAACTGATGCCGGTATGCCCGGACTGATCAGGGCAGGCATTCCATGCTGAGTTCCCCCTGGCAAATTTCCACAACAGGGGCCGTCATCGTCAGGGAGGCATCCGGATGGATGTGGATATGAATGATGCCTCCGGGGACGTGTACATTCATGTCGTTGCCACACAAACCAAGCCGGTGGGCCACAGTGGCTGCGGCACAACTGCTGCTCCCGGATGCCAGCGTATACCCAACACCCCGCTCCCAGATTTCAATGCGAATCGTCTTCTCGTCCAGGGGGGACATGAACTGAACATTTGTTTTATTTGGAAAAAGTGTGTGCGTTTCAATCAAGGGACCCCAGGTTTTCGCCAGTTCCGGAGTCAACTCGTTTGGATTTTCAATCAACACCACACAGTGTGGATTTCCTACCGTAACGGCGGAAATTCTGAAGCAGCGCTTTTTAATCTTCAAGGGTTCATCCAAAACATCGCGGGGTTCCCCCCGAACCGGAATCATCTCGCTCCACAAGCTGGCTTTTCCCATATCCACCCGAATCAGTCCATCCTTTTCCAAAACCTGCGCCGTGACAACACCCCCTTTTGTTTCAATGGTCACAGGATCGTACCGTATATCCCCCCGGTCAAACAGATAACGGGTAAAAATGCGGAGTCCGTTGCCGCTTTTTTCAAACTCACTGCCATCGGGATTGTACATACGCACGCGGAAATCCGCTATAACAGATGCAAGGGGGCCGTGAAGCAGTCCGTCCGAACCCACCCCGTAATGCGAATCACACACGCGACGGACAAAATCCGGGGTGAACCTTTCTTCAGAAATCTCCGGTCCCATGACGATATAATCGTTACCTAATCCATGGTATTTTTTAAAGGGAACATTAAAAACTGAAAGTTCAGAATGGGGATTCTGAGAGTTGCGCTTTGATACATCTGCCTGAGGTCGTCTGTTCAGCGGCTGTGTTAAGTGCTGAATATCAGACAAGATTTGAAAATCATTTTCGGAAGATTTTTTATCCATTCACTTTATTTTTCGGGCAGCCTCTCGTATCCTTATGCCCTCATATTCTCTCATCCAGTGCCTTTTCGACCTTATCCAAAGAAACACGAATCTGTTCCAATGAATCGCGGTCTCGAAGGGTTACGGTTCTGTCTTCCAGGGTCTGGTGATCAATTGTAATGCAAAAGGGCGTACCGGCCTCATCCTGGCGGCGGTACCGTTTTCCGATGGATCCACCGGTATCATAGAATGCGGCAAATTTAAAACGAAGGTCCTCATATAATTTTCGTGCAACGTCGGGCATCCCCTCCTTATTGAATAGTGGGAAAATGGCAACTTTAAAGGGGGCCACCGAGGGATGGAGCCGCAGGACGATCCGGTCGTTATCGGAGTCTTCCCAATAGCCGTCTGCCAAAAGAGTTAAAACCGTGCGATCAACTCCGGCAGAGGTTTCCACCACAGCTGGAATGATTTTCTGTCCCCGGTTATCCTGATCCACATAATGGAGCTTCTTCCCGCTGAGCTTGATATGCCGGGTCAGGTCATAAGTCCCGCGATCTGCAATGCCTTCCAGCTCGGAAAATCCGTATGGGAATTCATATTCCACATCATAACAGGCCGTGGAATAGTGTGCCAGTTCATCTTTGCCATGAGCCCTGAGACGGAGTTTCTCCGGGGTAATTCCCAGGGATTTGAACCAGTTCAACCGTTCCTGTGCCCAATATTCAAGCCATTGGCTGTTTTCGCCGGGACGGATAAAAAATTCCATCTCCATCTGTTCAAATTCCC
This sequence comes from Candidatus Neomarinimicrobiota bacterium, assembly GCA_021157965.1. Lineage (NCBI taxonomy): Bacteria > Pseudomonadati > Fidelibacterota > Fidelibacterota bacterium. Next base: position 73,974 of record JAGGVO010000041.1, read on the forward strand.
GGGTTCTGAATATAAAATTTCCTGTCGTGATCTCATTCCGGAAGGCTTTTCCCAATTGGGCAATGCCAAAGGGGAGTTTCACCCGGTTGGATGAAACCACATTGTCAAAATTCACAAAAATCCCCTGGGCGGTTTCCGGCCTCAGATAAATTTCCTGTGCCCCTTCTTCCGTCGATCCAAGAAAAGTTTTAAACATGAGATTGAACTGCCGGGGTTGTCCCAGATCTCCCTGGCATTCAGGACACTGAGCGGTTCCCTCCGGCAGATCGTCCTGGCGGAATCTGCGGCGGCATTTCCGGCATTCCACCATGGGGTCGTGAAAATTCTCCACGTGTCCTGATGCTTCCCATACTTTGGGATGCATGAGTATGGCTGCATCCATACCCAGAACATCCTCCCGGGCTGTGACCATATCCCGCCACCAGAGATTTTTCACATTCCGTTTCAGTTCAACACCCAGGGGACCATAATCGTAAACGGCATTGATCCCACCGTAAATTTCACTGCTTTGAAATAAAAATCCTCTCCGGCGGCTGAGGGCTACCAATTTTTCCATCAGAGGATAGGACAAGGGTTTTACAGACGTCATGAATGTTTTTTTCCTTTCCGTTTTCCGGATTTCTTTGCGGCACCGGCTTTAATAAGTTCGTGACATTGCTCCAGGGTCAGGGATGCCGGATCCGTCGTTTTGGGTATTGTTGTATTTTTTTTCTTATAGGAAATATAGGGACCGAACCGGCCATTCAAAATTTTTAATCCCGGTTCTTCCGGGAATTCTTTAATGAGTTTTTTCTTCTCTTTTTCCCGTTTGGCTTCAATGATTTCTATCGCCCGGTCCGGGGTCACCGAGAGGGGGTCATCCTCTTTTCCAAGGGAATAAAAACTGTTCTTGTGTTTTACGTAGGGACCGAACCGGCCAATGTTGGCGGTTACCGGCTCTCCTTCATACTCGCCGACAGTCCGGGGCAGTTTGAAAAGTTCCAGGGCTTCTTCAAGCGTGATGGTCTCCAGGCTCTGGTTATCCCGCAAACCGGCAAAACGGGGTTTCAGGGCTTCATCCGCTTTCCCGATTTGCGCCATGGGACCGTAGCGGCCGATTTTTACAAAGACATCCCGACCACTTTCGGGATCTTTTCCCAGGTAGCGTTCTCCCTTGAATTTTTCCGATTCCTTCATCGTTTTTTCAACATTTTCATGAAAGGGGCCATAAAAATCCCGGATCATGTCCACCCAGTCTACCCGTCCGTCAGCAATGCGGTCGAATTCCACTTCTACATCAGCCGTAAATCCATAATCCATGATATTCTGAAAATGTTTCATCAGGAACTGATTCACCACCTGGCCGATATCCGTGGGAAAGAGTTTTTTCTTTTCCGCCCCCTGGATTTCAATGCCGGTTTTTTCCGAAACTTTCCCGTTATTCAGAATGAATATTTTAAATTCCCGTTTCTCTCCGGGACGGCTTTCATTCACTACGTATTTCCGCTTTTGAATGGTGGATATTGTAGGAGCATAGGTTGAGGGACGGCCAATACCCAATTCCTCCAGTTTTCGAACCAGGGCTGCTTCAGAATACCGGGGCGGAGCCTTTGTAAAGCGCTCCCGGCCTTCCATTGCCTGGAGGATAAGTGCATCATTCACTGCCAGACGGGGGAGCCCGGCCGTTTCCTCATTTGATTCTTCGTCCCGGGATTCCTGATAGACCCGGAGGAAACCGTCAAAAACAATCACCTGTCCCTTCGCAACCAGCTTTTCCGGACGGGTGGATATGTTGATGCTTACCTGTGTGTTTTCCAGTTTTGCCGGTGCCATCTGGCTGGCAATCATCCGTTTGCGGATTAAATCGTATAATCGCTGCTGATTCCTGTCCCCCTGAATGGTTTCCCGACTCAGATAAGAGGGACGGATGGCTTCGTGGGCTTCCTGGGCGGATTTGCTTTTTGTAGTAAAATTTCGGGGTTTTGAATATTCTTTTCCATACCGGGCCGTAATCAGTTCTTTGGCCGCACCAATGGCCATGGAGGAAAGATTCACCGAATCTGTTCTCATGTACGTGATATAACCGGCTTCATATAATTTCTGCGCTACAGACATGGTCCGTGAGACGGAAAATCCCAGTTTGCGCCCGGCTTCCTGTTGTAAGGTGGATGTGGTAAAAGGAGGTGCGGGATTTTTAACAGCCGGTTTCCGTGAGATGTCGCTGACAGTAAACTCTGCATTCCGGCAATCCTCAAGAAATTCCCTTGCTTTTTCTGCCTCGGATATTTTTTCCGGTAATTCTGTCGAAAAAGTCTCATTTTCACGCTTTTCGGGATGGAATTCCCCCGTGATTTTAAAATAATTTTCAGGTTTGAAATTCCGGATTTCAACTTCCCGCTCCACGATCAGGCGCACGGCCACACTTTGAACCCTGCCGGCGGAAAGGGCCGGTTTTACTTTTTTCCAGAGGACGGGCGAAACCTCAAATCCCACCAGTCGATCCAACACACGGCGTGCCTGCTGGGCATCCACCAGATGCCGATCAATATGGCGGGGATTCTTTAAGGCCTCCTCAATGGCCTGTTTGGTGATTTCATGAAAAACAATCCGGTATGTCTTTTCCGGATCCAGGTCCAGTACCCGACACAAATGCCAGGCAATGGCTTCACCCTCCCGGTCTTCATCAGAGGCTAAAAAGATCTTTCCCGCTTCGGAAACTTTCTCTTTCAAAGCCTTGATCACTTTCTTCTTATCCGGAGGAATGATATACGAGGGTTCAAAATTCCCCTCCACATTCACACCCATGCTTTTAGGCGGCAGATCCCGCACATGTCCCATGGATGCGACGACATCGTAATCCTTTCCAAGAAACCGGCTGATGGTTTTTGCTTTTGACGGTGATTCAACAATGATCAGATTTTTACTCACCCAAACCTCCGTTTTATGAGGGCAAATTTACAAAAGTGAATCTGAATCGCAAATATTCTCAGGACTCAGGGGCGAAAAAAGCTAATAAATCGATCATCTTTTTGATAATCGGGATGAATATTCAGGTCTTTATAGGAATGAAAAATCTCTTTCACGGCCTCCTTCTGGGGAGGTCCGCCAAATTCCAGGACCGCCAATCCTCCGGGAAGCAGCCAGTCATGAAACCTTTCGGCAAAATGCCTGTAAAAGGCCAGGCCATCCTGGCGGTCAGTCAGGGCCAGAGGCGGTTCATAATAACCTACATTTTTCGGAAGATATTCCATCTCCCCTTCGGCAATATAGGGAGGATTGCTGACAATGATATCGTAAGGTTCAGGTGCCTCCCAGTGAAAAACATCCTCCTGGAAAATACTGATCCGGTTCATCAAATTATGAAATCTGCAATTCTTTTTCAGGATATCAACGGCCTGCGGAGAAACCTCCAGGGCATGAACACGGGCCATGGGCAGATGTTTTGCCAAAGCAATGGCTATGGCACCGGATCCGCTGCCGATATCCAGAATGGAAAAGGGGGCCGTTCGATTCCCGGCCTGCGTGATCACAAATTCCACCAGGCGTTCCGTTTCAGGACGGGGTATCAGCACATCGGGGCTAACAGTAAGGGAAATGCCGTAAAAATCCGCCTGGCCGATCACCTGTTGGACCGGCTGGTGGGCAGCACATCGAAGGAGCAATGGCTTATATTGGTTCAGTTCATCACGACTCAGGGGGCGGTCAAAATTCAGATACAAATCAACACGGGACATTTTCAGTACGTGGGTCAGCATCCATTCCACGGCGGTACGTGCATCTTCAACGCCTTTTTCCCGAAGGTAGTCAACAGACCAGTTCAGCAGTTCTATTAAACCCCAGATTTTATCCCGTGTTTGTTCCGTCATGGAATCAGAGATTTTTCAGTTTTTCCATGTTATCCGCCAGGGTCAACTCTTCTATGAGCTCATCCAGATCACCATCCATCACGGCGGTAAGGTTGTGGGCCGTATAATTGATTCTGTGATCCGTTATCCGTCCCTGAGGGAAGTTATACGTGCGGATTTTAGCACTTCTGTCCCCGGTGGAAACCTGGGATTTCCGTTCTTCGGCAATGGACTTCTTCTGAGCCTCGGCCATTTCCGAGTAGACACGGCTATATAAAATTTTCATGGCTTTTTCTTTATTCTTATGCTGCGAACTCTCATCCTGGCAGGTTACCACAATTCCGGTGGGAAAATGGGTAATACGAATGGCCGAATCGGTTTTGTTTACATGTTGTCCGCCATGCCCGGAGGCCCTGTACGTATCAATGCGGATATCTTTTTCGTCGATTTCCACATCCACATCATCCATTTCAGGAAGGACGGCCACAGTGGCTGCGGATGTATGAATCCGCCCGGAGCTTTCGGTGACCGGTACACGTTGAACACGGTGAACTCCTGATTCATATTTCAGCTTGCTGTATACACTATCCCCGGAAATCAGCATGGATATTTCCTTCAAGCCGCCGATACCCAGCTCGGAAGAGGTCAGCACTTCTATTTTCCATCCCTGCCTTTCGGCATAGCGGGTATACATCCGGTACAGATCGGCAGCAAACAAGGCCGCTTCATCTCCTCCGGTTCCGCTGCGGATCTCCAGAATCGTATTCCGGTCGTCATTGGGGTCCCTGGGGATCAGCAGAAATTTCAGCTGCTCCTCCATGGATTCTTTTTCTGCAAGCAGTCCATCCAGTTCTTCCCGGACAATCTGCTTCAATTCGGCATCGTTCCCCCTGAGGATTTGTTCATCCTCGTGGATATGATCTAAAAGCTGTTCATATTTTTCCGTTGCGCGGACGATGGGTTCCAGATTTTTCTGATCACGGGTGAGTTGTTTATACCGCTCCTGGTCCCTGAAAATATCCGGGTCTGCCAGCGTTTCCAGTATCTCCTGATACCGGATTTTGATGTGTTCAAGTTTATCTCTCATTAGTCAACAGCTTCGGCGATGTATTCTTTGCCGGTATAGGCATCCCAATCTTTGTCAAAAGCGGTTCTGAGGGCTGTCAGGGCACATTCGATCTGACTGTCGTCGGGTTGGGATGTCGTAATGCGCTGGAGCCACAACCCCGGCTTTGTCATCCAGCCGATCCAGGGCTTATTCATGTGCCTGCTTGTCCATTTCAGCACCTCATATCCCACTCCCATCACCAGAGGTATCAGGGGCAGGTGGACCAGAAGCCGGGTTGTCAAAGACATGGGACCGTGAAAGGCCATAATGACGGAATCAATCACGGCATACATGATAATGGCATTTATCAGCGTGATAAAAAGGAAACTGGTACCGCAGCGGGGATGAAAGGTGGAAAAGGGGCGGATATTCTCAAGGGTCATATCCCGTCCGTGTTCAAAGGCAAACACCGTTTTATGTTCCGCTCCGTGATATTCAAACAAGCGCTTAATATCCTTCATCCGGCTGATTAAAAATAAATAGACCAGAAAAAAGAAAATTCGAAATAGTCCCGCCACCAGATTGAAAAGCCAGGCTGTTTTTTCGATTGCAAAGACTTTCGTTGTCAACCACAGGGGGAGGACGGCAAAAAGGCCCAGGGCCAGAGCAAAGGAAAAAAGTATCGTGAGCGAATTATAGACTTTTTCCCAAAAGGCACTTGTCTTTTTGTCCGGTTCCGGCATGGCATGATCCGCGGAAAACCGGAGAGTTTCCATGCCTATTTTCATGGATTCAAAAAGGGAAACAATGCCCCGGATAATGGGCAAACCGAGCCACTTGATCCGTTTGGATGCGGAAATAAAGAGTTTTCGTTCCGTAACAATCGTCTGATCCGGGATCCGCACGGCTGTTGCATAAGCGCCGGGGACCCTCATCATGACACCCTCGATCACTGCCTGTCCCCCCACAAGGATGGAGGATTTCTGAAGCATCAGAATCAGGCTCCGGGTGAACCGCCGGTATTTCATAGGTGGGCTACTTTTTGGGATTGATATTGTATTTTCTGTTGTATTTCTCAATACGACCCGCCGTATCCAGCAATTTCTGCTTTCCCGTATAAAAGGGATGGCAGGCAGAACAGATTTCAATCCGCATATCTCCCACTGTACTCCGGGTTTCTATTACGTTCCCACAGGAGCAAGTAATCGTGCAGGGTTCATATTTCGGGTGAATTTTATCTCTCATGAGAATCCTCTTGTCTTTTCTTTCAGCCCGGTATCTTACAAATGACTACAGAAAAAAACAAATTATATTTGTCCGCACTGCATTAAAGCAGGATAGCCTGACTTTGGTAGTATTCTGTTTATAGCTGATCCTTACAACGGGGACAGAACCTTGCAAAAGCCCGGAGGAAAGACCCACTGGCCAAATTAACGCCGGCACTTTTACACTATCGCTTATATCTCACCTTAACTGATATTCCCGACCATCTTGTTCCGGTTTTTGAAGACCTTCAGCGGCAGGAGATCGGACACCAGAAACGCATTATGAAAATGATTGAAAACGAAACCAAAACCCCATCGGGAGGGGGGCCAGATGACCTTTCTTGTATCTGTTGAAGCCCCTGATTTCACGGCGTCGTCCGTCATGCCGGACAATACAATCAATCCGTCATTTCGCTTATCGGATTATAAAGGAAAACCGTTAGTCCTGTTTTTTTGACCTATACCCGGGAGACGGGCGGGGTGTGTCCTGCGGGCCGGGAATCCGGCAAATCGGCCATTGGGGCCGGCAGCGAAGTTGTTTAAAGCTATTTCATCAAATTTTCTGAAGATTTGTTATCCGGAATAAACACAAAACGGCTGTAATGAAAAGCTCCGTCATCTTTTCGGGTGACGGCGATGGGAATTTTTATACTTTTAGGAAAACAATGGTAGGCTCCGGTTAATACATGAAAACGGCCCAGGGGGTGTCCCCGGATTTCATCAATGTGCACGGATAGCTCCCCCTGATCGTATTGTGTAAACAGTGTTTCCCCGATCCCGGCAAAGACATCGTCCATCCGTTCAACAACATTCGGTGTTTGCCGGTCATCCCACCACGCCGAGTAGGGATTCATCATCATCATCATCAGGTGTTTCAGAAATAATTCTGGATGCTCGCCGGGCCAGAGGGCAAGGTCGGGATAGATAACCTGCAAGTCGTCCCGGTAAACCTTATCCAGCAAAGTGGAGATAAAAGCCCCCCACAAGGCGGGATCTTCTGTTTGACTCAACCGTTTTAAAGCTTCGTGATCCGGGTACCGCCGGCGCATCTCGGCAGCCAGCTCTTTTTCGGAGGAACCCATAATCATGGCCGGAACAGAATCATGACCCGTAGCTCCGGCAGACACCGCATAAGAAAAATCCTTCAAAAGACGGACATTCAGGCTGTCCCGTTCCATCAAGTGTGCAAATACCTTCCCGCTGATATCAAAGAGGCGGGCAGGAAATTGAATGGCGAATTCAGCCATTTCGACTCGGATGGTCATCTCCGGGCCGGCCGTTTCCTCCCCGGGTGCCGAAGCCGGCTCAACGGGGATAAAATCACATCGTGCCGGGCTGGCAAACCCCTTATTTCCATAAAAAAACAGGGGTAATCCGGTATGCAGAATAATCTGCGACCGGGAAGAATCCACACAGACCGTCATTTCGGTCCAGTCCTCATTTTCCCCTCCCGAATAACCAAAAAGGGGAATTCCTTCCATGCCCTGCTCCGGAAAAACCGTCATCAGGCCCACTTTTCGTCGAACATCCCTGTCCAGTTTGCAGAACGCCATGAAATCCCGGATATGGCCGGGTTCAAAGTCTGGTATGGTCACGTCTAAAATTGCTTCAAACTGTTTTTTTACCTGACGGCCGTAATAGATTTCGGTATAGCGGATAAAGAAAGGCAGTGACCAGTTTTCAAATTGTGACCAGCGCAGAAGGTGCCATACGGCCAGGACATCTTCCGGGGTCCAGGGTGTGGTGTCCACGTGATACCAGCGGCACCCCGACGGTGGTGGAAGATTTGAAAACCGTTGATTGATTCCCCTGACAAAGTGTTCAAGGTTTTCCCGTGTTTCATCGGGGAGATTCGACAGGGTTTTCGTGGCAAGATCTTCAAATTGCCAGGCACTCAGGTAGGCATCGTCTTCTTTGTATTCACCTCCAAAATAACGGGAGAGTTGGCCCCCGGCACAAAGCCGGAGATACATCATCCGATCGCCGACGGCCCATGCCTGAGCAAAACCAAGGGCCTGAAAAAAATCCTCTTCTCTGGAGAGGTTGACATGAATTTTTCCCTCCGCTTCTTCCCTGCGGATGATAAACGCATGATCGCCTTTCATACGTATTTCCGGATTGACGGCCGTTTCACCCTGGCGCAACCAGGACCTAAACAAAAAGAAAACCGTCCCTGCCAAAACCAGGAAAAGACACGTCAAATACAAGGCTTTGCGCATCATGAATCCCCTAACAAACGGGCCGTGAGCGTATGGGGTGAAAGAGTGAACCTGGCAAAAACGATACGGCCTGATGATTTATCAATACTAATAAAACTTTTGGCTTCCGGATCCGCCAGGCGGGAAGTGAATAAATCTGTCTCCGCCAAAACGGGAGATCCCCCTTCCGGAAATAAAAGAATTTCCCATTCAAGAATATCCCGGCTTTTCTCCCGGGGGACCATCAGCGCTTCATAGTACTCCCCCTCAATGTCCACGGGAACGCGGAATTCCCGGGGTATAGATATCCGTGTCAGAGCCAGAATCAGTGATAACATCGTATGACAATTTTTTTCCGGAATTCTTTCCTCGCCCGTAGAATAAATAATTTTTTCGGGGTTGTAAAGGGTGCTGAAAGATTGCTGAAGGTTTTTCTGGGAAATCTCCTTTTCATAGAAGACAATCCGGCTCATGGAAGTATCCATTGTCACACGATAGCGATTGTTGACCCTGTAAATGGTGGAAAAAAATCGGTTGGTCCGGGCAGTGTACTCATAGGTAATGCGTGTTGGATCTTCATCCGGAATCGGCTGAATATGAACATGCACCACCGGGATTCCAAGAAAACTCACCTCGTAATCCTGTCCCCACAGGTTGCATGGAATCAATACAAAGAAAAAGGCGGGAATCAGAAAATATTGTTTTATCATCATAGAACAAATATACGCAAGAGAAACGAAAATCGTCGGACCGTTTTTATTCTTTTTCGATCTCCGGGGGCGGCGGGGGGGCGAGAGGGCGGAAATAGGGCCTCAGCAGTCTTATCCCCAGCCACAGCATCAATCCGGCAATCAGAACCCACATATTCCTGACGCGTCCTTCGGCGACATACCAGAGTGGCTCGTGTTCAAGATTCAGAAGAATCATGGAAAAGAAATTATAGGCTCCATGACAAAAAACGGCCGGCCAAACAGACCGGAGTCCGGACGAAAGGGTTCCAAGAATAATGCCCAGGATAAAAATTTGAACAAGATACCATGGTAAAGCATGAACCAGGGCAAAAAAGACAGATGACATGACAATGGCTGTCCTGGGACTTCGGAAAGCTTTTTCCATGGACTGGAGAAGCATCCCCCTAAAAATCGCTTCTTCCGCAAAAGCTGCCACGCCGGATACGGCAATAATCATTAAAAGGGCCTCGCCTTTTCCGGACCACTTCATCCCTTCCAGGAGGGTAAAATATTCAGGTGGTATATCCAGCCACCGCATAAGCAGCCGGTCCACTGAATCTGCCAGGATAAGCAGGCCCGCCACAAAAAGAATCACTCCCGGCCAGGTGCGTCTGTCGGGTGGTGAGAGTTTAAAAAGCCGGGCAAGGGATATCTCCGGTTTTTTCAACCGCACATACCAGGCCACCGGCACGAGAAAAATCAGTTCCAGAATCATCATGCCGAAAACCGTCTTGTAGTAGGTGTCGGGAAAAAATGAGGCTGTCAGCAGGGGAGAGAAAATCATAGAAAGCCCCCAGCCGGCCAGCAAAAGGGCCAGTGATGTTCTTAAAGGGAGTCCCTTGTCGTGTGTGTTAAAATCCTGCCTTGTCATATTACACGATTAAAAGTGATGTAAGGAACCATTAATGATGATTCCCCCGGGTTTTGCAAAAGCAACCGATTCAAAATAGGGATTAAATACTGTAATATTGGGGATGCTTTCTGCCAAAATCAGCGAGGCGGGGTGATTATCCTTGCTCCAGTCTCCGGGAGGCCCGGGCATCTCTTTGCTGGAATCGGTAAGCACATACAGGGGAATCTTCTTTTCCCGGCACAGGCGGGATACAAGTCCTGTCCCGATTTTATTCACAAAGCCGTTTTTCCAGTACCAATCCGTGCCCACCATGGCCAGATCACACCTTTCAATCGCCTTTTCCATGGCGGAATCGGTATACAGCATCACCTCGATTTCATAACGGGCCAGAAACTTCGCCAGATTCACAGCCTCATTTACAGGACGGCATTCCGTGGTATGAACCGTAAAGATGATGCCATTCTGCATCGCTCGCACCAGCGATTTACGAACAATAGAGCTGTGGCTGAAAGAAAACACGCGGGCTCCGTCTTCAATCAGGGATGAGGCGGTTTCCACGGTTTTGTCGATTTTATCATTCAGGGCTTCCCGGAATATCTCAATAATTTCGGGGACGGTTTGATCACCCTTCTGAAACGTGTCCATGATATACTTATACAGATTAGGGAAAATGGCCATCAGGGGATGGGCCTCGGTGACTTTTTTATAAAAGAACTGGATTTTTTTGATTTGTTCGTCCCGGGAAAAGTTGCTGTTTTCCGTAAAAAACCGGGTCAGAATATTTAAAAATTTCAGCAAAAGTGTTGTAGCTCCAGCTTCCTGTTCGAGCAGGAGGGTTTCAAATTCAGGATAATACTTCATCGGGGCTCTCCTCACGGGGAAGTTGAACAATCCCCGATTTTTTTTCATTGATGAGCTGCCACTGGAAATCAAAAAGCCTGCGCATCATTTTTATGGATGTATCCAGATTGTACAAATTTTTTCTCGCTTTGTCGAAATTTTTATTTCGCCGGTGCATATCCGCCATAAGATAGTGGGACATGGAAACGTCTTTGGCATTCATATTCGTTTCCAGCAAAGACCGTTCAAAGTATTCAATGGCCTTCCCCCTGTTTTCAGCTGCCCGGGTATCGTTTCCTTCATCATCATAGAGCCAGGCGATGCGCATATAACAGTCGCCGATAAGATGGGAGCGGGCGCCATCCACAGTCAAAATGCCGAGGTAGGCCCGGAACAGCTCCAGTGTTGTCGGATTGTTGTCGGAAAATTGTTCCAGGTAAGCCGGGCTTTCAACATAAACAGAAACCTCCTGAAGGTTTTGGGGCGGCAAGGCAAAATCGTGACTCACATAATAACACACCGGACACTGTATCAACCAGTCATCCAGCAGGTCATCCTGGAGAGTGTGTATTCTGAAATCTGTATCAATGGCTTCTATTTCAAAGAGCATGTCTTTGGGATTATTGGGGATATTGGTTCCACAAACCGGACAGGCAACGGCTCGCTGCCCGTTATCGATATCCTCGGGAACATAATTGTCATGATTCATTGAGTTTGATCTCCAACCATTTTCTTGCTTCAAATCCTTCCTGCATCATACGGGCAATGGCCCTGAGAGCCATTTGGTGATTTCCCCAGGCCACTTTTTCCATGGCATCTTCCAGGGAAAGCCATTCATAGCTTTCATGTTCATTGCCTATTTCGACCCTTTCCGTTTCTACCTCGGCGGCAAAAACGGGGACCAGGTTCATGCGGTCTTCCGTTGCTTCATAAAAGGAGCTGGTAACGTCGGCAACCCAAAAGCGAACCGGTTTCAGCCCCGTCTCTTCGTACATTTCCCGCAGCGCTGTTTCCCAGGCCCTTTCCCCGGGGAGGATTTTACCATGGACACAGTGGTGGATGCCGGCATAAATACGTTCCGGCGCCCGTTTCATGATCAAAAAACGGAGTCCGCCGGAAGTCCGCCGGAAAATCCAGCAATCAATCACCCGTGTGATAATACGTGTCATGATATCCTGAATCAGAAGGGAAGGTCGTCTTCTTGGGGCAGATTTTCCGAAGTCCCGGAACCGGAAGCCGTATTCTTGTTTTCATCATAGTGAATCGATACGTCCGAAGCAGTTGCACTGTCATAGTCATTCGAGCCGGATCCCTTCCTGTCCAGAAGAATAAGGATATCAACAAGAATTTCAGTTGTATACTTGTCGTTCCCTTCCTTATCCTGCCATTTGCGGGTCCTGAGCCTGCCCTCAATATAGACTTTGCGTCCTTTGGTCACATACTGGTTGATATAATCCGCCGTTTTTCCGAATGCAACACAGCGATGCCATTCGGTAATTTCCTTGATTTCACCGCTGGATCCATCCCGGTAAGATTCCGTTGTCGCCACTGAAAAGTTTGAAATAGCCCGTCCGTCTGGCAGTGCTCTCCGCTCCGGATCCCGTCCGAGATTACCAATAATGATCACTTTGTTCATGGAATTCTTATGCATCTGTTTCCTCCCGTTTTTAGGCGCTATTTTTTCAGCGTCTTTAACTCCTTTTCAATCAACGCTTCTACCTGCGCGCGGTCGCGGTAAAGCAGTCCCAGAATTTTTTTCTTCTGATGGGATCCCAGAATGGCATTCCATACCAGTGGATCACACCGAATGGTATTAGGTTTATCTATATCGCCGGCGGCTACAATTGCTGATGGAATCTTTCGGCTAACCGGGGGGCTAAAGACGAAACTCATGTCCGGAAAACGCGGACCCAGGTCGTCCCTGTTTTTTCCCACCAGGGGGTTGATCCCGCTGGCATTGATGTAATCTTTCACACAGACAATATCCTCCGGTAATGCAGGCACAAACGCTGTAAATATCAACATATCATAGGGCCGAAAAATATCGGGATTTCCTTCCCGGGAAAGAGTTATGACATCGGCAACCGTTCCGTTCGGAAAAAGGTTTTGGTCTGTCATGTCTGCAATGAGAATCTTTTTTATTTGTGTCATAGGTTCTCCGGTCTCGGTCCGAAAAGGCCCTGTCCGATCCTCAGCATCGTAGCACCCTCCTCCAGGGCAATGCGGTAATCTCCGGACATGCCCATGGAATATTCCCTGAAAGAAAAGGTATCCGTTTCGAAGGGCCGGAGAGAATCTCCAATCTCCCGGAGGAGGCGGAAGGCTTTTCGGATTCTGTTTTCATCATCTGTTAACGGCCCCATGGTCATGAGTCCGCGAATATGCAGGGCCGGGGTCTCTTTATACAAGATTCTGACAAAGTCCTGCACCTTGTCCGGCGGAAGGCCGCTTTTTGATTTTTCACTACTTGTATTCACCTGTATACAAATATTCACGTGGGATTTCTTCTCGTGAATTTTCCGGGCTGTTTTCAGCTGATCCAGGCTATGCAGCCAGTGAAAATGATCCACAAACTTCTGAACTTTGTTAGATTGAAGCACACCGATAAAATGGCGGATCACGCCGGGAAAGGGTTCCTTTTCGAATTTTTCCAGGGCCTCCTGCATCCGGTTCTCTCCCAGATTACGGATGCCCAGGTCCACGGCCTGCTTCATAACGGAGACGGGAAAACGTTTGGTGACGGCAACCAGCGTTACCCTGTCGGGGTGGGGAGACAGTTGTTTGATATCCGCCTTGATACGTAAAAGATTTTCTTCGAGGGTTTTTGTCATTCTTCGCCGTTTTCGCCTTCTTCATCTTCTTTCAGGTAGGCAACCGAGCTGATTTTATCATCCGGTTTCAGATTGATCAGTCTTATACCCTGTGTATTGCGGGAATATACACTGATATCCCGGACGTGCATCCGGATAAGGAGCCCCTGAACCGTAATCAGCATCAGGTCGTCTGTGTCAACCACTTCTTTGAGGGCCACCATTTTCCCGATTTTGGGGAGTGTTTTCAGGGTAATCACGCCTTTTCCGCCCCGGTTGGTCACCCGGTAATCCACAATTTCGGAGCGTTTTCCAAAACCCCGTTCACTGACAGCCAAAACGCTGGCTCCTTCCCGTTTGACCACAACCATATCCACCACCCGGTCTTCCTTATTGGCAAGGGTAATGCCCCGTACTCCGGAGGCATTTCTGCCCATATTGCGGATATGTTTTTCATTGAAGCGAATGGCTTTCCCTTCCAGGGTTCCCAGAATAATATCCTGCTCGCCGTTGGTAATATCCACACCGACCAAGTCATCATCTTCCCGGAACTTAACCGCCAAAATGCCCGTTCTTCTGGGGTGACTGAATGCAGACAGTACCGTTTTCTTAATAACCCCTTTCCGGGTTGCCATAATGACAAAACGGTCATCTGAAAATTCACGGACATTGAGAAATGCCCGGACATTCTCCCCTTTTTCACACTCCAGAAGATTCACAATAGCCCGTCCGCGGGATGCCCTTCCGGCCTGAGGAATCTGGTGGACCTTCAGCCAGTACACCTTCCCAAGGTTGGTAAAAAACATCATGTATTCATGAGTGGATGCAATAAAGAGATTTTCCACAAAATCTTCGTCCCGGGTTCCGGCACCCCGTTTGCCTACACCTCCGCGTTTCTGAGAGCGGTAGGCCGAGACGGGAGAACGCTTGATGAACCCGTTGTGGGTAATGGTAATCACCATCTCTTCATCGGCAATCATATCTTCAATAGTAAAATCATCACTGTCGGCAATCATCTCCGTCCGCCGGGGGTCACCGTATCTGGATTTGATATACTCAAATTCTTCCTTGATGATTTCCATCCGCTTGGATTTATTTTCAAGGATGAATTTCAGTTTCTCAATCAACTTCAGTTTTTCCAGATATTCCTGAACAATTTTATCCCGCTCCAGTCCCGTCAATTTCTGAAGTCGCATATCCAAAATGGCCTGGGCCTGCTTTTCGCTGAAATTAAAACGGGCGATGAGATTTTTCCGGGCTTCCTGTACACCTTGTGCGGCACGGATAATTTTAATAACCTCATCAATGTTATCCAGTGCGATTTTCAGACCTTCCAGAATATGGGCCGCTTCTTCGGCTTTATTCAGATCAAACCGGGTTCGTTTTACAACGATATCATGACGGAATTCTATGAAATGAGTAAGTATCTGCTTCAGGTTCAAAACCTTGGGTACGCCGTTCACCAATGCCAGAAGAATTATGCCGAAGGTGGTCTGAAGCTGTGTGTGTTTGTACAAATTGTTCAGAACCACTTCCGGGATGGCATCCCGCTTCAGTTCAATCACGATGCGGATACCGTCCTTGTCCGATTCGTCTCGCAGGTCGCTGATGCCATCAATCACCTTATTCCGAACCAGGTCTGCAATTTTTTCCATCACATTGCTTTTGTTAACCTGGTATGGAATTTCAGTAATAACAATTTGTTCTTTTCCTCCCCGGATTTGTTCTGTAGAGGCCCGGGCCCGGATTTGCACTTTGCCCCGTCCGGTCAGATAAGCGGAGTTCAGTCCGGCTGAACCAAACACAAGACCTCCGGTTGGAAAATCCGGACCCTTGATATATTTCATCAGATCCTGAATTTCCAGATCGGGATTGTCTACCAGCGCCGAGAGGGCATTACAGATTTCTCCCATGTTGTGGGGCGGTATATTGGTCGCCATGCCTACGGCAATACCCGACGCCCCGTTTACCAGAAGGTTGGGGACCTGTGTCGGCAGAACAACCGGCTCTTGAAGGGTTTCATCAAAATTCGGGCGGAAATCCACCGTTTCTTTTTCTATATCCACCAGCAGTTCGCCGGCAAGGCGGGTCATCCGCGCTTCGGTGTACCGCATTGCGGCTGCGTTATCACCATCCACCGACCCGAAATTTCCTTGTCCGTCCACCAGGGGATAGCGCATGGCAAAATTCTGGGAAAGCCGGACCATGGCGTCGTAAACGGAAGAATCGCCATGGGGGTGATATTTACCCATGACTTCACCCACAATACGAGCAGATTTTTTATAGGAGCGGTTATGCTGAACGCCCAATTCATTCATTCCAAACAGAATCCTCCGGTGAACCGGCTTCAGGCCGTCCCGGACATCCGGCAGGGCCCTGGATACGATTACAGACATGGAATAATCGATATAGGACTCTTTAAGTTCATCCTCAATATTTACGGGTATAATGCGTTGATTGGTCAATGTTTCTCCTATCCTTTTTTCACTGTCAGATATCGAGGTTCTTTACATATTTTGCGTTGGCTTCAATAAAGTGGCGCCGGGATTCCACGCTTTCTCCCATCAAGACAGAAAACATCCTGTCGGCGGCGGCGGCATCCTCAATGGAGACCTGCTTCAGTGTCCGGGTTTCGGGGTCCATGGTGGTTGACCACAACTGGTCCGGATTCATCTCCCCAAGCCCTTTATACCGGGAAATATTCACCCGGGATCTTGTTTTGGCATCATAGCGTTTCAGCAATTTGACCAGCTCGTCGTCGTCATAAGCATATTGCAGAGATTTTCCATTCTTGATGCGGTAGAGGGGGGGCTGGGCAATATACACATAGCCGTCCTTGATCAGATCAAACATCTGCCTGTAAAAGAAAGTCATGAGGAGTGTCCGTATATGGGCCCCGTCCACATCGGCATCCGTCATAATGATAATTTTATGGTATCGGATTTTTTCAATGTTAAATTCTTCTTTACCAATACCTGCTCCGATGGCCGTAATCATGGTACGGATTTCATTATTGGACAATATTTTATCCAACCGGGCCTTTTCCACGTTGAGGATTTTTCCACGAAGGGGAAGAATCGCCTGAAAACGACGGTCGCGTCCCTGTTTGGCGCTTCCTCCGGCAGAATCTCCCTCAACCAAAAACAGTTCGCTCAATGCCGGATCCTTAATTGAGCAGTCTGAGAGTTTCCCGGGAAGATTGCTGCTGTCCAGGGCATTCTTCCGGCGGGTCAGCTCTCGTGCCGCCCTGGCAGCATCCCGGGCTTTGGCTGCCAAAACCGATTTTTCAATGACCTTCCGGGCCACGGACGGATTTTGTTCAAAATATTCGGAGAGACCATCACTGATGATGCTGTCAACAATTCCTTTAACTTCGCTGTTGCCAAGCTTGGTCTTTGTCTGCCCCTCAAACTGAGGCTCTGGCACCCGGACCGAAATGACGGCCGTAATACCTTCCCGGGTATCTTCACCGCTCAGGGAAAAATTGTTTTTCTTAATTCCCTTGAACAGGTTGTTCTTGAGGGCATAAGAATTGAGGCTCCGGGTCAGGGCCGTCCGGGCGCCCGTCAGGTGGGTTCCCCCTTCAATCGTGTGAATGCAATTGACATAGGCAAAAAAGTTTTCATTATAGCTGTCATTATACTGGAAGGCAAATTCGACATACACATCCTCCCGTTCCCCGGTGATATACACCGGTTTCGGATGAAGGGGCGACCTTGCCTCATTCAAATAGGTAACAAATTCCCGGATTCCACCTTTGTAATGAAAAGAACTTTCTTCTCCGGATCTTTCATCAATCAGCGTGATGGATACATCCCGGTTCAAGAATGCCAGTTCCCGCATTCTCTCTTCCAGGACCTCTTTATCAAACAGTACCTTCGTGAAGATGGATTTATCGGGGTAAAAAGTGACCGTAGTTCCTGATTGGCGGGATTTGCCGATTATCTCAAGCTTTTTAGTGGGCACTCCTTTTTCATAAGTCTGTTCATAAATTTTCCCGTTTCGGTGAATCCGGACCCGGCATTTTTCGGACAAAGCATTGACAACGGAAACGCCCACACCATGCAATCCACCGGATACTTTGTAACTGCCTTTGTCGAATTTCCCGCCGGCATGAAGAATAGTCATAATCACTTCCACACCCGGTATTTTCTCCGTTGGATGCAAATCCACCGGCATTCCCCGACCGTTGTCCGTGATACTCACGCTTTCATCGGGATGGATGGTTACAATGATTTTATCACAAAAACCCGCAAGTGACTCATCAATGGAATTATCCACCACTTCATAAACCAGATGATGAAGCCCGCGTTTTCCCACATCCCCAATATACATAGCCGGCCGTTTGCGGACGGCCTCAAGTCCCTTAAGTACAGTAATTTTATCTGATCTGTAATCATTCGCAGCGCTTGTCGTCATTGCTTTCCGATTCCTTTCTTCTAATTCAAAGCTTCTTGCAGGTGTTTATATGAACCTGATTTTTTTTACAATCGTTTCACCCATGAGGGTCCTATATTTTTCCACAAGCTCTTCGGACATCATCATAAGCTCATTGCGCCACACATGGTCCCGGACCCGGACATAGAGAATTCCATAAACAATCTTTTCGGGCTCCGTGACGTCCGCAATTTTCTCTCCGACAACATCCCGCCATTTGCGAAAGGCTTTATATTCGATCAACGCCCGTGGGCCGGTCAGTCTCGTCAAAAGAGCATTCAATGGACCTTCAATACTTTTCATCGTTTAAATTTATAAAATTAACCCTTAAATATGAAGGAGTAATTGTTCAAAATTAACTGTCTGAGGGGCCTATACATCAATGATATTAAACGATCCCGGGGAGAGTGATATCCCCTGCCGTCTTAAATCACTAAGGTCTGTAGACGTAACAATTATTTCTTTCAAATTCTGAATATGATTCAGCAATTTCCGGGTATGGTCAATATCCAGTTCCGAAAACAAGTCATCAAATAAATAGAGCGGTACAATACCACCTTTCTTTTGAATATATTTACCCTCAGCCAGCTTCATACAGACCAACCAGAATTTTTTTTCTCCCTGGGAAGCCCCGGCCTTAAGGGCCTGTTCGGACCGTTTAAATTCAACCCGGTCATAGCCGGCGCCGCGCAGGGACCTTTTTAACAAGATTTCATTTTGGATATTTCTACTGGATTCAGTTAAAAAATCATGGATATATGCGTCGTCTGTTTCGGGAGCAGATACGGAAGATTTGTACTCAATGAATACAGGAATATCCCGTTCGTCGATAGCCCGAAAATATTCCTGTAAAAAATCGTTCAGAATAGCAAAATTATCCTTTCGGAAAATATAAAGTTCCCGGGATAAAGGAGCCAGCTGCTCGTCATAGATTTCAAGCTGGGTATCGTAAGTGAAAGACTTTTTTTCATTTTTAAGTTTAAGATACGCATTTCGTTGTTTCAGCAGCTTGGAATAGCGAATCAGGGTGATTAAATATTCATGGGAAACCTGGGAAAAAAGCCGGTCAAAATACTGACGTTTCAATTGAGGCGTTCCGCTTGTCAGCACTGAATCTTCCGGAGACAGGACCACGGCAGGCAATTTTCCGATCCAGTCACTATACCGTTCAACGGGCGCATCATTCAGAAGCAATTTTTTTCCCAGATTCCGGACCAGGGTGAATTTAACGGTCCCCAAATTTTCCCATTTGCTTTTAATCAAAGCATGATCAGAATCCCGCATGATGGCTTCAGCGTCCCGGGACGTTCGAAAAGAGCGGGTAAGGCAACTGAAAAAGATTGCTTCAAGAACAGATGATTTTCCCGACCCGTTCGAACCGAACAGAATGTTCAGGCCGGGAGAAAAGTTAAAAGTTTGCTTCTGAAAGCAGCGAAAATGTCTGAGTGTTAAAGTCTGCAACATCATTAAGGAGAATATACAAAAAAGGGCGGTTTCTGCCGCCCTTCTTCTGATTCTTAAAGCCGGATAGGCATGAGCAAAATCAACAGGTTTTCATTTTCTGCCTGTTCTTCAGGATAGAAAAGTCCTGCTGACAAGGGCGTATTGAGAAATATTTTTGCTTTTTCCCCGTCGATATGACGGATGGCTTCCTTCAGATACTCGGCATTATACCCGATGGTTAAAGGTTCTCCTTCGTAACTGAGGGACAATTCTTCTTTTGCCGTAGAAGCCGTTTCCACATCTTCCGTCGATATGACAACCTTGTTTTCGGTGAATGTCAAGGCAATCTGGTGAGTGTTTTTGTTGGAAAAAATGGAAATTCTTTTAATAGCCGATAAAAAGGTATCAATATCAACAAGGACCTTATTGGGATTTTTAACAGGAATCACGCTTTCATAGTCCGGAAAGCGCTCCTCGATAATCCGTGTGTAAATAACACTCTCTTCTGTTTCCAGCATGACATGATTTTTTCCCACCTTGAAGCGCACTTCATTAACGTTTTTGATATTGGCCACGCTGACATTAAGAAATTTAACGGGAATAATCACATCCCGCTCGAGTGTGTCGTTTTCAAAATTTTCATAGGTCAGCTGGACCAGTTTGTGCCCATCTGTTGCGACGCCCCGCAGGGAATTTTCCCGGAACTGAAAAAGCACACCATTCAGGCCTGCTTTCATTTCATCGTGACTCACACAAAAGATGGTTTTTTCAACCATTCGCTGGAGTTTTTCCGTTGAAAAAAGAATGGTCGTACTGTCATCAATCAGGGGAACACCCGAAAATTCGGCAGAGGACCGTCCGGTTATGTGATATTCTCCACCCTGAGGCGTTTTAATTTCAATACTTTCACCATCAACACTAAACGTTAACTCGGTTTCGGGAAGTTCAGATGTAATGTCGAGAATCATGCGTCCCGGTATAGCAATGGAACCACCTTCTTCCACGTCAGCCTTGCAGAATGTTTCCATGGTAATTTCAAGATCTGTTGCTCTTAAACGAAGTTCTCCGTCTTCAGCAGTAACAAGAATACAACTCAGGATAGGCAATGTAGAACGGATCGGGGTTACTTTTGAGACCTTCTGCAGTGATTGGTAAAGATCATTTTTAGAAACGGTAAATTTCATTGTATTAATTCCTTATTCTTTTTTAAAAATTACTAATAATAATATACGGGTGGAAAGTGTGAATATCACATGTAAAGTGAAAAAAAATAAGCTTTTTGGACGCTTGAAAATTGTGGATAACTTTATTGTTCATGTGGACAAGTTTTATGAATTCAGAGGAATTTTGTAATTTTGTCAAGTTGTTCATACACATTAACATGTTATTAACAGGAGATGTGGATAACTATCTTTTGATTTCAACATAGAACTTTTTATAAAGAGAATCCAGCCAACGATTCCAGGCTTCCTGTTTTTTTTGTGATGCAGCCATGTTTTCCAAAATATTATAATGGGTTTCCAATGTGATTCTTTCAGAAGGCTTCCGCTTATTAAGCTTCAGTATATGATAACCAAAAGAAGTTTGAAAAGGTTTGGAAATTTCCCCTTCTTTCATTGTATCCACAACCGATTTAAATTCTTCAATCTGCAGTGTGTTAACAGGAAATTCTCCCAAATGCCCTTTATTGGTTTCAACATCAGGATCTTCGCTGTACCGAAGAGCAAAATCCTCAAAACCCCCACCAGAAAGGATTGAATCGCGGATTGTGGACAACATGTGGATAGTTCTGGCGTTATCTGTTTCATCCTTCTTGATTTCAAAAAGGATATGTGCCGGGTTTACCAATTCTCCCCGCCGTTCTACCAGTTTTATCAGGTGAAGGCCGAACTGAGTTTCCACAATATCTGAAATCTCGCCTTCTTTCAGAGAAAAAGCGGTTTTTTCGAAATTGGGAACAAAAGTACCTTTAGGTGAAAAACCCAATTCTCCTCCATTAGCGGCTGAGGGACGGTCGGCAGAAAATTCACGGGCCGCTTCGTCGAAAGAAATTTCTCCGGACAGGATTCGTTCTCTTAAGGCCTTTAACTCTTCACGTTTTTGGTTCACTTTATCTTCTGAGGGGTTCGGAATCATCAAAATATGGCTGATATCGACCCGTTCCGGAATATCAGGTATAGAATCCCGGTTTTCTTTATAGAAAGACACCACTTCCGGGCGACTGACGCTTATGTTGCCGAAACGCTCATTCTGAATTTGTTGTACGATCAAAGAACTTTTCACACGATCATATAGGAATTCGCGGATTTTTCTCATGGGCAGATTGAAAGCCTTTTCAATTTGTTCTTCTGATCCAAAGACATCCATATACTGCTGAAGCTGCTGATCCAGAGACGTTTGAATATCCCTTTCCCGGACAACAATGGAATCTTCTTCGGCCTGAAGAAGGATTATTTCCATGTTGATTAATTCATGCAGCGCATCATTTTGCATGGACATAAAATCGTTATCAGTCATGGAGGATGGATTCGCGCCGGAAGAGCGCAGCATTTCTATGGTAAGCTGCTGCACATCAGAGTATAAAATAATTTCCTGTCCCACAATCGCTGCGATACCGTCTACCAGTTGCTGGGCGTTCAGAGGAAAGAGCCCGAACAGTATGAAAAGAATTCCTTTACTTAAGTACTTCAACATGTGATTTTTTCCTGAGTTTATGAATAAGGGCAGTGTATGCCCGGTTGTATTTCATGATGCCGATTTCCTGGCGGATCTCTTCGCGAACTTCCGAGATAGGAAGGTAGGACTCCGGTGGAAAGGTTTCAACGATTTCAAAAACAAAGTACGCATTTTCGTGAGAAAAAGGTTCCGATATTTTCTGCGGTCGGCCCGAAAAGAAAATCTTTCTGATTTTGGGAGTAACAGTATTCTCTTTTACAAATCGCGTATTGATCAAATGGTTTTTTTTTATTTCCTGGACGGCGTCGGGATTATTGCGAAGAAGGGTAAGGTAAGCATCACGGGCGCCATCCGGTGTTTCAAATGTATAGACATTCACTTTATGGGTAAGTACTGCCACTCTGAACTGTTCTCGGTTTTGAAAATAGTATTCATTAATCTCTTGGTCGTCAGCGCTCAACTGGTCTCCCAGTTCCATTTGAAGGTATTGGTTGGCAACCAACTGTTTCTGATATTGAAGGAGCTGGTTTTTCACTTCCGGGTTTTTATCCAGTTTCCGTTTCACACCTTCCTGGTATAAAAGTTCAGTGGTAACCCAGTTTTCAATCAGCAGGGTTCTTTCCGTTTCCAAAGAAGATTCGGGCCCTGTTATGGTGGGAATCAGGTTCAGGTTTTCTTCGGTCAGGTAGGATTTGTTTACCCGGGCCAGTGCGTGAGACGGCTCCTTTTCAGTACAGGAGGTAATCAGCAGGCTCGAAACCAGCACCCAGAGCAATTTATTTTTCATACAGAGGATTGATTTGTACATCATATTTTTCATAAAGGGTTTTAAAGGCATTCTCTTTGGCCTCGGCCCGCTTGTCCCGGATATAGTCCTGAACGACTTTCTTTTTTATCTGGTCGTAGGCCATGGGGGCCTCAGGATAAAATTCAATTACCTGAATGATGGAATACCGTTTATCTTTAAGGGGTATGGGCTCCGAAAGTTCTCCCGGCTTCATCTCAAAGGCCTTTCGGCCCATTTCACCATATTGTCCCTTGTAAAAGGGATCCAGTAAGCCCCGGTTCCGTTTCCCGACAGGGCGTTCGGTGTATTTTTCCGCAAGGCCGGCAAAATCGGTCCCCGCTTTTAATTTTTTGTGGATTTCACGGGCAAGGGTGCTGTCTGAAACAAGAATTTCCTGAACGTGCACTCGTTCCGGCATCATATAGTTTGATTTGTGCCGGACATAATACCGGGCAAGGTCTTCATCCGTTGGCTCCAGATCTTCGTAAATAACCACACTATAGTAATATGCATGTGCTGTCCGGAGGATATAGCGATTGATTTTTCTTTGAAAGTCTTCGTTTTTCACCACATCCAATCTGGACCCGGTGCGGACAAGCAGGTCGAGAATATGGTTATCCTGAACGAAATCCGTCAGATCTTCTGCCGATTTAAAGCGTGGGATTTTTTCATGGTCTAGAAAAAAGGCCATATAATCCACAACCCAGTTTTTGTCGACCTTCACGCCGGGGTATTCGGCAAGGAGGAAAGTGTCGGGCATATCAAGCAGTGTTTTAAAGACATTTCCTTTTTGAGACATCATGGAATCAAAGACAGTGTAAAAAGATTCTATTGCTTCAGGGTAAAACGTGATGGGATTTTCTTGTGTCAGTGAATCGATGTATTCCCGTTGTCGTTCGATAAATCGTTCCGGCCATAATTTCCGGGCTAAAATTTTCAGGCGCGGCATTTCTTCTTCGCGGGATTTGACGGCAAGGGAACGCTCCTGTTTCGGGTAGATGATATGGTATCCATAGGATGTTTTGAAAGGTGGACTGATCTGGCCGGTTTTTGTTGCAAACAGAGCACTGTCGAAGACAGCAATCATCTGACCGGCCTTGATCCATCCCAGGTTACCGCCCTTGTTTCGAGTGGCCGGGTCTTCGGAATATTCTGTCGCCAGGGATTCAAAATTTTCCGGATTGACCCGCCGGCGGATCTGATTAATAAGCACAAAGGCCTCTTTGTCCGTTCTTTTAGTCTCCGGATTTTGGGGATTCTTGTAAGTTATGAGAATATGGCAGGTTAATTTTTGGGCTTTTATACGGTTGTACAATTCATCATAGGTTTCATCATCGACCAGCTGTTTAAACACCTCGTGGTCATACAAGGCCTGGGCGTATTCACGGGCTTTTTTAACCTGGATTTTGTATTTCAACCGGTAATCGTCAAAGCGCCCCGTTTCCTTAAGGTACTTTGTTGCCAGGATCATGTTGATATAATCGTTGACCCGCTCTTTCACCACGTTGGCCGAGACGCTCCTGAGGTAGTCGGCGGAATAGTAATCTGCCAATTCATCCAGGGTATATTTTTCACCATCCACATAGGCAATGGTTTGATCATCAAATTTTTTTTCACAGGATGTTACCATCAAGAGCAGTATGAGAAAAAACAGAAATAACCGATGTTTCATTGAATCTCCCGTATTTTAAAACTCAAATTTATTTTTATTCGTTACCGATTCCAACAGCATTTTCAGGACCTCCGGTTCTTTCCCATTATCCAAATAAATGCGGACAGAAAAGTTCCCCTTTGTATGAAATGAGTGGGAAATGTTGAGATCTTTAAGATGGGGGATGATAGCGAGGGCAATCTTTTGAAGTGTTTCGTGGGGAATGTCGGGATTGAAAACCAGACTTGTGTATTTATGGTGTTGTGTAATTGCCACTATACCCAGGCGCCGGGCAAGAAGGTACAGACTTCTGAGTTGAAGGAGGTTTACGGCTTCCCTTGGAGGCGGGCCGAAGCGGTCTGTCAGCTCTTTGTGAAGCATTCGAAGATCTTCTGAATTTTCAGCGGCGGCAACGGATTGATACAACTCCAGTCGGATTGTGCCCGAAGGAATGTATGTCTCCGGCAGAAAAGCCCGAATGGGCAGAGAGATGTCAGGTTGTGTTTTAAGGGGAGATTTGCGCCGCGTTCGCAATTCAATTTCATCTGTGAGCAATTTCATGAAATAACTGTACCCCACTTGGTCGATGTGTCCGCTTTGTTCCGTTCCAAAGAGATTTCCGGCCCCCCGCAGCTCGAGATCCCGCAAGGCAATATGATAGCCGGATCCCAGATCGGTATAGTATTCCAAGGCCTTTAACCGCTGCATGGCTTCCGTGTTGATGTGTCGGTGCCGTGGAATGACCAGATACGCATAAGCTTTTCGAAAAGAACGCCCGACCCGCCCGCGAAGTTGATACAGCTGAGATAAGCCAAAGCGGTGTGCATTCATGACAATCAGCGTATTGGCATTGGGGATGTCGATTCCCGATTCGATGATGGTTGTACTTACAAGGATATCATACTTGTGGTGATGGAAGTCAATCAGCTGGTTTTCAAGGGTTTTGCCGGTTAATTGTCCATGGGCAAAACGGATTTTTGCCTCGGGAACCAGCAACTCCAGATTGCGGGTAAGTGCCGCCAGTTCGCGAATATTGTTTTCCACCACAAGGATTTGTCCGCCCCTTTTAAGTTCATCCCGGAGGACCTGCCGGATGAGAGCCGAATCCCAGTGAATGATTTTTGTATAGATGGGTATCCGTTCCTTGGGCGGTGTGTCAATGCGGAGAATGTCCCTGATTCCGGACAGGGAAAGCTGAAGCGTTCGGGGAATTGGGGTGGCGCTCAGGGCCAGAACATCCACGTTGGCTCTTATCGATTGAATTTTCTCTTTATGCCGGACCCCAAAGCGATGTTCTTCGTCTATGATAAGAAGCCCTAAATTATTAAAAAACAATTTATTAGAAAGGATTCGGTGTGTTCCGATAAGAATATCAGTCTTGCCTTGAACAACGGATTCGCGAATGGTTTTAAATTCCCGTTCTGTACGAAAGCGATTCAGGATATCGACAGACACGCCCATGGGTGAAAGGCGCTCCCGAAAAGTTTCGTAATGCTGGATGGATAGAATGGTTGTGGGCACCAGGACGGCAACCTGATAACCTGAAATAACAGCCCTGAAAGCCGCCCGGATTGCCACTTCTGTTTTTCCGAAGCCGACATCGCCGCAGATCAACCGATCCATAATGACGGGTTTTGCCATGTCTTCTTTAACTGTTTTTATGGCAAAGTCCTGATCGCGGGTTTCAGACCAGGGAAAGGAAAGGGTCAACTCACTCTCTGAAGCCGGCTCACCTTCCATGGCGAATCCCTGTTTGGAGACTCTTTTACGGTACAACTTCAGCAGTTCATCCGCCATGTGAACCACGCTTTTTTTGACCCGCTGTTTTTTAGGTTCCCATGTTTTCCGTTTAAGGGAGTCGGGACGTGGCGGATGTGCGTGAGCCTCCGAGAAGCGGTAAATTTTGTCAATGTGTCTTACCGGCAGATAGACCCGGTCTTCATGGTCGTACTCAAGAATTAACTGTTCATCCCCGTCGGCAAAGCGGGTACCAAGGTAAATACCGATACCATAATCCACATGGATCACGGCGTCTCCGTACTTCAGAACATCCCGCCGGGGCACCCGTTCCACATCGGGAATAAAGGGTGCGTCGGGGTTGAAAAGATGTTCTTTCTGAAAAAAATAATTATCGTTAATAAAAGCAGCTCTGATATCTTTTAAAAGAAAAGAATCAGGAAGACTTCCGCGAATGAAGCGGACGTTGTTTTCAGACTCGAGAAGATCTTTCAACTGATCTTTCAAAAGTGTGCTTTGCCAGAAGATGTAAACAGTATTCAGGTTCTGAACAAATTGGAGGATTTTAGAATCGCGTGACAGATCGGCCAGAAAGGGTGGCAGGGAAAGAACCTTAAAGGATTCTTCATCTGAAACGGATGAAAAGGTAATGGATAAAAGGGAATATTTTTGGAGGAAAGGCAGGGCAGAAAAATTCATGAGAACGCACTTTTCGGTCAATTGGGTGACAAAGGGGGAGCGGGGAGAAAAGGAAGCAGAAGAGGGAAAAAGCCGAAGGTGTTTTTCCTCTTTGACAGAGAGTTGGGAATCGGGATTGAAAGCACGGATTGATTCAAGCGTATCTCCAAAAAATTCCAGCCTGCAAGGTAAGGGTGAGCCGTAGGGATACACATCGACGATACCGCCACGGACGCAGAATTCTCCAGGATGTTCCACCAGCTCGGTCCGTTCATATCCCATCTTTGACAGGCGGTGGACAAGCCAGCTAAAAGAAACAGATTGGTCTTCAAACAGCGAGAGACTTGGAATCGTGGGAGCGGCGGGATTTTGTACAGAGTGTTTCAGGAGATCTGGAGAGGTGATAATGCAGGAGAGCTTGTTTTGGGTAAGAAGAGAAGCGTAGTGGGCAAAATGATTTTCAAAACGGGCGGTGTTATAGAGTTCCGTGCCGTAATCATAAAAAGGGAGCCAGGCAACGGTCTCTTCGGGGAAAAAGGAAAGGCAGGCTTCCAGCATTTTTTCAGATTTCCGTTCGGTATCGACAAGTAAAACCGGAAAGAGGCCATCCTCCAGAAAAGCCCGAGAAAGTAAGGCAATAAATGAGGTAATCTGAGATTCTGCTCGTATTTGTTTATCATGAATCAAGCGGTTCAACAGCGCCGTATAGGACGGTGTTTTCCGGAATGTATTTATCAGAGTCTTATCCATGGTTTCACGTGAAACATCAGGTCAAATAAACAAGGAGAATCTGAATATCTGACGGAGATACTCCCCGGATCCTGCCGGCTTGTCCCAGGGTTTCGGGTCGAAAACGTTTTAGTTTTTCCCGGCCCTCATTTGAAAGGGATTTAACTTTGTCGTAATCGAAATGTTCGGGGATATTTTTCTCTTCCAGCAGCCTCATTTTTTTCACCATTTGTTCCTGTCTCCGGACATATCCTTCATAGAGGATTTCAATGAAGGCCTGATCCAGGCTGTGAAACTGATATTCAGAAAAGAGTTCCCGGTGTAAAGCCCGAAGATGTTCCTGGCGGAGAAGGTGTTTTTTGATCAGGCGGTCATATCGTTCGGTTCGGGTTGGCGAGAGAGGCCGCGACGCGTCTTTGGGATACGCATTGAATTTAAAGAAATCTTTGATGTGGTTTCGCTCCCGTACCGAGGTTTTAAACCGTTCGATCATTTCCTGAGATTGTATTCCTATATTTTGGGCAGCCTGATACAGGCGATGGTCGGCATTGTCTGCCCGGAGGATAAGGCGGTATTCGGCGAGACTGGTAAACATCCGGTATGGTTCGTCGGTTTCTTTGGTAATCAAATCATCAATAAGAACACCAATGTAGGCGTCAGCACGGGAAAAAATCAACGGTTCAAGTCCATCCAGCGAACGGCTGGCATTTACAGCCGCCATAAACCCCTGGACCGCCGCTTCCTCGTATCCGCTTGTCCCATTGATTTGTCCGGCAAAATATAGGCCCGACACATCTTTTGTTTCCAAGGAATGCCGAAGCTGATAGGATGGGAAATAATCATATTCGATGGCATAGCCGGGTTTGATAAATTCCGCCTTTTCCAGTCCGGGGACGGTTCTCAGAGCCTTAAACTGAATATCTATGGGGAGGGACGAGCTGAAGCCGTTAATATACCACTGTTCCGAGCCCTCCCATTCCGGTTCAATGAAGAGCTGGTGAGAGGGCTTTTCGTGAAACCGGACGATTTTATCCTCGATGGATGGACAGTAACGTGGACCGGTTCCCCGGATATCTCCGGCATAGAGAGGGGAACGATGAAGTGCGGACCGCAGAATATCGTGGGTTTTCTCTCTTGTGTGGGTCAGGTAGCAGGGGATATCTTTGGGATGAAAATGGGTTGTGGCATAAGAAAAGGGTTCCGGATCCTGGTCGCCGTACTGAGGTGTCATGCGTGAAAAATTGATGGAGCGTCGGGTTATACGGGACGGGGTTCCCGTTTTAAGGCGTTTTACCACAAACCCTTCCGCTTTCAGTTGGTCACTGAGTCCTGTAGAGGGGAGCTCACCATAGCGCCCGGCAGAAATTTGCACCGGTCCGATATGAATCAGCCCGTTTAAAAAAGTGCCGTTAGTGAGAATGACGGTTTTTCCGGGGACATTGCGACCGTCTTTGAGCTGAAGGCCGCGGACCGAGGAGCCAGAAAACAACAAGCGGTAGCCTTCACCCTCGATGATGTAAAGACTTTCAGTGCTTAAAAGGGTTTTCTGCATATAATCGGCATACCGGCGTTTGTCTGCCTGGGCTCTGGGGGACCACACAGCCCGCCCCTTGGAACGGTTCAGCATTTTGAACTGAATTCCGGTCTGGTCTATCGCTCGGCCCATTTCACCGCCAAGAACATCCAGTTCACGAACCAGGTGCCCCTTGGCCAGTCCGCCAATGGAGGGATTGCAACTCATGCGGGCAATGCTGTTCAGCGACAGGGTGACCAAGGCTGTCTTTTTCCGAAGCCTGGCAGCCGCAAGAGCGGCCTCCACACCGGCATGACCGCCGCCGACCACGATTACGTCAAATTCATCTAAAGGGCGTTTCACGTGAAACATCATTTATTTTCCAATACAAAAACGGCTGAAAATGTGATTCAATATCTCTGGCGAAGTTGTTTTACCTGTAATGTCATCAAGGGCACTCATGGCATCCCGTATATCCATGGCGATAAATTCAGGGGGCAGATTGTCTTCAAGGGCCTTTTGGGCATTTAAAAGTGCTTTCCGGGCCCTTTTTAAATGATTCTGATGCCGTAAATGTGATATCATAACGGATTCTGTGTTAAGGACATAATGCGTTTTCAGAAGATCCAGGATTCGGTCCATGAGAACCGTAATGTGGATGTCTTTTAAGGCACTGACGGCAATGACCGGCAGGTTCGGCGTTGAATGAGATAAGGCTTCCCGGACCTTTTTTTCAGGCACCCGGTCGATTTTATTCAGGACGATGAGCCCCGGAGTGTCCATAGTTTTAAGATAGGCTGCTATATCCGGAACCTCTTCCGGGAATTCGGTGATCATAAGAATCAGGTCGGCGTCTTTCATCAATTTTTTGGTTTTTTCAAGCCCCGCAAGCTCTATGAAATCCCGGGTGTCCCGCAAACCGGCCGTATCAAAGAGCCGAAGCAGATATCCCGAATGGTTTATTCGCTCTTCTATGTAATCCCGGGTTGTCCCCGGAATATCGGATGTTATAACCCGTTCTTCTTTGAGAATGGCATTGAGTAAACTTGATTTACCGGCATTAGGCTTCCCAATAATGGGGATACGAGCCCCGTCATGTAAAATGCGGCCCGTCTGATAACTGGCAATCAGAGCCCCAATGTGTTTCAGTCCCCGCCCAATCCGGTCACGAATTTCTTCCGGGTCAATGGTTTCAATGTCCTGGTCACTGAAATCCAGGCCGATTTCCAGTAGCGAGGCGGCATCTAAAAGAAGAAAACTAATCTCTTCCAGCTCCCGGGATAAGCGGCCCTTAAGAAGGACGCGCGCCGATTTCAGGCTCTTTTCCGTTTCTGCGTGAATCATATCGGCCACAGCTTCCGCCTGGGCGAGATCCATTTTTCCGTTAATAAATGCACGACGCGTAAATTCGCCAGGCAGTGCAGGACGGGCACCCTGTGCATAAAGAACTTCCAGAATAAGACCCGGGATAATCCGTCCGCCATGGCACGAGATTTCAACAAGATCTTCGCCCGTATAGGAACGGGGGGATTTGAAATATGTGACAATTACATCATCTATGAAATTCTTGTCTTTCGGATTGGTAAAGGTCGTATGGGTGGCACGTAAGGGTTCCCCCGGTGTTCGGGACAAACAGGGTTTTAGGATGTTCAGGGCATCCGGTCCGGACACACGGACAACTGCAATGCCGCCGACGCCTTCCGGTGTTGAAAGTGCGGCAATTGTTCCTTCATACCCCGCCATACCCCTATTTCTTTTTCTTTTTTGTCTTTTTCTGTCTGGCGTTCATTTTCTCCCGCTGTTCCGCCAGTTTCGCATGAACCGAGGGATTGATGAAGAGTTTCTGCTGGAGAATAGTCAGCAAATTAAAAACAGTGTAGTACAAATTCAGACCGGAGGGAAAATTGTTAAAAATCAACAGAAAGAAAATGGGCATAAACCACATCATGATTTTCTGCTGCTGGTTGGCCTGGCTCGCCCCGGTCATTTTTTGCTGGAGAATCATTGTCAGAGCCATAACGATCGGAAGAACAGCAACTCCGTCTCCATAGAGTGGTATTGAAAAAGGCAAAGTAAAGATAACATCTGGTGTGCTTAAATCTTTGATCCACCAGATAAAAGAAGCCCCCCGAAGCTCAATGGTTGTGCGGAAGACGATGAACAAGGCGTAGAGCAACGGCATCTGGAAAAGCATGGGAAGACATCCGCCAAGAGGATTCACGCCATATTCCTTGTATAGTTTCATCGTTTCCTGGTTCAGAGCCTGAGGGTTGTTGGCGTGTTTTTCCTTCAATTCGGCCAACAAGGGCTGAAGCTCCTGCATTCGCTTCATGGATTCGTAGCTTTTATGGGTCAATGGGTAGAGGATGATTTTTATCAGGAAAGAAAAAAACAAAAGTACTATACCATAATTCGGAATGAATTTTCGCATGAATTTAAGAAGTTTTAGGATTCCCACAGAGATGGGTTTGATGAGTTTCCATCCCCAGTTCATCACAAGCTCATGGCCGTATCCGAGAGATGTAAGATAACTTTCGTCCAGTGGTGCAATCACAATCTTGTATTGATCTTCATGCATATTCCTTGCGGGCAGGCGCATGAAAAGGCGGGCATTGAAAAAACGCTCTGTTTTGCTTCGCGTCCCACAAATTTCTGTCCGAATGCCTGGCCCGGATTCGGCAACAATAGATGCCAGAAAATATTTAGACCGCAGGGCAACCCATCGGGCATCCCCGTCCGTTCTGATACTTTGTTCTTTTTCCTTTAATTGAAGGTTGGTTAATTCTTCACCAGCCTTGCTGTAGACGTAAGAATAATTTAAATCGTCGGCTACATTTTTCTCGGTAATGGCAAAGCCGTCATACCAGTTTATGGTATATATCATATTGGGGGCAAGGGCGCTCCAATTCTTTAAAACGACATCAAGGTCAAAAGCATAACCATCCGGGGGAAAGGTAAAAGTGCGAACAATTTCCTGGTTTTCTTTCGTTTTTAATGTAAATGTGAGGTTCAAGGGCCGGTTAACATAAAGGGTGTCCAGGTTAGAATACCGTTCAAAGACGGCCGAGTAGAAAGGGATATCATTAAATGAAAGGGTTTCCGTGTCGGATAGGGGAAATTCCATCCCCAGATTTCCACCGGCCCCGGGCTTTAAAAGATGAACCCGGTTTCCACGGAAGTTCTGGTATTCTTTAAAGCAGAACTGGGTGATGGTTCCGCCTCCCCGGTTTGAAAGGGTTAAAAAATAAGTTTCTGTAGAAATTACCAGCTCTTTTTCCTCGGCGCTTGTTTCTGCCGCTATCTTGTTTTCCGGATTGTCACCGGACTCCGACAGGATTTGGGTTTCTGTAAATTCAGTCTCTTCGCCCTCTGCCGGATTCTGAGCGATTTCCGTCCGGGATATCTCGGGAACAGGTTCCCGTTCTCCGACAAATTGCTTTTGATAAAAAGGCATAAAAATCATAATTAAAGCGATGAGAATAAAAGCGACCACCGTATTTTTGTCAAGCACTGTTTTTCTCCTTTTCCGGTACCGGATCATATCCTCCGGGATGAAAGGGATGACATTTAAAAATTCTGAATAAAGCCATTTTGCCGCCCCTGAAAACCCCGTACCGCTCTATTGCCGTATAAGTATAGCATGAACAGGTGGGAGAAAAGCGGCAGGAAGGTGCAAAATATGGGGAAACAAAATTCTGATAAAAGCGAATGCCTTTCAGTATCAGATATTTCATTTGATCTGGACCACCATTTGTTTTAGATATTTTTCAACCTGGTGCGTTGTTCCCTTTTCCGGAACTATCTTTGCAATGAAACCGTAATCATAACCGGCGGGTATGATATCCTGATTCAGACGGACGGCTTCTTTCAGTACACGTCGCGCCCTGTTCCGCCGGACAGCTCCCCGGATTGTTTTTAGGGTGCCGAAAAGATAGTGCTTTTCTCCGGCATTGGGAGAATATACCACATGAAAGAAGGGACAGCTTTTCCAGCGTCCCCTTTCAAAAAGCACTTGAATGGTAGTCCTGTCCCTTAAAACGGCTTTTTTTTTCAGGAAAGGGCTCACGAAGAGACCGACAGACGCTTCCGTCCCTTGGCGCGGCGCCGCGAGAGTACGGCCCGCCCTCCCCGTGTTTCCATGCGTGAGCGAAAACCGTGTTTATTTTTGCGCCGTCTGTTGCTGGGTTGAAATGTTCTTTTCAAGGGAAATCTCCTTCATTTTCCGTTTTTTTGATTTACAACTTATTAATTTCCAAAAATTGTCCGTCATTATCAAATATTTACGAATAAAAATAACAGCCATGTTTTATAATGAATTTATGATTTTCTCAAAAAGCCTCTTGACATTGCCGTCTCAATTTGCAAACTTCACTTGGCGCAGATTGGAATTAATGTGGACAACATGTGGATATCTAAAATGCGCCAGAGTCCCTTTCTTTGGGTGTGTGAGGAGGATAAAAACGGAACAGGCTGATTATAAGGATGTTAAGGGAATTTTGCCCCCCTTCTTCTCTCAAATAATGGGTGTGGATAACTTAGAAGCTGCATATATATTATACCTTCGCAATTGTGGATAAGATGGATTCTGAAATGCTTAAAAAGTGGGATGCCCTCTTGGAAGATCTGCAAAAGTTTATTCCTTCACACAGCTTTACATCCTGGTTTTTACCCTTAAATCCCGTGTACTTCAACGAGCGGGCTCTCCGCATTTCAGCGCCGAGCCGTTTTCATTCCGAATATGTGGAAATGCATTATAGGGATGTTTTAAAGAAAAGTATCAAATCAGTCTTTGGCCGGGAGTTATTAGTACAGTTTATTATTGCAGAAAACACAGCGAAAAATTTTGTTTCCGAGAATCCGTCCCGGCGGGACCCGTCAACCCGGGAAAAAATAAGCGATCGGAACGACAAGGACAGTCTCCCGCCGCGGGAGTACTATATTGAGGATAGATATAGTCAACTGAATGGAAGATATACTTTTGAAACTTTTGTGGAGGGACCGCATAATCAGTTTGCGAAGGTTGCCAGCAGGGCTGTTGCGGAAGCACCGGGAAATACTGCCTTCAACCCCCTGTTGATTTATGGTGGTACGGGCCTGGGGAAAACCCATCTTTTACAGGCCATCGGCCATTATGCACGGACCCGGAATCCCAACAGGCGGGTTATTTATGTGTCTAGTGAAAAGTTTATGGTGGATTTTATCACAGCCATTCGGAATAACCGTCTGAACGAATTTGGCAATATCTACCGAAAAGCAGACCTTTTGCTGGTGGATGACATACAGTTCCTGGAATCCCGTGAAGGGACACAGGAACAATTTTTTCACACGTTCAACGACTTGTATCAGAGAGGAAGGCAAATTGTCATTACATCGGACAGGACCCCGAAGGAGTTGAAAGGCGTGGAAGAACGGTTGATTTCCAGATTTTTGTCCGGTTTAACTGTGGATATTCAACCTCCGGATTTTGAATCCCGTATTGCTATCCTCCAGAAAAAGGCGGATATAGATCAGGTGGCGATTCCCCCGGAAGTGATAGAATTTGTGGCTCAGAATATCACAACCAATGTCCGTGAACTGGAAGGGGCCATGACCCGGATTTTTGCCTATAGTTCTCTTGCTCATACGGATGTGACCATCAACCTGGCAAAGAAAGTGATCAAAGATATTCTGGGCGTCAGGAAAACACGCCATATTTCTATTGATATTATTCAACGCGCTGTATCAGATTATTACAAAGTGACTGAAAATGAGCTTATGGGCAAGGGCCGGAAACGGGAAGTCGCCCTGGCGCGGCAGGTTATCATGTTCCTGAGTCGCGAGATAAGCGGAATGTCATTAAAAACCATTGGTCTGCGCCTGGGCCGCAGGGATCATACAACGGTCATGCATGCCTGCAATGTGATTGGAAAGAAAATTCGCGAGAACAAAGATTTTTCCCGGGAAATTGATGCTATCCGCCATCAAATCGATCTGACGGCCGGATAAACTCCGGATTCATTATGGAATAATGTGTAATGTTTGGTTTTTTTAGTTTTCTCAGGGTATTTTTTCATGATAAAAAGAAAGAGATAATATGGAAACTTTAAAAACAGGCATAAAACCCCGGATCCCGGTTCAACACATGCCTCCTTTGCCAAAAAGTATTATATCCCCTTTTCCCTCCTTTCCGATCCGGAAAAAGAGGTCCTGAAAAATATGGAGCCTTGGAACCCCAAAAAATGTACGGCCGTGAATATGAGAGGGTGACCCGAAAAACCTTTCTCTTCAATAAAAAGGGCAATTTGGTTAAAATCTATTCCAAAGTCCGTGTTAAAAGCCATTCTAAGGCGGTTTTGAAGTACATTAAAATACTATAGCGCCTATATACATTTATTATAATTATACTATAATATTGACATTTGTCTGCTTCTTGTGTATACTTCTTTCAGAAAAACAAAAGAAGCAAGGAGGCATCTATGAACCGTAATTCTGCGAACAAGGTGATACTTGTTGGTTATTTGGGAAATCAGCCTGAAATGCGATATACTCCCAATGACATTATGACCACTACATTCAATTTGGCGACCAATTTTGTGTGGCGGGACGAAGAGGGAGAATTTCAGGAACGGACGGATTGGCATCGGATTGTGGCCTGGCGGAGTCTGGCTGAATACGCCAAAAGCCTGAAAAAAGGACAGTTGCTCTATGTAGAAGGACATCTGCAGTCACGGGAGTGGACGGATAAAGACAATAGTAAACACTTTGTTACAGAAGTCATTGCAGAAACCCTTACGATGCTTGGTGCCCGGAAAAGGGGAGAAAACAACAATGGAAATGAGTCGGGCAAAGTGAATCAGAATTGATCCCTGTGGCGGGGGGTGCTAAAAGAGAGATAATCTTCTAAATGCGGCGGTTCGGAAAGTAGTCCCGGAAAGTGATGGTAGAGGTGGCGGGCAAACCAGTAATCCAGTTCTCCATTACTGCCCGGGGCTTTTCCCGTGACAGCCGTCCAGGTTTCGGAATCTTCCATACAAAAATAGATAAAAACATCCGGACCGCCATATTTTCTGAGTAATTTGAAAATATGTTGATACAGGCGGATGCGCAGAGGTTTGAAATATCGCAATTTGCCATCCATGCCTCTTATCATCTCGGCATCCAGAAGGTGGGTTCCGGGAAAACGGCTTAGAATTTTTTCTTTCATATCCGGTGGAAAGCGAAGAGATCCCATGGAAATCCAGGCAATCCGTGATGAAGGTGCTACGTTAAACAGGTGCTGAATGGTTTTTTCGTAATCTTTTTTCCAAGAGGGATAATAGAGGATGGGATCGAAATGAAATGCCAGTTTATAGCCGGCTTTTACTGCCAGTTCCACAGCTTTCAGGCGCCGTGGCAGTGACGCAGCTCCATGTTCTTCGGCCCGGATGACTGCCGGGGGATTTATGGACCAGGCAAGAATGGTTTTTCCTTTGTGATTTTCATGTAACAGCGAATGAATCCGGTCAGATTTTGTTTTCAATTCCAGAATCATATTCGGAGTATAAGCAGCAAAACGAATTAATGGCTGGGCAAAGTGCCCTTCTTCGTTTAGAGCAAGACTATCTGCCAGTTCACCGGTTCCGATTCTGAAAAAGCGCCGTGGTTCCCGTGACATTCTTTCCCGGATCTGGCCGATCATCTTTTCCGTATCGGTGAATACGGTGAGATAGGGATTGTTTAAATAGTACTGGAGTATGCAGTAGCTGCAGTTGAAGGGACAATTCAGGGATTGGTTCAGAACCCAGTAATTACAACAAATGTATTTTTCAGATGTGCCGGGACAGGGTTTAAATACCTGACCGCGGCTTTCCGCCAGCAAAATCTTGTTTTTTATCACCCCTTCCGGTTTGTTCCCCGGCAGAAGGTCTTCAGGTTTTTCAGCCGAAACAGATTTTTCAACTTCATAAACACGCCTGAAATGTTTCAGAATCTCACCACGGGACTTGTTCAGGATGATCAGTGATTTTATGTCTCTGTCCGTCATAATTCGAGTCGCTCTTTCAGCAATTTTTTTAAAGATTCCTTTGTTTTTTTGTACCAGAACAAAAATTCATCAGCTTCTTGTTCGTTTCGGATAGTTGCGGAAATTTCAGCTCCGGGTCTTTCTCCATTTTTATCGCTTTGCACTGTAACAAAACGTGGGGAATTCAGTGCCTTTAATGAGTTTTCAATCTTTTTTTCATATCTGCTTCGCAGGGGGTAGCGTCTTTCCCGGATGCGCAGGAACAGGCTTTCCGGCCGGATCTGATCCTCCTTGAATTCATCCAGGATTGTCCTGAGGATTTTCCCTGTGGAAACCCCCTCCCGTTTCTCGATTTCCGACAACATAATCACAGTCTGTTCAAGGCGATTCAGACCAAAATTCACATTCAGCAGGGATGTACATGCCTGGAGGTCCACAGCCTCGCATATGGCTTTGATCCGGCGCCCCGGAACCGCGTGATCTGTAAAGAAACATGCCCATTTCTGCGGAAGGTTTTTCATACACAGGTATATTTTGTGATAATCCGGCCGGTCGGGAAGGTTCAATGCCTGCATGATTTCGGAAGCATCTGCGTGTGAATGCATGTTTCTCAACATTAGATATGCGGACACCTTTTCAATGAAGGGCAGGGTTCCCCGGGCATCCTGTTTCAGGATGAGAGCAAGGTGAGTCCTCCACGTGAAGTCCTTCTCCGCAATGTGAATAACCGGTACGGAAAATGAAGAAGGAAAGTGTTTTGATAACGCATGGATGCGTTTAAAACCATCAATGATCATAGGATGGTTGTTTTTTGTCGTGATATACAACGGATCGCAGATACCGGTTTTCACCATGGTTTGCGCCAGGGTCTCATCCTTCAGATAGGTTCTGTATCGGAAATCAGTGTTACTTTGTTTGAAATGTTTTAAAGGCAAGTATGTTAATTTCATTCAACGCTCCTTTCATTGGAATTTACACAGAAGTCCGCAAGGTCATAACGGAACTTTCAGTGAAAGCACTGAGAAATACGGTATAATGATGTTAAATTCACGCACTTTGGCAAAAAAAACGGAAGGACAGTGCTGGGTAACAAAAAGAAAAGAAAAGTAAACGGCTTCATAAAAAATCCCCATAGGGCTCTCTGGAAACTTTCGATTCCCATTATGTTTGGCATGTCGGTTCAGACTATCTACAGCCTTGTCGATATGGTGTTTATCGGTCGCCTGGGTGGTGAAGCCATTGCAGCCCTCGGCTTTACCATGCCCCTGCTTTTTTTTGCTATTGGAATAACCTTCGGGCTGGGTTCCGGAGTTACCAGTGTGATTTCCCGTTTTTTAGGAGCCAATTCCAAAAAAGATGCCGATAACTCTGCAGAACACGGCGTTCTTATGGGAATTGTCTTTGGGATTATTCTCTCGGTTGTAGGCTATTTGCTCAGATATTCAATCTTTGAATTTTTGGGGGCCACGCCGGAGATCATTCCCCTGGCAGTGGACTATTTTTCTGTTATCGTGCTGGGTTTTATTTTTCATATTATGAATGTTTTTTTTCGTTCAATTTTATCCGGTGAAGGGGATACGGTGACTCCTATCCGTTTTCAGATTACCGGCACATTGCTGAATATGGTTTTAGATCCTATTTTTATTTTCACCCTGAATATGGGAATCCGCGGGGCAGCCCTGGCTACCATTTTAAGCCAGTTTATTGTGATGTTATTTTTCCTTAACTATTTATTCAAGCGTAAACAATCCTATATCCACTTCAGGTTCAGCGAATTCCATTTTTCTTTTTCACTGTTGAAAGAGATCTTCCGGGTCGGTATTCCCGCATCGATGGCGATGATCATTATGTCCCTGGGAGGAATGGTGTTTAACCGCCTGCTTATCCGTTTTGGCAGTGAAGCTGTCGCCGCCTTTGGCATCGCCAGAAACCTGGATCAGATTTTCTTTTTACCCATCATGTCTATGGCTAGCGGAATGGTCACTTTAGCCGGTATGTTTTACGGCGCCGGCGAGTATGAAAAAATCCGGGAAACCTGGTATTATGCCATTTTCCGGGGAATTATTATTGCCATTAGCATTGGTTTTCTTTTTTACCTGAGCGCACCCGATATCTACAGAATATTCAGCACCGAAAAGGAAATCCTGAAAATTGCCATCCAATATACGCGTCTGATGGTATTCGTTTATCCATTTATTGTGATATCCATGATTTCCGGACGTGTTTTTCAGGGACTTGGGCAAGGACTTCCCGGATTGATTATTACTTCTCTCCGCGTTGTGTTTATCAGTATTTTATTTGCCGTCTTTTTTGTCCTCTACTTGAAGAAGCCTCTGCATTATATCTGGTATTCAAACATGATTTCGTCGGTATCGGCAGGCTTTCTTGCTTTTTTCTGGTTGCGGTACCGGCTGCACAGGCTGGAAGAAAGCCGTTCACGGCTCATCATGTGATGTGTTGAGTTCTATTTAAAGTCATAGTATATTTTACTCCATTAAAAAATGAACACAATGAAACTCGTACTTGCCACACACAACAGAGATAAGGTTTCTGAGCTTAAAGCGGTTTTGAAAAGCGAACAGATTTCTATTTTGACCTGCGATGATTTTCCGGCGATGCCGGAAATAATCGAAGATGGGGATACCCTGGAGGAAAACGCCCTGAAGAAAGCCCGGGGAATCCATCAATATACGAAACTGCCCGTCCTGGCTGATGATACAGGGCTGGAAGTACCGGCGTTAAAAGGTGCTCCGGGCGTGATGTCCTCCCGCTATGCCGGCGACCAGGCAAGCTATGCTGATAACGTGGCGAAATTATTGAAGGAAATGGCCCATATCCCCATGGAACAAAGAGAAGCCCGCTTTCGTACAGTTATGGTGTATCTGGACGACAGGAATAAAATCATAACGGAAGGCGACGTATCGGGACAAATTCTCGAGGATGTCCGGGGGAGAGGGGGATTCGGTTATGACCCCGTGTTTTATTATCCGCCTTTCAATAAAACCTTTTCAGAAATGACTCTCAGCGAGAAAAACCGCATCAGTCACCGGGGGCAGGCGCTTCTGAAAATGATAAAAGCCTTAAGAGAAAACCATATACTCAAGGAGGTGTGATCAGACTATTTGTTACAGGTTGTGAAAGTTAACAAAACCGGACATTGAATGATCGTGGCACAAAAACGGCTTTTCCGGGTCCTCCTCAGTCTGATCACCGCATCTGTCTTATGGGCCCAGGCACCATCTCCCGATTCAAACATACAGTTCACCTATGAGTGGAAACCGTTGGGTATTATGCCCCTTATTTATTCTGAACCCAAAGGTTTTGACCGTTTAATACCTAATCCCGATATGCCGTTGCGCTATGCATTTCCCGTTTCCATCTCCGGCTTGAGGGTTATCCGTGAGGTCGGCAGCGGCGGCCGGCTTCTCAAACAATATGAATCTAAAAATGATATCATAATTCGAAAACCGGTCGTTGCTTCATTTGACAGTTTTTATGAAGAGATGAAGGCGGCAAAGATACGGGAAATCTGGCAAAAGGAAATCGCTTCGAGATTTGATCAGAAACAGGCGGGGAAACAGGAAACCAGCATCGAAATCATCGGTGCGGATATAGCCGGCCAACGGGTTTCCCTGCGTGTCAGCGGAAACATCAGCATTTCCGGAAAACTCTCTCAACGGGACCAATCCAACCAGGTTACCAGCTATCAGCAGACTAAAACCACCAGTTTTATTATGGATCAGGAGCAAAACTTTACCATCGAAGGACGGGTGGGCGATCGTGTAAGTATCAAGGTGGATCAGGACAGTCAGAGAGATTTTAATTTTGAAAACACCCTTCGTATCCACTATACAGGTAAGGAAGATGAAATTATACAAAAGGTTGAAGCCGGCAATATATCCCTCTCCCTCCCGGGTACCAATTTTGTCAAAGGACAGGCAAACGCTACAGGGCTTTATGGTATAAAAGCACTGATGAAATTTGGCCCCCTGGATGTCACAGCCATCGCGTCGGTGGAAGAAGGGCAAAATAAAAAAGTAAAGTGGGGCGGCGGCAGTGAGAGCGAACCGGTAATAATCCAGGATTATGAATACATTCGTCGCAAATACTTTTTTATTAGTGATCTTTACCGGCAAAATATGTATCCCCTGGATGATCAGGCCCGCTTTATGATTCGTCGCCGGATTACACAGTTCGAACTCTACAAGCAGGTTCAACCCCAGGAAGAAGGAGCCTTTATGGCGACGGCCTGGGTAGATCCCCGGGACACAACCCGGTATCAGTCGTGGGCGGAACGGAATTTTTACTTCAAGCGGATGGAAGAGGGGAAAGATTATATCCTGGATGAAAACCTGGGGTATTTTAAAATGCTGACATCCGTCAATGCAGGAGACGTTTTGGCCGTTGCCTACCGGGATACAACGGAAATTGACGGCGATCCAAATCCGGTCATTACAGAAGGAGACCTGGTTGTCACAGGTGAATATCCCA
Organism: Candidatus Neomarinimicrobiota bacterium; assembly: GCA_021157965.1. Classification (NCBI taxonomy): domain Bacteria; kingdom Pseudomonadati; phylum Fidelibacterota; species Fidelibacterota bacterium. The sequence goes on from JAGGVO010000041.1 coordinate 115,666, forward strand.
AAAACCTGAAATTGATAAAACCCGTCAATCCACGACCAGGACATCCCACCTGGGATCTGGAATTTAAAAACGTCTATTATCTGGGAACCCGGAATATTGAAGAAGAAGGCTTTGAGCTGAAAATTTATTATGACGGCGGAAATGCTCCACAGGAACGGCATGCAGACGGCACACCCTATATCCGGATGTTCGGATTGGACCGGCAGGATGAAAACGGTGTGTTCGGTCAGTATGATGATCAGGTGGATTTGAACGCCAATTTTATCAATCTCACAGAGGGAGAACTGATGATCCCCTATATCCGGCCCTTCACATCTGAAGAAGCTGCCTGCTCCGGGGATCCGGAATGTTTTGACGGAAAATATAACCCCAACCTTCCCGCTGATTTTTCCTCCACGGCTCTGTATGATACCACCACAAACAACAACGCCCATGCCACTGAACACAAATTTTTTATTGAGGTAAAATACAGCAATCGCAGCGAAGTCATTGAATTGAAAGATTTTATGATTATTGAAGGCAGTGAGGAAATCACGGCTAACCAGGTGAAACTGGTGCGGGGTATTGACTATGAAATTGATTATTTCACCGGGCGGATTGTTCTGAAAAGTGATGTCGCCCGAAATCCCAATGCAGAACTGGATATATCCTATAATTCCCGCCAGGTGTTTCAACTGGATAAGAAAATCATCGCCGGGACACGCGCCGAGTACCGCTTTGGGGATAAAAGGCAGAATTTCCTGGGCGGGACCTTTATGTATTTCAACAAGTCCTCAATTGATGACCAGGTCCGGGTCGGTGAAGAGCCGTACCGGAATCTGATATGGGACATCAACGGGGAATACCGGAAAGATCTGGACTGGTTAACCCGGGGACTGAACAGGTTGCCCTTAATCAACACGAGCGGAAACAGTTATATCCACCTGTCGGGAGAAATTGCCCAGATCATCCCCAACCCCAATACCATCTCCAATAAAGAAACCGGTGATGTGAACGGAGTCGCCAATATTGATGATTTTGAAGGCTCAAAACGGGTCACCTCGCTGGGGGTTGAACGCCGGGGATGGCGGATGGCAAGTCCGCCGGTGGATGACTTTTTCCGGCTCCGATATCCAAACACCGGTTTCCTTTTCTGGTACAATCCCTATAACGATGTACCCACCAACAGTATTTGGCCCAACCGGGAAGTGAGTGCCAACAAGCAGAATGATGTAACACGCGTTCTCACCATGGTTCTTGACCCTTACATTGAAAATGTTACCGGCGATTCTCTGATCACCGATGAGTCACCCTGGGTTCCTGAAAATTCCTGGGGGGGTATGATGAAATCCCTTTATTCCGGTGCTTTTGACCAATCCCAGAGCAAGTATATTGAAATCTGGGTAAAAGGCAGAAAAGGTGTGTTACGAATTGACCTGGGAAAAATTTCTGAGGACCTGAAGATTACACCGAATGTGACAGATGGGAAACCGGTACAAAACGGGAAGCTGGATACGGAAGATAAACCGGAAGCCGGATTTGTTGTAGGGAACGGCATTATTGATGACGGTGAAAATGTTGGTTTGAACGGATTGACGGATGAAGAGGAAGCCCTTCTTGGCTGGGACCCCAGGATGGATAATTACAAGTTTGAACCGGGCAAGGAGGAATACCGCTGGATAAACGGGACCGAAGGAAATGAAGATGAATCGGGGCATATTCCGGATACGGAAGATATTAACAACAACGGCCGCCTGGATGTTTCAAATGATTATTTTATTTATGAGCTGGATCTTGAAGATCCCGGTTCCCCCTATTATGTGACCGAAACCCGCTTTACTGACCTTCCCGGAAGTCCCAAAACCGGTTGGCGTTTATACCGGATTCCCCTCGCAGACACACTGGAAACCGTGAACAATCCGAGCATGACGGAAATTGAGTTTGTCCGCCTGATCTTTGCCGGTGTTACATCACAGGATACCGTGCAAATTGCTTCTATCGGCCTTGTAGGAAATGAATGGCAGGAAAAGGGCGTTGCCGCTATCATGGATTCCACGCAGTTTAAAAAGGATGATGATGTTTTCTCCATTACGGTTGTGAATACCGACGATAACCCTGAATATTATTCCCCGAATGGTGTTCAGGGGAAACTGGACAGAATTTACAATATCCGTTCCAAAGAACAATCTCTTGCCCTCAAACACATAGATTTGCCCCCTAAACACATGACGGCTGCCCGTAAACAATTGTATCAAAGTGAAAATTATATCCTCTATAACCGGATTAAAATGTTTATTCATGGGGATGACCGCCATCCCGTGGATGAAAAACAGGTGGATTTCTATCTTCGCCTTGGGCGTACGACATCCGAGACGGATTATTATGAAATTGTGACACCGGTATATGCCGGATGGGATGAGAGAAATACGATAAATGTGGATTTTAAAACCTTAACGCAACTGAAACTGTTGAATCAGGCCACGATTCCCGATACGCTCTCTTATCATATTTCAGCCGATGGACAAGTCCGGGAATTTCACGAACTGGATGAAAATCAAAATCCTACAGGCCGGATCTACCGTGTCGTGGGTGATCCCTCACTGGCGCGTATTGACCAATTCATTATCGGGGTGATCAATGACTCGCCTGATTATTACACAGGAGATATTTGGATTAATGAACTCCGGGTTAGCGATCCGAAACGGGAAAAAGGACTTGCTTTCCGTGGAAGTGCCAATCTGAGTCTGGGGAATATTTCAACTATTCGGGTAAATTCCACTTATCAGGAAGCCGAATTCCACGAGGTGGACCAGAAAAATCCCTTTGAAAGGGGAACGCAAAATTTGGAGGATTCACGGCGTTTTGATGTAGTGTATACTTTTAATACCCATGAATTGCTGCCTAAAAAATGGAATCTGAGAATCCCCCTGACACTCTCGCTGTCCGAGGTGGAACGGGTTCCCAAATATTCTCCCGGAAGTGATATTCTCCTGACAGATGCCCCCGATAGTTTAATTGTATCTTCTGTCCGAAAAAGCCTTCAGACATCTTTCAATAAAAATTCCAAATCCGACTTTTTTCTCACGCGGTGGACCGTTGACCGGACATCCCTCAGCTTTACCATGACGGATAACTTCAGTAAGGACCGCTTCACACAGGAAAAGAGAGCCCAGACATACAAGGGAAGGGTGACATACAGTGCCCAGCTCCAGAAAGGCAAAGGTATCCCATACCTGGCCTGGCTTCCCCTGATCGGAAAGCATTTTAATGAGAGTCGCCTATACTGGAAACCTTCTCTGATAAAATATGACATAAGCACGACGGAGAATATTTCAAAAAATACTCCGTGGTCCGGCGAAACGGTGCCCAATCATACCTGGATCATGAAACGGCAGTTCACATTGAATTATAACCCTACGGATAAAATCGCATTAAAATACAACCGAACGGCTGATGCAAACTACCTCGATTACCTGACTCAGAAACTGGATGTTTTGAAAGAATTCGCCCCCGGTGAAGTAACGAACATTACAGAGGGACTGAATGCAACCTTTTCCCCGGAATTCACATCCTGGTTGAAGCCAAGTTTTACCTATGGTTCCACATTTACACAAAACGAGCCCCTGTCCCGAAATTATGCCAATGTGGGAAATACCCGTTCTCTCAGCGGGAGCCTGAATTTGAATCTCCGTTCAATCTTTTCTGAAAAAGGAAAATCCCCCACATCGGCCAAAAGTACCGCTCGGAGACGCCCTCAACGAACAACCAGATCACAGGAAACGCAGGATACCGGGCGTCAGGAGCCGGAAGAAGAGAAGAAAATCCTCAACCTTTCGCCCAAAAAACTTTTCTTCGGTTTTGTTAAAAAACTTTCACCCATATCCATCCGGGCCTCTGAGACCCGAAGGTTGAGTCATAACGGATTAGTGCTTGGTGACAGCACGGAGCAGAAGTCCCCAAACTGGGCTTATCGCTACGGATTTTCTGATACGCCTGGCGATTCCATTGCCCTGGATCAGGTAGGACAGAATTACCGGGGGTTGAATATTACAAGGAATTTGAATCTCCAAAGCGGGTATCAGTTGACGAAACGAATCTCAACAACCTTTGATTTTGCCCTGTCGTCCACGGTTAATGAAGCCGGGGTCAATCTGACAGAAACATTTACACGAAACTATTTCCCCCTGGGTGACGAGGGGCGGTCCGGTATCCCTTTGCCGGGATGGTCTGTGCGGTGGACCGGCCTGAATACCATGAAATTTCTGAGCAAGTACACAACCAATGTAACACTTGAACACCGGTATTCAGGCAAGGAGATGGTTCAATATCAGAATAACGAAGAAAAAAGTTCAACCTATACTCATGATTATCAACCACTTATCGGTCTGACAGTTGCATTGAAAAACGGATTGCGTTCCACTACCCGGTGGACCCGGAGTTTGGACATCCGGAATACAGAAGCAGATACCAAAAGAACCTTTACCGATAATGCTTCTTTAACTTTTGCCTATAACCACAAGGGTGGATTATCTATTCCTCTTCCCTTTATGGAGCGTGTGAATCTCCAGAACTCCATGGATGTTTCAGCCACGATTACATACAGTAACCAGAAAACCCTGCAGCGGAGAGGTGGAGGGGAGAAATTTGCCGAGATGGACCGGCGACAAAGCTGGGTTTTTCAACCGGAACTCAGTTATCAGTTTTCACGGAATATTAACGGAGCCGCCTGGTTTATGTACAGTGAAACGAAGAGCAAAATGCCCACGCGGATTTCCCGGGATTTTGGAATTAAAGTCAATATAAGGATCCGAGGATGAGACAATGTGTACAATCCCTGATCGTGTTTTTGCTCACTTGCCAGCTGCTTCCGGCCGTTACACCCTCTTTTAACGGAAATAAAGCCTTTTCATATCTCACCACCCAAACAGATATGGGACCGCGGAATCCGGGTAGCCCGGGACATGCCGCATGCATTCAGTGGCTTGTGGAAAAAGGTGAGAAATGGGCGGATACGGTTGTGGTACAAGAGTTTACCGGATTTAACCCCCACGGGCCGGATGACGTTTCCCTTACAAATGTGATATACCGCTTCCAGCCGGGAAATCCTGAAAGAATCATGCTTTCAGCACATTTTGATACACGGCCGGTGGCCGATTTAGACCGTATACGCCGGAACGAACCCATTCCAGGCGCCAACGACGGAGCCAGCGGTGTTGCCGTTCTGCTCCATATTGCAGAAATCCTTGCACAATCTCCCCCGCCTGTTGGTGTGGATATTGCCTTTTGGGACGGGGAGGATATGGGGCGGCCCGATTACCCGGAAGAATTTTGTCAGGGAAGCCGCTTTTATAGCCGGAATCCCCTGGAACCAATCCCCCAAAAAGGAATTTTGATCGATATGATTGGTGATACAGATCTTCAGATTTTCTATGAGCTGTATTCCCTCCGTTTTGCACCCGGACTTGCACAGGTGATATGGGATGCCGCTAAAAAAGCAGGATATGCGGATGTATTCATCCAAAAACCCGGCCCGGGGGTCTATGACGACCATGTTCCTCTTTCAGAAGGAGGGATTCCAACCGTGGATATCATTGATTTTCAGTACCCTGACGCACGAACGAATTACTGGCATACTCACGAAGATACTGCGGATAAATGCGCTCCGGAAAGTCTGCAATGTATTGGGGACGTTCTTTTAATGTGGCTCTATGCACAGGAGTAAAACATGACGAAAAAAGGTTTTGCAAAAATCAGTCTGCCGCCCCATACTTGGATCCATGAAGCCCTGGAGCGGGATTTTCTGGAAACCGGCCGTCTGCAGGCCGTGGAAATCAATCCGACGGCTATTGTTATCTGGGACTCGTGGGAAAGCAGTGATGAGCTTATGAAAAGCCTGACAGACCATTTTCCGGGCGTTCAGGTTGAACGGGAATTTGTCCCCGATCAGGATTGGAATCTGACTTGGATTGATGGTTTCAAACCCCGGAAAATTGGACATTTGTGGGTTACGCCCCCCTGGCACATGGATAAAATTCCCCCGGGAGAATCGGTAGTCTGCATTAATCCGGGTTCTGCTTTCGGTACGGGAACCCATGAATCCACGCGATTAAGTTTAATGATGCTTCAAAGATATATAAAGCAAGGTCAGTCGGTTCTGGATCTGGGATGCGGATCGGGCATCCTGTCTATTGCAGCATCTCTGTTGGGAGCATCCCCCGTGGTTGCCTGTGATGTGGATCCCCAGATAGAAACGAATATCCGTGAAAATATTGAACTGAACGGCAATCCTCCCATCCGCTGGGATGTATGCGATGTTTTTAAGTTGAATACCTATGCCTGCGATTGGGCTATGATAAATATTCAAAAACCCGTTATATTCCCCCTTCTTGAAAAATTTTCCACCCTGTCTGCCAACAGAAAAGCGGATCATCTGATTTTAGCCGGACTGTTGATTGAAGACGAAAAGGAACTGAAACGTCTTTTATCTGAAGCGGGATACAGGGTGACCGATAAACAAACGGACGGCGAATGGCTTGCCATCTGTGCAACCCGAAATGTGCTATGATAATCTCCCGATATGTGAAATATGTGATGCCGCTTCTTCTGTTTTTGGTCATGCGGTGCGGTCCCGAAATTCCTCTTTCCCCCGGCGGGAACGAAGACAATGATGGCCCGGTGCTGAGCGCCGCCCTTGTGAATTACCAGGCGTCACCGGGACAATTGCATCTTCATGTCCGGGTTGAATATGGAAATTCTTCAGAAGATATCAACGTGTATTCCGAAGTGTTCAGGCCGGACAGGGATTCGGTCTGGATTTCTACACGTCTATATGACACGGGTGAAACGGGTGATCAGATTGCCGGAGACAGTTACTATGGCATCACCCTGGATTCGACGGTCTCCGATACTTTAAGCGGGGATTTGCTGGCCTTTTTCTGGGCGGTGGCAGAGGATGATACCTCCGATACCGTCAGCGCTCTGGCCTCGTTACGGGCAAATGAACCGCCGGTTATCCTGTCCGTTTGGGCTCCGGATACGATAATGCGGCCGGATCCGGGAGAGGAAGATACGCTGATTGTTGAAGCAGAAGTAATGGATCCGGACGGCTTAAAGGATATTGTGGCCGTGTTCTTTGATGTCCGCGATGATGACGATACAACCCGGTGGACTTCCAGTCCCTTTTTCGTGCTGAACGATGCCGGCATCGGAGCGGACCGGGTTTCCGGAGACGGGGTTTTTGCTACGGCTCTCGTTATCTCGTGGAATAACCGGCTTACGGACAATATTTTCCGCTATTACGCCCTGGATTATGCCGGCAACACCAGTTCCTATGTGAAAGATACTATCACGGTCTACAAAAACTATGTCCCCCAGATTCTGAATTACTTTCTTTCTTCTCCGGCAGAAATAGTAAGGCCTTCAGTCGGCTCAGAGGGGGACAGCCTGCTGTTTTATATCCGGGTGGATGATGGAAACGGATTGGAGGACATCACAAGGGTGAGCCTGCAACGCCGTGATCCCGGTGGAAACACGACTGTACAGTCACACCCCCTGGCCTGTGATGACGGACTTCATGAGGATTTTTCCGCCGGAGACGGATGGTACACTATCAATGCGGGTTTTTCAACGGAAGATGAGTTGGGAACATATTTCTATCGGGCCCTGGTGGAAGATAGCTACGGCAATCAGGTGTTAAGTGCTGATTCTATTGAAGTTACATTGGTGAGCGAATGAGGAGAAAAGCAAGAATATGGCAGGGAGTGATTCTTTTGCTGCTATGGGTTACCGGGGTCATGGCCGCTCCCTGGACGGTTGCCGGGCATTTTTCACTGAATGATTCCCTGGTTTATGAAGGATTGGGTTCAAACGGAATCAGTGGAATCCTTTTTATGGACGATTCCACCTATTTCTTTGCAACGGGCTATGGCCTGTCTGTTACAACCAATGCCGGTGAAACATTTTACAGCTATTATAACAATCCTATGGCTGTCCGCTATGGCGGGGTTACATCCATGACGTCACTCGGACAGCACCTTTGGGTGGCAACGGCTTTTGACAGTGTCGGTGTGGAAGAAAGCGCTGCGACAGGCAATGGTATCAGTTATAGTCCCGACGGCGGACTCAGCTGGATACAGTATCCCCAAATGACAGATCATCCCGATTCCGGGTTTGTTCTCTTGTACGGTGATACGCTGAAAGCCCTGCCCACAACGGTTCCCATTGATAACCTGACTTACGACATGGCCGTTCACGTGAATACCGCCGGAGATACACTGCTGTGGGCAACAAGTTTTGCCGGGGGTACACGGGTCAGCCGGGACTTGGGCAAGACCTGGAAGCGGGTGGTTTTGCCTCCGGACAACATGGATGTCCTGAATGAAGAGAGCCCCCGGAATTTCCAATTGAGTCCCGTAGATCGACCCGATCTGGGCATAACCGGCAATTATAATCACCGCGCCTTTTCCGTTGTGGCGAGAAAAGATACCGTCGTGATAGGGACCGCCGGCGGCGTGAATCTTTCCACCGACTCCGGTAAAACATGGCGGCGGTATACCGCACAAAACTCCGATTTAAGCGGCAATTTTATTGTAGCCCTTCATTTGGGAAAAGACGGAACCCTCTATGCTGCGGCCCTGCCGGCCGTGGGTGCCGGAGAATTCCAAAGCCTTAGCTATACTGTCAAAGGAACATTCGGCGCCCTTCACTGGGAAAATACCCTCCGTGATAAACGGCTCTATAATGTCTCTACCTGGAAAAATCAGATTTTTGCCGCCACGGCCACAGGATTGTGGGTGTCAGGCGATGGCTGGAACTGGGTCCCCATACACTATCCCAAAGATTATGCAACAGGTGACCGGCTTTATTCAGATGAAATATACGCTGCTGCGGTTGATCCTCTGGAACGCTTATGGGTTGGTACAGGTGATGGACTTGCCATGACCGAGGACAACGGCCTTAACTGGCGAATAATACGAAAGGTTGCGCACATTGGTCCGCCCGGGGATTTTAAAGTTTCTGCCTATCCGAACCCCTTTTCACCCGGCAGAATGAATGTTTTTGAAGGGGAAGGTCATGTACGGTTTCATGTGTTAATTCCGGAAGAAGGAACCCTGTCACTGGATGTGTTTGATTTTGGGATGACCCGCGTGAAAACTATTCTTCGGGAAGCCGACATCTTTCCCGGGGAGAAGGATTTTACATGGAACGGAAAAAACGGCCTGAACAACATGGTGGCAAACGGGACATATTTTGTTCGTGCGGTTTTTCATGGCCGGGGAACGGAACGGGTGGCATGGACAAAAGTGATTATTCTGGAGTGATGATGATAAGGAAATCCGTCATATTACATGGGCTTATGTGGGTTTGCATTCTGACGTTATCTTTGTCTGCCGCGCCCTTGCAGGAAGCAGGGGGATATGCGGGATCTTATCTCAGAATGCCCTTGTCTGCCCGTGCGGCAGCCTTGGGGAATGCCGTGGGTGCGTTGAAGGAATCTCCGGAGGCCTTTACGGAAAATCCGGCCCTTTTGGGCCACCTGACCGAACGCAATTTCGGTTCTTCATTTCAGTTTTTAAGCCTGGACCGTTCACTTCACATGATTGATATAACGATTCCCGTCCCTCCGACGGCCGGCCTGGCCATTGCCTGGGTCCATGCCGGGGTAGGTAATATTCAGGAACGGAATTTTGCCAATGAGATCACAGGTGAACTGCAAACTTCCCAGGATGCCCTTTTTGTGGGGTTTGCCAACCGGATATGGAAAAGCCTGAGCATCGGAATTAATACCAAAATCTTTATAGATCAACTCCCGGATGTAACGGCAACCGGTTTCGGGTTGGATGTGGGAGCTTTTTATGCTCCTTTTGATTTTCTTTCCCTGGGATTTTCCGTAAAGGACATTAACAGTAAAATAAACTGGAATACAAAAGATATTTATGAATTCGGTTCTCAACGGACCGATACCTATCCAACGCTGTATCAGGTATCAGGCGCGTTTCAATTTAATAATCATGTGTTTATCACAGCCGCTTACCGTGGAAGTTTTGATATTTTTCCTACCTTTCATGCAGGGATGGAAGTCCGTGCCGGAAACCACCTGGCTGTCAGGGGCGGCGTGGATAACCGGATGCCTGTCCTGGGCCTGAGCACCCGTTATCCGGTATGGAGACATATTGAAACGCAGATAGATTACGCCTTTCTCTTTGGACGATATAATGAAGGAATCAGCCATGCATTTTCATGGATATTTACATTTTAAACGAATCATTGCCCTTTCTGCTTTTTGTTTGGCAACTCTCCTCCATGCCGGATCCGGCCTGACAGTGCTCTCTCTCCCGGAAGATCCGGTGAACGGATGGTATGTCGCATCTCCGGGGGGGCTTCCCAATGCCGTCTCGCAGCCGGTTTTTCTTCCCGAAAGTCCCGTCTCCTGGCACGGCATGCACGGATTCTGGATGTTTGATACGCCCTATTCCCGGGTGATGGGTGGAAACCGCAAGTTTTTTGGAGGCGCATCTTTTTTAAAAACTGAGGGAATTGAAATCCGGACGGATATGGCACAGGAGGAACCCATTGGAGAAACAGGGTATTATAACGGGACACTTTTCGTGGGCAGGGAATGGATAATTTCGCAGGATTTGCGGGTGGGAACCACAGCCCAGCTGGTGTTCGAACGCCTGTACCACGCGTCTGCCCTTGGAAGTGCACTGAATCTTGCCACGGCCTGGCGTGTCAATGAATTCGGCCTGCTGACGGCCGGCGTCCGGAATCTTGGAAAAATGCAGGATTTATATAAATCGGCAACCCACCTGCCCCTGGATGTGTATACCGGTTTTTCCGCCGGTATGAAAGGATTTCAGGCCGGTCTTTCCATTCATCTCGACGACGAAGCCGCTGTATATGGCACAGGTTTAATCCGTTATGACACGAATGGGGTCTTTTCCGCAGGATTTTCCTATTCAGGGTTGAACAATAGCTGGCATATCGGCGGAAATCTTCGTTATCAACAGTTTCGCTTTGGGGTGGGACGGTTTTTTATGCAGGATCAGATTGCCTGTCCCGTGGTTTTGAGTATTGCTTATATGCCGGAAGGAGACTGATCCGTTAAAATGTCTCTGTAATACGGACAGGAGAATCTGTAAATTTTAACAGTGAAACGATTACATGTATACATATTCCCCTTTTTGCTTCTTTCTTTGATTGCGGGATTGATGTCCTGTGGGGAACTTTTGGGCGTGCGGGATCCGGAACCGCCGGACCGCCCCACTGAATCTCACTGGACACCGGCCACAACCCCTCCCCTTGTGATTGAAAATTTGAAACAGGCTTTTCAGCATCGTGAGTTCGAAACCTATATGAAATGCCTGAGCGATACCCACAACTACAATCTGCCGGCGTTTCGGTTTCAGCCTTCCGCCGTATCATCTGTAAAATATCCGGGGAAATTTGATACGTGGAGCTCCGCCGATGAGCAAATCTGGTTTCAATCCCTTCTGGCTGCCTGTCCGCCGGATTCCCAGTTAAGCGTGACTATCACCGAGGATGAACCCTTTGTAGAATCTCTCGATTCGGTGGAATATCAGTTCACCTATACCCTTGATGTGCACCATAACCGCCAGGGGCCTCCCCGTCGGTATGAAGGAAAAGGGGTATTTAAAATGGTTCGGGACAGCCGGAATTACTGGCTGATCTATTTTTGGGAGGATATCAGTACGGGTGAACCGGACTGGACCGATCTGAAAGCACTATTCTGATGAAAAAGGCTATTATCACAACGACTTTTTTATGTTTTTTTATGACAGCCGTCTCATGTCATAATATTTTTGCACCGGAAACAGGAGATATTGGCAAATCCGGTCTCTTGTATAATCCTGTTATGAGCCGCCCTGCCCATGTGCTTGATAATTTCCGCTATGCCTATATTTACAGGGACAGCCTGGTTTATTCCACTCTTATTGACAGTCAGTTTGTCTTTGTTTACTATGAACCGGACGATGAGGGTGGCGGGGGACATTATGAGTCCTGGCCCCGGGATGTGGAACTCCGTGCGACGGGCGGACTTTTCAGAGCATTCCGGCCGATAGACCTGATCTGGAATTCCACCCTGGACAGCTCTTTCAGCTATATGAAGGGTGATACGCTGTTCAAAACGCAAAAAACATGGTTTGACAGTTCAAACTATGCCGAAATTGCAAAATCCTTTCAGTTGAACCTGGGGGATAATCTGGTCATTATCGGTTCGGCAATTTTTAATTTCGCCCGGAGTCCCTGGGATGACCAGTGGCGTATTGTGAAATGGCATGATGAATCCAGTTTTTAGTAAAAGATCAAATAAGACTGTCTGGTACCGGGATAAGCGCCTGGAACGACGCATCTTGAAAGTCCTCGCTATACTTGTGTTCACAACGCTGCTGATGCTGCATGTAAAACCGGAGGAAGAAGAAAAAACAAGTGTCCATGATTTTATGGATCAGACCGTTTTATTTTTACAGGATTCGGTTCGGTATTTACGTCCGGTAAAGATGGATATCTCTCCCGACGATTCCGTCTGGTCCCTTGAGTATGAATATCCGAAAGGAAAAGTCTTCCGGGAGGATTTGTATCGTTTTGGACTCTTTTGCGGGGATCACCTGAAAGCCTGTTCTGCACGGCTGGATTCTCAGAAAACACGCATTGCTCTCACAATCCGGGATCAGAAAGGGAACCCGGAGGGACGCATTATCCTCCGGCCGGCCATAGATACGGTGAAAGGCCGTATATGTCTGATTATTGATGATTTCGGGTATGCCTATGGCGCAACGGAAAAAGGATTTCTCAATCTCAGGGCTCCGGTGACCTTTTCCGTGATTCCGGGGCATACTCACTCAAAAAACCTGGGCAGACTGGCACAACGGCGGGGACATCCGGTTATGATTCACATGCCTATGGAACCTCTGGAATACCATGGCGGGGAAGAAGCCTATATGATTATGGACGGTATGGACCGGCATGAGGTTGAATATCGGATTTTGAAAGCCATTGCCGAGCTTCCCATGGCCATTGGGATGAACAACCACATGGGCTCCCGGGTAACAGGTTCTTCAGGGATGATACATAAAATTGCCGATGTTCTGGAAGAAACAGCTCTCTTTTTTTTGGATTCTTATACCGTGAACAAGACCGTTGTCCCGGGGGTGATGAGGGCTCATAACATCCGGGTTTATCAGCGGGATATCTTCATTGATCACGAAAATACCGAAAGCAATATCCGCCGACAGATCGGTAAAATGGCCCGGATTGCAGAAAAAAAAGGGGTTGTGGTGGCTATCGGGCATGACAGGCCTCTCACATTGAAAATACTTGCGGAAATGATTCCAAAACTTGAAAAAGAAGGTTTTTATTTTATATCACCGGGAGAGTTATGAAAAGTTCAGAACATATTGTAGCCAGGGCGGAGGTTCTCCGCGGCGGGCGGATTGAAAGTGTTCACCATGCCGAAATCAGCGTTGTGGATAAAGAGGAAAATGAAATACTTCATACACCCGAAACCGGTTTATATACTTACTTGCGATCCAGCGCTAAACCATTTCAGGCAACAGTGATTCTTGATACCGGGACGGATAAGGCATTTCATTTACCGGATCAATGGATTGCCCTGGCCTGTGCATCCCACAACGGTGAAGCGGTACACGTGAGAATTGTCCGGAAATATTTAAAGCGTATCGGCCTGGATGAATCTGCCCTGCAATGTGGGTCTCATGTGCCGCTGGTTTATTCTGTCGGAGGTCAAAAAGGAGCGGTCAAAACCGAGTATTCTCCTGTGTATCACAATTGTTCGGGAAAACATACAGGAATGCTTTCAGTATGCCGGCATCTTGGCGAAGACACTGCTGCCTATTTGGCTTTTGACCATCCTGTGCAGAAAGCAATCCGTGAAAAAATCAGTAAATACTCCGGCGAAACCACGGTCCCTTTGGCACTTGACGGGTGTACCGCACCGGTTTTTTATGTGTCCGTACGGGGAATGGCCCGGATGTACCGGCATCTTGCCATGGGATCCGATGAAAGTCTTGAAAAAATCCGGAATATTATGACATCCAACCCCTACCTGATTGCCGGTAAAGGGCGATTTGACACGGCTTTGATGGAAAGAACCCATGGAAAAATCGTGGCCAAGGTGGGCGCCGAAGGGGTACAGGGATGCGCCGTGAGACTCCCCGACGGAAGACGCTATGGCATCAACATTAAAGTCCTCGATGGAAACCGTCGGGCGCTGGTTCCGCTCCTGATTGAAACCCTTGTCCGTTTAAATGTTCTAACTTCTGAAGAATTGAAAAAACTGGAGTCTTTTCATCATCCGGTCCTTACGAATCATGCAGGACACCGGATCGGCGAAATACGGCCGGTCATTGAAAGCAAAACAAAAACAGGGGCATGAAGAAATAACAATCTTTTTCTGCCCATTTAACGACAAAAGATTGTATCTTTTAAGCCCCAAAAAAATCAAATATGAGGTGATATCATGAAAATTATCTCCAAAAGTGTTGCTGTCGTGCTTGTCTTGGCAAGTCTGGCCATGGGTCAGCTTTTTATTAATGAAATTGATTATGACCAGCCCAGCACAGATAATGCTGAATTTCTGGAAATTGCCGGTCCGGCTGGAATATATACAAATGTCACGGTCGAACTGGTGAATGGAAATACAACCCCGGGGTCCGTTTACCAAACTGTAGATATCCCGTCGCTGACCCTTGCAGATGAAACAGACGGTTATGGTTTTTTTGTAATTGGGGCAGCTACGGTTTCCAATGTAGACCTGACCCCGTCGGGATGGCCTGCAGAAAACATCATTCAAAATGGATCACCGGATGCCATTGTTTTAAAGATAAATGGAACGATTGTGAATGCCGTATCCTATGAAGGTTCCATGAATGATGAAGATGGAAATCCGATGGAAGTGGCTTCCGCTTCGGAGGATGTGTACGAAGGAAGCGAAGGAGAATCACTGAGCCGGCTTGGTCTTCAGGGAAGCCCCTGGCAGGTTGCGGCTATTACTCCCGGGGCTGCGAATGTGGATCAGATCTTTGAGGAAGTTAATTATGCCCCGGTTGCCATAGCCGGTGAGGATGTGGTCGTTCGCGTGAATGATGTCGTAACTCTGGACGGAAGTGCATCCTATGATCCGGACGGAACGATCAGTTCCTATTCCTGGACGCAACTTTCCGGAACGTCAGTCTCCCTGAATAATGCCAATGCTGCCGTTGCAACATTCACTGCGCCTGCCACAGCATCTGAGCTCACGTTCCGGCTTGAAATCACGGATGATGGCGGAATTACCGCCGATGATACTGTTGCTGTTTCGGTGGTGGATATCTCCGAATCATATATCATTATCAGCGAATATGTTGAGGGATCATCAAGCAACAAATATCTTGAAATTGCTAATATTGGTGAAGAAACTGTCGATTTGAACGCCGAAGGTTATACCATGGGTTTGGCATCAAACGGCAGTGGCGAGTTTTCAGTTGTTCTTGAAGATTGGGGACATTTAACCGTACTGAATCCTGGTGACGTGATTGTATTGGCTGCAGAAAAGCACACGCTGTATTCAACACCGGATACGGTTTTTGCCTATCCTTCGGTCGTCCATTATAACGGCAATGACGCTGTTGCTCTTTTTCATAAGGGTGTGATTGTGGATATCGTCGGAGAACCAGACAATTCTTCGGATATTATTAAAGATTTAACATTAAGACGCAAGAATTCCGTATCTGTCGGAAACCCTGTTTTTACCATGGAAGAATGGACACAATTAGGTCTGGATGATGTCAGCGGACTTGGCATGCACGGAGGTGCCGATGCGCCTTCCTTTGAAAATGCCGCCCGGACACCGGAATTTGTTACCTCTGCCAATGCCATTGAAGTATCCGTCGATATTATTCCCGGTGAAAATGCTCCGGCCATCACGGCCATGGATATTGAATATGGAACCGACGGAAGTTTTCTGAACACCGTGGGGACGGGCAATACATGGAATGATCATGACAATACCTGGATGGGCGAAATTCCCGCCCAGGCCGGGAATCAGAAGATTAATTACCGCTTTGTGGCCATTGATGGCGATGGCAATGAACATCGCTCCGGTGCTTATTACGTCCTCATTGCCTCCGCCACGCCCACACCGATCTCGGATATTCATGACAATATTGAAACCTGGGACGGACAGATTAAAACCATTCATGGCGTGATGACCATTGGATCCAATGTGATTCAGACGGACCGGACAAACGCCTATATCCAGGATACATCCGGGAACGGACTTAATTTATATGACCCCACGCTGTATCCCGATCTGGAACGTGGCGCCGAAGTGACGGCTGTGGGTGAAGTGGATCTCTATTATACAACCATTGAATTGAAAAATTTCAGTTATCAGATTACAGCCACAAGCCAGCCCCTCCCAGATCCGGCTGAAATTTCGGTTACGGAAGCAAATTCCGCAGAGTGGGAAGGCACCCTCATTAAAGTGCCAGGCGTTGTTAGCAGCATCAATTCCTATTCGAGTAATACAGCCGTGACGATCACCGATGGAACCGACAGCCTGGAAGTGGTTTTCTGGAATTCCACAGGAATTGATATTGCCGAACTCAATGTAGATCGGGAAGCCGTCTTTATGGGAGTCGGAAGTCAGTATGCCTCTAAATATCAGCTCATTGTGGGATATCAGGAAGATTTTGGCGTGGCTAACAGTGTGAGCGATCATCAGACAGGACTTCCCCAGACATTTGAATTATTCCAGCCCTATCCCAACCCCTTCAATGCCAGGGCTACCATTCAGTGGTCTCTGCCTGAAGCTGCTGACCTGACCGTGGACATTGTCAATCTGACCGGCCAGGTTGTAGAAACCCTGCACCAGGGTCATCTGAGCGCCGGTATGTATTCCTATACCTGGAATGCCGATGCCTTTGCCTCAGGGATCTATGTGGTCAGAATGCGGACTGCTGACAGGGTTTTTCATCGGAAACTTGTATTACTTAAATAAATGATTGGATACACTATGTTGACTTACCGTCGCGGCCGTTTGTGGCTTTTAACAGTAATGGTCATGTTGCCGGTCATGCTCTTGGGAGCACCGGATCACCTGTATATGTCAGAACTGGTGCTGTTTCCCAGCCAGGCGGAATATGTGGCCATTACAAACCCCACAAGCCAGTCTATCCAGTTGGGTGATTATTACCTGACGGATGCCACAGATACGGTCAATGGAAAATACTACTATAACCTGCCGTCCGGGGCAGACTTCTGGTCCGAATCCTCATCGGATTTTGTAGCCCGTTTTCCCGACACAACCCTGAGTCCGGGAGATGTACTCATTGTAGGCCTGGCAAGGCGTTCTGACTATCAGGCCGAGTACGGAAATCCTCCCCATCTGGCTCTGAAAAATAACCTCCTGTCGGCATCATCCACCGTTTCCACCATACCCACACGGCCTTACGGCTATATGGACGACTTCAAAGGCACCCTGGTTCTGTTTTATTGGGATGGATCATCCCCTACGGTTCAGGATGTGGACTATCTCCTGTACGGCGGATTGGATAAGGCTGTGGATAAAAGCGGTGTTTCCGGATATGCTTCTGATACACCCGTATCACAACAAACCTATGCAACCGTCCACGGTATGGATCAGAAAATGGTTCACAGCGATGAAGGCAGCGAACCGCCTTTCGGGGGAAACGGGATTACAGGACATGACGAAACGGGAGAACCCCTGAATATTACCTGGGATGTGGTGGATAAAACCGAATCCAAGCCGGATATCACCTCCGTGCAGGTCTTGCCGGCCAATCCCACGACAGAAGATACTCTTACATTTCAGGTGTCTGTAACGGATGAATCCGGAACTCTTGTTGTTTATCTGGTTACCCGCTTTGATGATGTTCGGAATGAACACACGATGAGTGAAGTAAGTACCGGAACTTATTCTTTTCAAATGCCCCCTCCGGAAAGTGCCGGACAGCTTTTGTACTATGCCAAAGCTGAAAACGGCTGGGGACTCATGGATTCATCCATTGTCCAAAGTGTGACAATCAGTGAACCGCCGGAAGTTTTGACTATCCGGGATGTGCGGGACAATTTTGATGCATACGATGGTGAAACGGTGACCCTGCGGGGTGTTATGACCATCGGGTCAGGTAAACTCCGAACAGACCGGTTGTCTGCCTATTTTCAGGATGAATCGGGCCGCGGTATTAACGTTTACAGCCCCTCCATGATTGACCTTCCCCGGGGAACCGATGTGGAAATCACCGGGACCCTGGAAGAATACCTCGGTGTGAAAGAGTTGGTGATCTCTTCCCATACTGTGATGGGTAAAGCACAAGTTCCCGAACCGCTGAAAATTTCCATTGAAGTGTTGAAACGGGATCCTGCCGAATATGAAGGGACTCTTATGGAATTGTCCGGACGAATCTCTTCAAGGAGTGATAATATCGGCGGCGGTTCCAACATTGATATTGATGACGGGACCGGTTCGGTGACTATTCGTATTTGGAATTCCACCAATATTCTGGTGAATGAATCCGGGAGTGTGATCAACGACGAGCTGGACAGTCTGCTTCAGTCCGGAAATATGATTTCAGTTAAAGCTGTTGGTGGAATCTACAATGAAAGCGCCCAGCTGCTGGCTGCCTATGCTGAAGATTTTGCTCCCTGGCAGGAAGGCACCGAATGGAATGCGGGGGTGTCCCTGGATATTGCCCCTTACCCCTTTGTGCCCCGGGCCGGCGAAACTCTTCAGTACACTTTCGGTTTTCCATCCGGCGTCAGACTCGTCCTAAGGGTCTATGATATGTCCGGCCGCCATGTGGCCACGCTCTTTGATGAATTTAAAGGACTCAGCCGGCAAATTACCAGAACCTGGGATGGCAGGGATGCTGCCGGAAGGCTCCTGACCCCCGGACAATATATCATGCACCTGGAAGGGACGGACAGGGAGACCGGAAAAGTCACTTACGACCTTGCACCTTTTGTAATTGCGGTAAGATTTTAAGAGAAAATTATGAAAAAAATGAAATACTTAAGCCTGTTACTTTTATTTCCCCTGTTGACAGGTATCGCCCATGGACAGGTTTTTACGGATTATTGGTACGGATCTGTAGCAGATGCCGGAATTGGCGGATCGGGTACGGCGGTTTCCTCCGGTATCTGGAGTGTGGATGTAAACCCCGCCGGCCTGTCCGATTGGAAACGACCGGGATTTGCCGTGGATTATTCCCAGCCCTTTTCACAGTCCTTTACGAAAAATACCCGGGCTGTCCTTGCCGCCGCTCTGCCAGGATCTCTGGGGTCAGTGGCGTTGTCTGGCTATGCCGGTCAGATGAGCTATTCGGGAAATAATCTCTCCTCGGAAATACGGGTGGCACTTTCCCATGCCTTTTATCTCCAGAAGGATCTTCGATCCTCCCTGGCTCTGGGATATAATATCAACTACCTTCAGATGGATTACGGATCTCAATCCGCCGGACAAGCCGGGGATGGCTCAGACGGTGTATCTCTTGGATCGGGGGCAACCTGGGGATTGGACGTAGGACTCAAGGCCAGTCTGCGCTCCCGGGCATGGGCCGGATTTTTTCTGAAAAATGTAAACGATCCCGCCCTTGGATCCTCCGGTACATCCCAGACGATTCCCTCCAAATTAGAAATCGGCATTGGATACCAGCCCTATTATGGCATGACCTCGACATGGTCGATTGAAAAAATTATGGGCCGGGATGAATTTCAGATCCATGCAGGACTCGAATATTATGTGCTGGAATGGCTGGTCCTCCGCACGGGAATTTCCCATGAACCCAGCCAGCTGGCCCTTGGAGCAGGAATCCATACGGATTGGGGACATGTGGATTATGCCCTGATTACTCATCCCGTATTACCTCTGACTCACATGTTTTCCCTCCATTTTCAGATGAAACAACAAGACCGGTAATGCTGATGAATGACACAGGTAAAATATGGCGTGCGGCAGCTATCCTCTTTCTGAGCCTGACCCTGCTTTTTGCTGAAAAACCGGATTTAAACACCCTTGACGCCAATGCCCTTTGCGAACTGGGACTCTCGAACGAGGCCGTCGAAGCTATTCTGAATTACAGGCTTTACCATGGCGGGTTTGAAAGTATCTATGAGCTGTCAACCCTGGAAGGGGTGAGCCACAAAGAATTTGTTCTGTTGAAAGAACACGTAGCCGTGTTCCCGATCCTCCTGACAGCGGAAGAACAGCGCATTGAGGATAATTACTATCAGCTTGAGCGGATGACCTTTTCTGAAGGATCATCAGAAGGACTGGTGGAAGAATGGATACGGCTGCTCAGTTCACCGGAAAATATCAACCGTATGGATTATTTTGATTTTATGAACCTGCCCGGCGTATCTCCTGTGGATGCTGTAGCCGTGGAAAGATTCATTGCCTCAGACCAAACCATTACATCCGCCAGGGATCTCCGGAGCATTGAAAGCCTGTCCTATTACGGGTACAGAAATATCGGCGATTATGTCCGCTTTACAGATGATGAGGACAAAGGATGGCACGGATATTACAATACCACAGTGAAAAACTCCCAACAAAACATTGTCCCCGATGAAGATGCCGAATCCCTTCAGATTTTCCAGTCAAAAACAACCCCCCTGGATATCTATCACAAACTTTTAGTAAATAAAGGAAACACATGGTCCGGTGGTGTATCCTATAGCCGTCCGCTGGGACAGAATGATGAATATTATCAGCTGGGATCTTTGGGCCGGATTCCCAGAGTGAAAGCATTTTTATCGTATGAACCGGTCCGGAGCGGAGATTTCCGCTTGAATAAGCTGATTGCCGGGAATTATGTGGCTGCTTTTGGCCAGGGGGTAATCATGGAATCAGTGGATTACTTTACCCCCCGTAAAAGCGGGTACGGATGGCGGAAAAGACTCTATGGTATTTCCGGTGATGTTTCCAAAAACACCTATGTTCCTCTTCGCGGGCTTACAGGGGAAATTCAATGGAAATCCCTTTATTTCACGCCATTTGTGAGTTTTGAATCCCGGGATGCCGTGTTGAATTCAGATGAATCGTTTTCCATGCTTATCCGCATGGAACCCCGGTATGAGTATGGTCTGAACGGTCAGCTTACAGAACCGTTGACACGGACGGTGGATGAACTTCTTTACGGCTCCAATTTCAGGTGGAGGATCAACACAAGCACACATATAGGTATTACAGCGTATGAAAGTCTCTATGACAGAGAAAAGGAATTTCAAATACAGTCAGTTGTGTCGCCTGAAAATTTAAGATATTATCTGAATCACATAGGTAATTCCGCCGACACGGAAATTGCATCCATTTACGAAAACAGCGGCGAATCGGCCCTCTGGAGCAAGGCAAAATCATACCGGCGGGTTCTGGGCGGAGATTTTTCCACAGTTTATAAAAACCTGGTACTCCAGGGTGAAATCGGAATTCTGGACCTGGACGGGGCTGTTTTTGATTTGAAGAAAGACCCCATGGCCTGGCTCGTGAATATGTACTGGCAGTTTGATAATTTTAACATTCTTCTTCTTTATCGCGATTATGATCTGGCTTACGACAATCCCTACCAACGCTCCTTTTCCAATTATCAGCGGTATAAAAGCACGATTTTTGAGGATGTTTTTTATTTAAAAGATCCTTCTCTGGGATTTCTCTACACTGGAGCGCCACAACCCCAGGCAGAGCGGGGTTTTTATTTCAACCTGCGATATCAGTTTCATCGTCAGTTTGTTACGACGGTTGAACATGATATTTGGACCCGTGTCGCGGATCAGTCCAAATATAACCGCCTGGTTTTTAATCTGGAATATCGTCCCGTGTTTAATTACCGTTTTCGCCTGCGGCAAAAGTGGCAAAGCCGCGGAGGACAGAATATTTTTTCACCGACAGGATATGAATCCACGGAAACCCGCCTGGAGGGAATCATGCGCATGTCCCGCCACAATGAACTCCGCCTTCTGCTGGCGACGGGATATACGGCTTTTAACCCCCGTCCCCGCCTGACTGCCAATACTGCCGGCGGAACTTCCATGGTGGGAAATGCCGGAAGTCCCAGTAAAGCGATTGCCGCACAGGTAAGGCACAATTTCAATGACCGTTTCAAAGTAATGGGACAAATGATGATCTATGAAGGATTTATCTGGAATTTTGAGGATACGGACTTCCGTGTTTTTAACACCGATTCGGAAGCATTTCACGGATGGATTGCTTTTTTCTCCAGATTGAGTCCAAATTTATCTGCCCGGTTTAAATACTCCTTTGACCGTCATGGTATGATGGATAGCTATGTTGGCGGGACTGTAACCACCGTGTCCGGTGACTATGAAATAACTGATATTACGGCACGGAATACTTATAATGATTTCAGAATCCAGCTGGATTACCGTTTTTAATGACGCCTTGAATGATCGGAGCCACACATGAAAAGAAAAGAAATACACAGGATGAAAAACATGAAAGTTCTGGCAGGCATACTGCTGATTGCTTCACTGGCCCATGGCCAGACATTTTATTCCAATATCCTCCTGAACAGCAATCCTTATCACAGTGCCCGGGCCAATGCTTTGGGAGGAGCAGCCCTTGCGGAATGGGGGCATCCATCGGCCGTAACATCCAACCCGGCCGTTGCTGCTAATATGCAGGGCCTTCGCCTTGTCTTGACAGGTAAAGGACTACATCTCCGGGAACGGCGGTCATTCCCTGTCCAGGATACTTTCGGTGATTTTTTAACAGATAACGATTATGTCCATAACCGCTACTGGATTTTCGATGCCGGCTTTTTAGCGGGATACGGCCGGAATACCTGGTCCGTTATGCTGGGATATACACCTGTCAACAATCTGAACTACACCTATGAAGAAGAAATTCGCACCGCCACATACGACTACAACCGGGATCCCCTGGTCGGCTATCATCAGGTTACTTTTTCCGGACAAATCAACGGTCTGAGTGTGGGAGGCGCCTGGTCTCCTTCCTCTCTGGACTGGCTTAACCTTGGTGCCGGTGTGACAAAACTTATGGGAAGCCGCATTGAACGAGGACTCGGAGTAACGGTCATTGACCGCCCTGACGACCGTCTGGCATCGGATACTACCACGTACTCCCTGTTTGACACCGATTTGCAAGGGGGCATGGATGTCCGGATGGGACTGGTTCTTAATCTGACAAAACGTCACACAATCCACCTGGCCTATACCCTGGCCGGAGAGATTGAATTTGAAAATCCGGGCGTGGTGGCTTATATGGACAGTTCTCTCGTGATGCCTGCCTATACCGTGGACCGGTCTATTGTAAAACAAACGGTCCAACGGCCCAATACCCTGTCAATGGGACTGCGATATATCCCGGAAAATATTTTAAAAACTGAACTTTTTGCCCAGGCTGACCTGACCCTGTGGGGCGGACTTGAAAATGAATACCGGGGTGCCGATACGACAACTTTTTCACCGGATTGGGATAATTGCTGGGCATTTCGAATCGGTGCCGAGCATGTGTTTTCTTCCGGAATTCCTATGCGGGCAGGATTTTCCTATACAGAAAGTCCCGTCCGAAACGAATTGAACCGAAGTGATATCTATTTCGGGACCGGTTATCAAATTGAAAATTTAATCCTGGATCTGAATGTTTCCTGGTATGAATCCATTTATCATTATAACGACATGTTCCCCATTGAAGGGGAAGTCAGGGTTTCCCGGGACAAGGTTCGGGAAGCCGGCGTGCGGGTCATGGCAACATTGACATATTCCCTGTAAAAACAACGGGAAAGACTTATGCGACATTTGACATACATCTTATTATTCGTTCTGTTCACGGTTTCCGGATTGTTGGGAAGCCGGGAGTATCCTGAAGAGGAATATCAGAAGATTATAATTATTTTTACCAATGATATTCATGGGGGTGTGGACCGGATGGAAGCCCGGTTTATGAATCCCGAATTTCCACCGTTGATTGGCGGGGGTGCGGCAGTGGTTCATTACATTGATGCTGTCCGCGAAAAAGCTGAAAAAGAAAAAGCCCCGGTGCTGGTGGTGGATGCCGGTGATTTTTTCTCGGGCCGGCCTATTGGATCCCGAACAGAAGGAGAAGCGGTCATTAAGTATATGAATATGGCCAGATATGATGCCATGACGTTGGGCAATCATGATTTCGATCTGGGGCTGGATGTGCTTAAGGCCCGGGCCGCCCAGGCAAATTTTCCCTTCCTCGCTGCCAATATTATTCAGGATTCCACAGGACAGATTCCTGAATATGTGGAGCCCTACGTTATGATAGATGCTGCCGGAATTCAAATTGCCATCCTGGGGATTTCCACGACAGTCACTCCGGATTTAAGCTTTCCGGAACATGTGGCAGGACTCACCTTTCTGCCTGAAATTGAAACAGCCCAAAAGTGGGTACCCCGTTTAAAAGAGATGGGTGCCGACATTATCATTGTTGAAACCCATGCCTGGACACCCTACGACCGGAAAGCCGCCTATCAGGAACTTCTGGAAAACATGAGGCAAAAGGCAATTCGACCGGATAAACACGGTCCCAATGCCCTGGAAATCGCAGCCATGACACCGGGTATCGATATTATATTTTCCGGTCATGTGCACAAGGGATTTTACAAACCTTATGTGGATCCCGTCAATCATACCCTGATTTTTCAAAATTATGCCAACGGGACTAATGTGGGACATGTGAACATCTATATCCACAAAGAAACCAAAAAACTGGCCGGATATGATTTTGCCGTAGATAACAGCGCATTGATAACAATGGTAGAAGATGAATTCTGGCTGGATAAAAAGGCGGATTCTATTCTGTCTGCCGAAAAGGCCAAGGCCGAAGAAGGCTTTCATGATGTCCTGGCAGTACTGCCGAAACCTTTTCGAAGAAGCTCCGAAGGACAATCCCTGTTAGGAAATATGATCTGTGATGCTATGACCACCGTTGCCGGGGCGGATGTGGCATTTTCAAACTTCGGCGGGATACGCGCTGATTTAAATGCCGGGCCTCTTACACCAGCTGATCTTTTTAATGTGCTTCCCTTTGGGAATAATATTACCGTATTCCAGGTCTCCGGCTCCTTTATTGACAAGCTGATAGAAGACAGAGTTACAGGCAATTCGCGGGGAATGCAGGTGAGCGGCCTTAAAGTGACGGTGGACCGGCGCAAACCCAATGGCGACCGGGTTACCATTCATTCCATTCAGGGCAAACCCTTTGATCCGGACGCGATGTATAAACTGGCTATATCCGACTACCTGGCTGAAGGAAATTCAGGCTATGGACGAGTGACAGAAATACCGGATGATCAACGTCTTGACACGGGTATCATGATTCGTCAGGCGCTCCAGGAATATATTACGGATTATAAGGGGTTGGAAAAAACCTCGGTGGATGACCGCTGGGAAGAATTTGAATAAAAGACTTAATACGACATCATAAGCTTTTAAGGATTACTTTGATTCAGAATTTTCTTTAGTTGCCGCAAGGCCAGCCTGGGGTTGTTTATCACGTTGGGACCGGCGATGCATCCACCCTGGCAGGACATGACTTCTACAAAATTACCGGGACACTGTTTAGGATAACGCCGGATTTCCCGGAGGCTTTGCTTATCCAGGCCATCGATTTGGACTGTTTTCATGGTATGATTTGTCACGTTTTTCCGGACAGCTTCAGTTACACCGCCTGTGACGGCAAACCCCCGGCCAGCCGGTGACACATCTTCCAAAACGGCCTCATCCATTTTTTGAACATCAATTTTCAGGGCGACGAAGAGAGCTCCCAACTCTTCAATCGATAAAACCAGGTCAACAGTGTCATCTTTCCATGCTTCATGCCGTTTGGAAACACAGGGGCCGATGAAAACAGTAACAGCTTCGGGATCATTCTTGCGAACCCTTTCCCCTGTATAATGCAGAGGTGTGGCGGTTTTGGAAACGTACGGTTTCAAATCCGGAAGGTGCTTGTTCACCGTTTCCACCCAGGCCGGACAACAGGAAGTTGTCATGAATGTATCCTCCTGAGCCATTCTGGACTCCCATTCATGTGCTTCATGGTTTGCTGTTTCCATGGCCCCGCCGGCGACTTCCGTTACATCATCAAATCCCAGTTTTTTCAACGCAGTTACCACCCGTCCTAAAGATGCTGAAAATTGACCTACGAGAGACGGTGCGATCATGGCAACACACCGGCGATTACTCTCCAGTGCTTTCAGGACATCCATCAACTGGCTTCTTTCCATGATAGCACCAAAAGGACAAGCCCGCATACATTTTCCGCAATAGGTGCATTTATCGTAGTCTATCTCTTCTTTTCCCGAATCATCCTTACGGATGGCATCTACGGGACAGGCTTCTTCGCAGGGTACAGGCATATAAATGATAGCGTGATAGGGACACTCTTTCTGACATATTCCGCAGTTGATGCACTTGTCATGCATAATGTGAGCCCTGCCATTCACAAATTCAATGGCTTCTTTCGGACAATTCAGCATACAAGGTCGGGCAACGCATCCCTGACAGGCATCTGTTACAACATAGTTAACCCGTACACAGGCGCTGCAAGCTTCGCCAATGACCGTAAGAAACGGATTTTGGGGCTTCTCTCTGTTCAGCGCATCTTTTGCGTAATCTTTCAGGGATTTGAGTTCATCCGTTTCGTCTTCAACACGGTGTCCCATTAAGGCCATTAACCGGTAACGAATCATTGCACGGTCTTTGTATATACAGCACCGGACGGATGTCCCTCCCCTGGGGAATAGCTCAAGCGGGATTCTTTCAAGGTTATCCAGTTTTTTTGAGACAAAAAGGGTGGATAACCGGGTAATCAGTTCCCTGCGGATGAGCGTTGCATTGTTGACATAATTCATCTGAGCCCCCTTATTTCTGAAGTATAAGAGATTCTATTTTCCGGATTATCCGGGAGATGGTTGCGTTTTCCATAATTTCGCCATCGATGCGGACAAACGGAGCCTTGCCCCGGGAGCGGTTTTCACAGTATTCCAGGCAGTTGCAACCTGTGATTATGACGTTTTCCCGGAAATCTTCCGGAAGATAATCCTCCAGAAGCATCAGATCTGATCCCCCCATGACAAAACAATGGGTTCCCGTGCAGATTTCAACGGTAATTTTTTCTTTCATTCCTTACCTCTATATAAATGTTATGGTCACTTCCTTTAAATATTTTGTCTCCAAAAGCCGGGTAATCTGTTTAACAAGGTTTCGCCTGATTTCCAATTCCACCGGGACATTGGGGTCCTGGTGAGCTTCATTGATTTTGGTTCCCACAAGAAAACTGATTTTATCCGAATTCAGAAAATGATGTATCAGCCGACCGGCTCCGTTGGAGGGCAGGTTATCCGGATTACAGCCGTTTTCCAGGATTTGTAAAACTTTACCCAGCGTTATGGATCCTTCAGTCACCAGATCCGCCCCTTCCATTGTGGATGTGGCAGGAATTTCCGGATCAAAATCTTTCAGATTCACCGTCAGCTTCCGGCCTGTTTCCCGGGCGATGATGTTTGCCGTTGTTCCTCCGCAAATAATACGCGTTCCCGGAAATGTATTGAAAAGATCTGCCATGCGGGAATCGTTCTTTTTGTCAATCGGCGGACCTGTGATTAAAAGCAGCTCTCTGGGATGACGTAAGGTCATGACTCCGCATGTCATGTCGTCATAGGGAGTTTTATGGTCATAAGCCAGAGCTTTATCCGTGATGATTCTGGCTAAAGTACGGGCATTGATTCCCGGCTGCTGTTTTAAGAGCTGACAGGCAAAATCGCTTAGTGCCTTCTCGCCCCACCCAAAGGGAAACTGTTTTGTGCCGATACCGCTTTGTGTTATCCCGTCTGAAAGCAGGATAATTCTGTCTCCAAGCTCACCGTTGAACGCAGAGTAGTATAAGGTGTCGTGTATGCGATCCATACGCGTCAGGGACATTTCCTGCCGTTCTAAGGGCAGGGGCCGACCGTCCCGGATGACAATTGTCGGCGGGTTACCGTATTCCACCAGATAAACCCTGTTGTTATGGTCGATTTCGGCAATGGTAAACGTGGCATAGCTTATTTTTCTCTGACTGCAGACCGGCAGGGTGCGGATAATGGCCCGGGCAGTCTCTTTCAAATCATAATGGTATGAAATATAATTTAAGGCCATGGTTGCCGTCATGGTGGACAATACATTGGCTTTCACACCGCTTCCCAACCCGTCGGAGAGGACAGATATAACCCGTTTCTCTTCTTTCAGCTTTCTTGAAAGAAAAGTATCTCCACAAACCAGTTGCCCCCGTTTGTGATATTGATGATGCTCCGTTTCAACGAAAATTTTATGTTTTTTCATGCTTATTCTTGTCAGGTATATCCGATGCAAAGGATTTGACAATGGAATCCAGTACAACCTGTGTTTCGGACGCATTTTCACCCAGGAGATAAGCGATTTTTTGCACTGTCTCCAGATTTTTTTCTATCACGTTCCTTGTTTTCCGGATAATATGTTCCTTTTGCATGGCCGGTGTGGTGATATCCTGAAAAACACCACCCACGATACGGTGTTTTTCGATGGTGAAGACAGATCCGTGAAGAATACGTTTATCATAGCGGATATCCTTATTCAGAATATCTTCACCATCTTCCAGAACTGTTCTGAAAAGATGGGCGAAAGGAATCACTTTTTCAAGCAATGCGCCTTCCATTCCCGGCCGTGCTTCGAAAACTTTCACACTGTCTTTCCCGATGAGCCGTGCAAAATTCCTGTTACATTCAACAATTTTTAATTCATCGTTGACAATCACAACACCCGAAGGAATAGAACGTAAAAGAGCATTGGCCTTTTTCTGGGCAAGTTTACGCATATAAGTCACGCACATTTCCCGTTCGGCCCTCCCGTTCAGTAATTGAATGGCGAAGTCTCGACAGCTATTGTATCCGCATCCGCCACAATTTAATTCATCTGAGGGGGTATATTTGCCTACCAGGTGTAAGGCGCGGGTGATGTCCGAATCAGAATATTCGGGCATGTGAACCGCTGTCTGTGAAAAAGTTTCTTCAATTTCTCTTCGGGGCGGCCGGGGAAGCTCTTCAGCAGGATATGCTGCCTGATTCAAAACAGCATACCTTTTAATGACCGTACTGCCGTTGTTCAGACGGGCAGGACCGTTAATACATCCCCCTTTGCATGTAAGCAATTCAATGAAGACAGGGCGGTCCGGCCGGAATTGTTCTAACCCGTTCAGAGCCATCTGTATATTTTCTACACCGGAAAAGGACATGAATGCAGGATCATGAAGTGAACATTCAGAACGCACGCCGGAAATCATCCCCCCTTCAACAGGGTACATAGCCCCTTCTCGCGCTGTTTCGGGGACAAATTTTTCTTCCGGTAATACAGGTTCTGATGCCGGATCAATTCCTTCCTGCTTAAACCAATCCAGGAGATTTTTAAAGGTAATAGCAGCATTGACCCGGTCAGGATGTCTGTCTGATTCATCCTTTTTTGCAATGCAGGGACCAATAAACACGACAGCGATGTCAGACCCGTACATTTCTTTCAGAATGCCGGCATGGACCTGCATGGGTGATTGAAAGGATGTGACGGCCTCATGAAAAGCAGGGTAATGTTTTCGGATCAGCTCCACGGCGGATGGGCAGGCGGAAGACAGATAATATCCCGGTGTGGCATGGTCCAGCGTCCGGGCAATATGGGCAGATACTTCCTGAGCCCCCAGGGCGGTTTCTGAAACTTCAGAAAAGCCCAGACGCTTCAGGGCGCGAATCAGCTGAGATCTGTGGAGTCCCGGAAACTCGCTGATATAAGAGGGCGCCAGAGAAACAAATACTTTTTCTTTCAACCGGATCAAATTTTTTACCCGTTCAATGTCGTTTCGGATCTTTTTTGCTCCGGACGGGCACACTTCCACGCAATGCCCGCAGAGAATGCAATCCCCGGAAATCACGGATGCTTTCCCTTCTTCAATTCGGATTGCCTTTACCGGACAGTGGCGAACACATTTATAACAGTCCTGACAATCGGTAACACCGGTATAAATCGGATAGGAAGCATTCATTTGTTTCCTCCTTCCAATACGTGGAGGATTAAATCTTTAACAGAATCCGGATGAACTTCCGGATATTCCCGTCCGTTAATGTTGATGACCGGTCCCTTTGAACAGGAACCACTGCATAAGCGGCCTTCGATTGTAATCCAGTCCTCAAGGCCCTGCTCGCGGATGAATTCCCGGAGAATCTGCAGATTGTATCGATTCCCCCGGCTAAAACAGGAACTGCCCATGCAGATTTCAAGATGCAGGGGCTGACGCTTTCTTTCCATTGTTCTCCCTGTTTTTGGTATAAAAAATAACGGTTTCCAGTTCAGATTCCAGGTCCACCTGATTGACAAATGCATCTTCAGGTACCCGCAAGGGTATGGAGGAAAAGGACATGAAGCCGCGGATCCCCAGTTGGTACAGATGATCAAAAACATCCTGTGCCACCGTATCGGGAACAGCCAAAATAGCATGGCGGATTCCGTTCTTAGGAATATATTCATCCATTTTTTTCGGAGGATATACCGGAACAGCCGTGTTTGAGATCGGGGTTTCGGCCAGGGGATCAAAGGCTGCGGCGATGCGTATCTTCCCTTTTTGAAAACCAGGATGCAATGAAAGGGCTTTGCCAAGGTTTCCATATCCGGCCAGTATCACGGGAACCGTCTGATCAAGGCCGAGAATTTCTCTTATCTTTTCAATCAGATCATGAATACGGTATCCTCCCCGTTTTTGTCCCCGGATTCCGAAAATGGAAAAGTCCTTCCGGACCTGGGCCGGCGTGGATCCGATGGCTTCTGCCAGTGTGTCAGCATGGACCCGGGCAATACCGATTGCATGCATCCGAACCAGGACCGATTTGTAACGGGACAGGCGGGTGATGTGATTTTGTACGTTCATTGACACTCCTTTTCTCACAAAAGTATACAAAAATAAAAAACAAAAACCCATAATATTGTGAAATTATTCACATTAAAATTTAGAACATTCACATTATTCCTGTTTCCATTTAACAGGTTAATACAAAAGGATTGATTTTTTAGAAAAACAGGGAAAAGGAGTATGGATTATTCTAATTTACGGAATGACCGGTATTGCGTATGGAACGCTCATTGTGTTTGCCCTGAAAGGGGAACTGCATTCTGTGTTTCAAAAGATTGATTTGAAAGCCCGTTATTCCCTGAGCAAAAGAAAGCACTTATACCATGCTGAATGGCAAGATATTCCATTTTATTTGTTACAGACAGGGGTTGGCTCTGGTGCGGTCCGGGATGCTTTAGATGCTCTTCCCTCTGATATGGAGATTTCACGGATTGTAAATGCCGGGACCTGTGGTTCTCTGAGGGATGACCTGTCGCCGGGGGATATTGTTGTGCCGGAAAAGGTTATTGCCGAATGGGATCATACGATTCAAAAACCCGGAAAAACACCCTCAGACATTCAGACTGTAAAAACCTGTATAACAGTTGGTTGCAGCCAAAATACAGTTGAATTCAGAGAAAGGTTGAAAAATCAATTCAAAGCGGATATTGTGGATATGGAAGCCTGGGCCGTGATGGACTGGGCATGCAGACATGGAATTCCTGCCTATGTGCTCAAATGTGTCAGCGATCAGGTTGGTCCTCAATCATCTGTTGAATTGAAACAACACCTGTCTGACTGCTCGCAGACATTAGCCGAAGCCCTTTTATCATGAAACCTGCAATGCGTATTTCTGTCATTATTCCCGTATATAATCGCGAACACACCATCCGGCGGGCCGTAGACAGCGTGTTGAAGCAGAGCCGGCCGGCAGATGAAATTCTTGTTGTTGATGACGGCTCAACGGACGGAACACCTTCTGTATTAGCGGATTATGGAGATAAAATTTGTGTAGTACATCAGGAGAACAAGGGAGTTTCGGCCGCACGAAACCTGGGAATCCGGGCTTCATCCGGAAACTGGATTGCCCTTTTGGATAGTGATGATGAATGGCTCCGGGACAAACTGGCCCTGCAGGAATCCTGGTTAAAGGCAAACTCCTCTTTCCGGATCTGTCAGACACAGGAAATCTGGATTCGCCGGGGGAGGCGGGTAAATCCCATGAAAAAACACACGAAAGTTCACGGAGATATTTTCCTGCCCAGCCTGAAACGTTGTCTTGTGAGTCCTTCGGCCGTACTTTTTGAGCGGCGGCTTTTCGAGGAGACCGGCGGCTTTGATGAGTCTCTTCCGGTCTGTGAGGATTACGATTTGTGGCTTCGGATTTCCCTCCGTGAACCGGTAGGTCTTCTGCCCGAAGCGGGCATTATAAAATATGGAGGACACAAGGATCAGCTTTCCCGGTCCTTGTGGGGAATGGATCGTTTCCGCGTGAAGGCTCTGGAAAAATTGTTGAAAGACAATCCGGAACTTTCCAGGGATAAAAAAGTGGCCGTACTGCAAGAACTGATCCACAAACTGACGGTTTTATATCAGGGGGCTCTGAAACGGAAAGTTAACGGGAATACGTGGGAAAAAAAGCTGGAAAGATATAACTTTATGCTTCAACAATTGTGAAACAATCGTCAGAGGAAAGAATCATGAAATACAGATGGATGTTTCTCATAATAATCAGTGTTTCCGTTCTTCATGGAGCGTCTCTCCAGCAATTTGCCGAGATCGGCGATTTCACACTTTTTGACGGAGATGTTATTGAGAATTGCCGTGTGGGATATCGCATTGTCGGGACTTTTCCCCGCGACGAAGATGAGATTGTTGTTTTTCCCACATGGTTCGGAGGAACGTCGGAGCATGTGGAAGGACTGATTCGGGCCTATAACTTTATTGACACGACGCGTTTTACGATCATTATTATGGATGCCTTCGGCAACGGCGTTTCCTCTTCACCGTCTAACAGTATTACGCAAAAAGACGACCTTTTTCCCGAGTTTACCATTCTGGATATGGTCCGGGCACAGTACCTGGTTCTCACACAAACCCTGCGCTTGAATCATGTATATGCCGTTGTAGGAGGATCCATGGGCAGTATGCAGGCATTTGAATGGTTGGTTACCTATCCCTCCTTTATGGATAAAGTGGTTGCTTATGTGAGTACACCCCGCATGACATCCGGGGACTTGCTGCACAAAGAGTTTCAACTTCGGCTGATTCAAATGGCACGCACGTACCGGGTCCCCGAGAAACGCCTGATGATGTTGCTGGATATGTCCCAGGATTTGGTAGCCCGGACACCGGAATATCTGGTCACTGAGATACCGGTGGAGAAATTTGAGGATTACCTGGAGAAATTTGAGCAATCCTCCGGACGGGTATTTAACAGCTATAACTGGGAAAGTCAGTTGAAGGCCATGATGAACCACAATATTGGGAAACACTTTGAAAATGGTTATGATGAAGCGGTCTCGGAAGCTATTGCCGACCTTTTGGTCATTGTGAACCGCCGGGATCATCTGGTGATGCCACAACCGGCTTTGGATCTGGCAGATCGTTTAAATGCAGAGACTTTCATTTTGGACAATAAATACGGACATCTGGGCATCACGCCGGAAATAGACAGGGTGATACCCGTCATTCACACATTTTTAGAAAGGTAATATCACATGACGAAAAGACACATAACGACCCAATTTCTGTCCCAATGCAGGGGAAATTTAAAGGACAATCCTCCTAAACACGTTCTCAGGAACAGTATCATTCAAAACGGGATTGATAAAACGGTGTTGAACCATGATTCAACCGTTCAAAATATCTTTACATTCTCACATGAAATTCCTACCGGAAAAATCACCAATCAGGAGAAAAGCGGCCGGTGCTGGATATTTGCCGCCCTGAACACATTCCGTTTTGCAATAGCCCAAAAGATTAAAGTAAAGGATTTTGAACTTTCCCAGAGTTATCCGCTGTTCTGGGACAAATTTGAAAAATCCAATTATTTTCTGGAAAAT
Source organism: Candidatus Neomarinimicrobiota bacterium (assembly GCA_021157965.1). Classification (NCBI taxonomy): domain Bacteria; kingdom Pseudomonadati; phylum Fidelibacterota; species Fidelibacterota bacterium. The sequence goes on from JAGGVO010000041.1 coordinate 149,638, forward strand.
ATAATAGAAACCCGCAATGAAACTACAGACAGCCGGATTGTCATGTGGCTGATGAAGAATCCGGTACAGGATGGAGGCCAGTGGGATATGTTTGCAGGGTTGGTGGAAAAATACGGTATCGTTCCTAAACAGGCGATGCCCGAAACCTTTCACAGCAGCAATACACATCGGATGAATCAACTATTGACCCTTAAACTCAGAGCCTCGGCGTCCCGGCTTCGGGAGATGGCTGCCAAAGGTGCCGGGGAGGATGATCTCCGGACGGAAAAAGAACAGATCCTGGAAAAAATCTATGATATGCTGGTCTCCTTTCTGGGAAATCCACCGGTATCCTTTGATTTTGAATACCGGGATGATGATAAAAAATATCATGATGACCGGAACTTGACCCCCCTTACCTTTTATGAAAAATATCTGGATAAGAAGCCGGCAGATTATATCAGTGTAATTCATGCACCCACGGAAGACAAACCTTTCATGAAAACGTATACGGTTCAATTTCTTGGAAGTGTTTTGGAAGGTCGTCCGGTTAAATACCTGAATGTAGATATTAAAACCCTGAAATCATTGGCCCTTGCCCAGCTAAAGGCCGGCGAACCGGTTTGGTTTGGGTGTGATGTGGGGCAATTGTCAGACCGGGAAAGTGGTGTTATGGATACGCAACTTTTTTTGTATGAGGATGCCCTGGAGACCACTTTTGATCTTGATAAAGCCGGCCGCCTGAATTATGGCGAGAGTATGCTGACCCATGCCATGGTTTTTACCGGCGTTCACTGTGTAAACGAAAAGCCGGTGCGATGGAAAGTAGAAAACAGCTGGAGCGAAAAATCCGGGAAAGAGGGTTTCTTTATTATGACGGATGAGTGGTTTGATGAATACAATTATCAGGTGGTAATTCACAAGAAATATTTAAGTCCGGAACTGCGTCAGGCAGCAGAGCAAAAACCGGTGGTTTTGAAACCCTGGGATCCCATGGGATCATTGGCTTTCCGGTTTTGACGGACTGGAGATTGTCTGATAGACATCGGGTGCAATATAGTGACTTCCGTAGATAAGGATCAATCCGTCATCGGGTGTGCTTTGCAGGGCTTCCAGAATGGCGTGGCGCACGGAGGGAACAACGCAGGTGCCCGGTCGGTCGGCGGAGAGCTCCCGAAGGGCTTCAGGTGTCATACTCCGGTGGGATTTGACGGGCGTCAGATAACAGGCTCTGGCATGGGGTAAGAGGATATCCACAATTTCGTAAGTTTCTTTATCTCCCAGCATGCCAATGATTAATGTTAAAGGTTTTTTAGGATAAAGGTTCAGGACAAGTTCTTTTAACCGCTGCACCCCGGCCGGATTGTGGGCCACGTCGTAATAGACCAGAGGTTTTTCCGATAACAATTCAAATCGCCCTTTCCACTGGACTGTTGTAAGTCCCTGAATGATAGCGGATAACGGCAGATTGTCCCCGGTGAAAAGTTCGCAGGCTTTTATTGCAAGGGCAAAGTTTTCCAATTGGTGAAAACCTGCCAGGGGTGTGTCCACCCATTCTCCCGTCTGTTGAAGGCAGAGAGACATGCCCCGGGGATTCATACGCACATCCCGGACATACTCTTCGGGCTTGGTGATATAAAAGGGAGCTTTTTTATCTTTTGCTTTTTCTTCAAGCACATTCATAACAAGCGGATCCTGATAACAGGTGACAAGAGGTGTTCCATTTTTGATAATTCCTGCTTTTTCTGTCGCAATCAGATCCAGCGTGTCACCCAGAATCCGGGTGTGATCCAGGTTTACGGATGTGATAACGGTAACCCGGGGTTTGAGGACATTGGTTGAATCCAGGCGTCCGCCCAGACCGGTTTCCACGATTGCGGCATTAACAGCGTTTTCCCGGAAAAGGTGAAAGGCAAGGCCCGTGGTGATTTCAAAAAAGGAAATGTCATGACTATCCAGCCATGGGTGCCACTGTGTGATCAACGCTTCGATCCTGTCTTCAGACACAGGGTTCCCGTTGATCCGGATACGCTCATTAAAGTGAACAAGATGTGGAGATGTAAAACGTCCGGTCAGGTATCCGCCATGACGCAGGATTGCTTCACATAAAGCGACAACAGACCCTTTACCGTTAGTCCCGGCCACATGAATCGCCGGAAAAGTCAGTTCAGGATGATGAAGCCATGCCATGAATTCCAGGGTCCGTCCGAGCCCCAGTTTCATCTGCCCGCCCAACCGGGCGTACAGGTCGTTTAAATAATCTCTCATTGTTTTCGCAGAGAATAACGGTTCAGAGTTTCTATGGATATTTTTTGTACATGATCCGGTTCATATCCAAGAAAGCGGCTGCTGATGGCCGTAAATTTCCGGGGATAATCGGTGACATAAAAAAGATCGGTTCCCGCTTTGGCCTGAGGATTTAACAAGTAATGGTGAGTCAGTGCTTCTTTTACAGAACGAGCCACAACCCGGGATGAATCCACAATGTTGATGTGAGGCGGGAGGATGGCTTTCAAAGCCGGCTTCAGGATAGGATAATGGGTACATCCCAGGATAAGAGTGTCAATGTTCTGCCGAATCAAAGGATCCAGATATTCCCGGGCAATCTGTTGGGCCACCGGATGATCTTCCCATCCTTCTTCCACGAGAGGGACAAACAGGGGGCAGGCTGTAGCGTAGACCTGAATATCCGGATTTACTTTCTGAACCTGCGTTGTATAGGCACCACTTTCGATGGTTGCCGTTGTTCCAATGACGGCGATATGCCCGTTTTGAGTTGCATGCACGGCTTTCTGAACACCGGGGTCGATGACATTAACAACGGGAAGATCTGTCAGTGAACGAACGGCATCCAGGGCAAGACTCGATGCCGTATTACAGGCGATAACAATGGCTTTGACAGGTTGATCCAATAAAAACCGTGTAATTTGTGTGGCAAAATCGCGGATTGTATCGGTACTTTTGGATCCATAAGGGACCCGCGCTGTATCTCCAAGATAAATGATGTTTTCCGATGGTAACAGAGAGCGAATTTGACGATAAACGGTAAGTCCGCCCAGGCCGCTGTCGAAAATTCCCACGGGCAATGTGGCAAGGTCAGTGGTTGGGAATATCTTTTTCATATTTATCTTTAAACTCTTTAATGGCCTGGAAAAGAGATTCAGCAACTTTCTGACGGTAAGAAGCCCGCTTCAGTTTTTGCAGGTCCGATTTGTTGGAAATAAAACTGACTTCTGTCAGGATATTTGGCATGGAAGCCCCCAATAGCACATAAAACCCGGCCTGTTTCACGCCGCGGGATGTTGTTTTCAGATTACGAATATAGTTTTTCTCCACCAGGGCTGCCAGATCTTCACTTTCTTTCATAAAGGTACTTTGAGCCATAGCTGCCAGGATATACTGTTCGTTTGTAATTTTTTCATAGATTTCCTGGTTCTCTTCCAGCTGTATCACCTTGTTTTCTGTTTCGGCAATTTTTATCGCTTCTTCTGTCAGTCGGGGCGCCAGAAAAAGAGTTTCACTGCCTCTCACCCGTCTGTTATTATGACTGTTACAGTGAATGCTTATAAAAAGTTTTCCATTCGCGTTATTGGCTATTTTGGTCCGTTGGTGTAAAGGAATGAATATGTCGGTTTTACGGGTGTAAATCACATGAATACCCAGTTCCCTTTCAAGCATGCGCCCCAAACGGAGGGTGATGTCCAAAACGATATCTTTTTCCCGGGTTCCGTCTGCCCCTATGGCGCCGGGATCCCGCCCGCCATGACCTGCATCCAAAACAATAGTGTCGATCAGCCATTTTTCCGACGCTTCCCGGGTTTGTTCCGATGCAGATAAAGAGGATGGTTTCCTCAAATTGATATTTATACTCCGGCTTTCGGGATCAATATAAAAATCGTATCCTGATATAGCATTCCGCAAGCGGATAGAAAGCTGGAAAGTTTCACCGGACTGAATGGGAATGATGCTGCGAAGAATGCCGGAATTATAGGTCCTGTTGAGCTGTATAGTATCTCCGGTTGCCCCGTAAATGGTACAGTAAAGCCAACCGTTGCGGCCCTCCCAGATGTTGATGTCCCGTTCACGGAATAATCTTGTGGTTTCAATACGAAGAGTTGATCCGTTTTTGAAATTCTGGATGACGAGATCCCGAATGCTATAGGATTCAGGCTCAAGAATCAGCGTTCGTCTTTCCGGGGAAAATGTCAGGTCCGGATAGATACGGGTGTGGAGAAAACGGATCCACTCATACAGGGGTATCAGGAGTTCATCTCCGAAACGCTCCACCGGAGCCGGAAGATGATAGGTGTTGACATCAAAATGAATAAAGGCACTTCCTCCGCGAATCGTAACCAGGCGCCCGCCCAGACGCCCGTTTACTGCCCGGATTGTTGTATCTGACGTGGGATTTTCACCAAGGTTTAGCAGAAATTCCGATGCAGAAATCCAGGGATAGCCATATAGCTTGTGCACGGAAATTTCAACACCGGGATCCAGGGTTGTTTGCTTGACATTGATTGTTGCGGTTCCCTGTAACAGGACAGGAAAAATAAAAGCAAGCAGAAGTGTGTAGCGCCATTTTTTTACCATATTGTTATAATTTACCGGTTCATAGAATCCAAAGCAATTTGCAATTGGAGCACACCCCGATTATCCCCACGGCTTGTTGAAAATCCTATGCCGGTCTCCACCGATTTCATGGGAAAGAAAGTGGTGATGTCCAGGGCGGTAAAGCTTTCTTTTCCGGCTTTTTGGATAATAAGTTGTTTTCCACAATAGAGACGGGTGTACCACAATTCCGCTTCTCCCCCCATGATTTGGCTGACTTGTATTTTCAATGTTGCACGATTGTCTTTTAATGTCAGATGAAAAAGTCCGGCAGATACAGTGTGGCGGAAGTCTGTTGCCAACAGAAAGATGTTTTGCACTTCCATCCATGAAGTGACCGGCAGAAAGAAGGATTGTTTTAATGTGAACATGTGGCTTTTTATATACGTAAGAAGGGATGGCGGGGCTGATATCTCACGAATGGTATGTTCGGAACACAGACGAATGAGTGTCTCGGATTTCATGCTTCCAATGATTGCGGAAAGGTATAGTTCTGTTTTTCTGTCATAACCGTCTCTTCTGTTTTGCTGTATCGTAGTTGTTTTAAGGGTATAACCGCTTTTTGCCCTGACAGATAAGCCCCATCCGGCACCGGAGCACCCGGATTTGTCACCGCCGAACCAGGGATTTTTGCCGTAAAGGGGATTAAAACGGTCTGAAGTTGTGTATGCCAGAAAAATGATACCGCTGCTTTTTCTTTTGATTGTCAAAGCTCCGCTTGCATGTCCCCATTGTTTGAAATTGCACTGATATGATATGTTTGTTTCTACCAAAAAAGCTTCTCTGCAAATTTGAATCATCGCTTCCTGCCACTGGTCTGGACTTTGATAGAGAGCGATAGCCCTGTCTGGGCGGTGAATCTCCAGGGAAAACCCCACGCCCCTTTCGCTGAGGAAAAGTGTTGCGGACGTGTTTCCCAGCCCTATGAAGGCATATCCCGAGAAAGGTGAATAAGTATAAGGCCCTTTTCGGATTGCAGTAGACGGTTTAAGTTGCATATTTCCTGGATACAAGGACCTGCGGGGCGTGGCTTTGCCGACAATCCACCCCCGGGCATGTGAAACCAATACCGGCCCGGTACTGAGAGATATATTGTTGGTTCTTGTGTGAAACGAGAAACCTGTCACGCTCTTCTCTATCCCGGCCCGTCCAAATGTTCGGAATGAGAATGCCGGAGTCAGTGATATATTGCAGCGGTGAGAATAGATAAAGTCGTTTCCTGAGCGGATTTGAAAACGGATATTCCCCGTCGCTACCGAATCCGGTTCCAGGCTGAGCAACTCCGGATCTTCCATGACCATGAATGATGTTTCGGCATATAGAAGACTCAGAATTCCCGGGACACAGAGGATCCGTAACATAAACCGATAGAGGGATGCCATCGACACTGCCATTGAAAGCTCCAGGAACGGTAAGAAAGTGAAAAAGAAGCATGGAGTGCGCGGCTCAGGCTAAACCAGGCCGCATGCCATGCCGTGAATTGTCCGGCGCTGAATGTTGTTCCCCACCCCCAATCCGGCGAAAACCCATCCCGGCAGTATACACCGGCTGTCAGGTAAAATTCAGGCAGGATATCCAGACCGAATGTACCGAACCATGCCGGCGTATTTAAAGCAGGACCTCCTTTCGGGAGAGTTAAGACTGGGATGAAAGAATATCCGAGGCTGGTATAGAATTCGGGAACAGGGTGCAGCAGCAGCCGCCAGGACAAGGAAAACGCATGAACTGCCTTTGTCTCAGGTGTGGAAGCCCGCGTCCAGTTAAGAGCAAGGTAGCCTGTGAGCTGTGACGTGAAATGTCGGATAATCTGAGTGTCAAATTCCTGGGAAGCCAACAAATCATGGAACTGAAAAGAACAATCCAATCCGACAGATGACGTTTTTTTATAGTTTAAAACCTGGAAACCGCCCTCTTTGATGAAAGGGGTGTGATATCCCCGGATCCGACAGGTGTTTTGTGAATTCACAAGAAGAGAATCGGTGAAAAGTGTGATGTCAAGCCATGCAAGCCCGTCCCGGCCTATCGTTCGGGAAAAAAATTCCACTCCGGACAGGACGCCGGGAAGGAGGAAAAGACAAAGAATCAAGCGTTTCGGTATCATGGGAAAGTTTACAAAACAAAATCAATAACATCAACGTTATTATATATTTACTATATATTTTCAATTAAATAGTGATATTCCACATTATTCAGAGAATAAAATGAATGCCTGATTGTTTTAGCAGGAATTGTTTGTAAGAGTTTTTTTGTTCATCAGACAAAACAACAACATGGAGATGTAAGCTTACATACTTTCCTTTTTTGCTTATATTCCCCGGTTTCAATGAATAGGAATCGGCATTGGGAATCAAAGAGGCAACAGCGGATTCAATCACATGTGAATTTTCTCCGATGATACGGAAAGTCCAGGAGCAAGGGTATGTGATTTTGGGTTTACCGGGCATATCTTTTCTTTTTGAAAGAATGTTTTTTGGGAAGTTATGTGATTGTAGAGACAATGGAAAGAGGAGAGGGAATAGAATTCGAGCATTTTGAATTAATATATGATTAACAATATGATCTTGTTTTCCTGAGGACCCGGTGCTATTTTTTCCCCGGGGGTGCAATAAAATAGTGATTTTCATATATTATAAACATCTTTTATCTTTTGGGCTGCAGGTCTCACAGAAAAAAGATCCATCTCATGCATTGTAAAACTCTCAGAAAACGATGAAAGTTTACAGTTTTCTTCTATATAGATTCGCCCGTCAAAAACAGCGATATTGCCGGCATACTCACAACTCAAGGCATAGTTACCGGGCAGGTTGTCACAGGCGGCGTACCGAGACACGGAACTTATAACTTGCCACTCAAAAAACATATTCCATCCGCAAAGACACAAAATCATTGTTGTTGTATTGTCCGAACAATGTCCCCGGTTCTCCTTCAAAAAGGCGATAAATACCGATGGCATATAATCCTTCGGTTAATTTTTGATTCAATTTCAGGGTGATCATATAATCTTTTGCATCCACATTATAGACACACTGAATTTCCGGCTTAAACTGTTCCCTGAAAAAACTGTCCGCCAGGCGGGCGGTAACCAGGTGGTAATCATAGTAATTATTCAGAATACCGCCTTCAAAGAGAGCCGGTTCCAGTCCAAGCTGATTCGCCAGTCCTTGCGCAATGTCTTCAAAGCAGGGCATCATGGGATTCATTTTCTCGTCCGGGACAAAGTCCTTCTGATATTGAATATTCAGGTTGAGATTGTGAAGAGGAAGGTTCATGTCTCCGCCCAACAATATGGACCATTTCGAATTCTGGATACCCGGTTTGTTTCCTTTCGTATCGGAGGTGATATACCGGGCAGCTTCTCCCCGGAGATTCACTTTTCCCAAAGCTGTTCCACCTTCCAGACCGATAACCGTTACCGGATTATTCTGAAGTTTAATTGTACCTGCCGGATAAAGGGAATTTGATAGGTCGGGGATAAACTGTACTGATGGAATGCGCAGTTTGCCCCGGTACCAGGAAAGTCCCAAATCAAAACGCCCCACCGTTTGTGTCCACCGGGCGGCAAATTGTCCGTCATGGAGCTTATGATAGCTTTCTTCTGACATTAAAATTCCGGGACAGGCATCCAGAATGGTGTTTAAGGCTTGATATACCTGGGGCTGCCAGGGGCCGGATGCGGGGAATGTCATTTTAGAAAAACCGGGAGTGTAAATAAGTTCCAGATTGGCATTCCATTTATATGGGCCTACGATAGTGTTGATTCTCAGCATGTTTTCACCACGTCGCCTTCGCAGGTAATCAGGAAAGAAAAAATCCCGGTAATCATCTGCATTGATTAAATCCACAATGTGGAGTTCGTCACCCTTACCCCATACAATCACCTGGTTTCCTGCGTGTATCTGAAAACGTCCCAGGTAGGCAGACACATAGAGTTCTTTCAGGCTCAGGTTTACATCATCGTTGTGTTGAATCCGGAAATCCCCCTTCATGGCCAGTTTTTCTTTGTCAATATTAAAAGCCAGATCCAGAACATGGATTGTTTCATAGTCCGCCGGAGCCGGGTCCTTCATAAAAAAACGGGGTTCAAATTCATAGTATCCGGACCAGGTTAAAGGAGAAGATATGAGTTCTTCTTCTGTTTCAAATAATTCACCGGTATTAAAAGCACTTTGTCCTGTTAATGCTGTAGCAGTTAAAAAAAGACAAAAGAAAAAAAAGCGTTTTTTCATGATATGACCTCCTATTCTGCACGGCCGGTCTGCAGAAAATTTCGGGTAAACCGGCGCGGATCAATCTTTTTGTTGTATTCGATAAACGGAAGTCCGTCCCCATTACGAAGAATGGTTAAAAGGGTTACATGGTTTTCCCGGACATTTTTCATTTCCGTTTCAAATACTGTCCAGATGCCGTCTATTTTCCCGATGTTTTGCTTTACGAGCATTATTTTCAGCAGTTCTCCGTTTTTTTTGTTGTAGAATTCCACCCGGAGAGGTATCAGATGTTCCTTGCTGATCCAGGAGACCAGTTTGTCATAAGAACTTTTATCGGGTTTGGTACTTTTGCTTTCCACAACCCAGCATGGATATGTGCCCAGTGTATCTTCCCGGAGGAGTGTATGTTTTTCATTTTCCCGGTTATTCTGAAGTTGCATATCGTCATAGGTAAAATCCGATCCCATAAAGGAAGAACTTCCTTCTGAAGCGGCAATGCGGCGGACCTGGCCAAGGGCCGGAAGATAAATCCACTGATCGTCATCCCGGCCTGCCTGCTCAATTTGCAAGAACCGGGTTCCTTTAACGGTTGCCGGCGATTTAAATTCCATTACGCTTTGGTGAAGATTTTTTTCCTTGTCATACAACATGGTCCAGGTTTCGATGATTCGTTCAGTTTCTTCCCCCTTTTTATCGATCAGAGTCATTTTCATGATGGAATGCATGGTTTTTCCCTGATCCCGGGCATCCATTTTGTCAATGATATCCTGTCCTGTCAAAGCCCATGCTGTCTGAGAAAACAGGAACAGAGAAAGGAAAAAGCATGTGAATTTCATTGTTTCCTCCCTGATTTAAGAATGAACTGTGGTTTAAATGTGTTCAAAAGAGCCGGTAGGACTGTTATTGCGCCGACAGAGGATGTTAACATCGTCAGAGCGATGAGTATTCCCAGGTTTTTCAGAGGTGTAAAGTTGGAATATATGAGGACGGCAAATCCGGCACCGACGGCAATGGCATTGAAAAGAATTGCCTTGCCGGCGGTTGTGAGGGTGTTTTTGGTCACAATTTCCAGGTTGCTCGTCTTTTCCCGTTCACGGCAATAGGCACTGAGAAAATGAATGGTGTAATCAATGCCGATGCCGATAGCTATGGATGCAACCATGGAAGATCCCATGTCCAGCTTGATATTAAAAAAGCCCATTACACCGAAATTTATCAGGAGCGAAAGGGAGAGAGTGATGAGACCGTACAGGCCTGCCAGAAAGGAGTGATAAGAAAGGGCAAGGATAGAAAAAACAATCAGAAAAGATGTGATGATGCTACTGGCTTGGGAACGGATGACCAGATTATTGACGGAACATGTCAGTTTTCCCAGACCGGTAACCCGTACGGTATATCCTTTCGGAAATGTGTTCCTGGCGTAATCCAGGATTTTTTCTTCTACGTCCAGTACGGAGGCATTTCTTGGGGATTTAATCTGTACTATCATTCGTGTTTGGGATGGTTCCAGCGGGTCATCGGCAAATTCGCCCAGGGAACCGCTGTAAAGTAAAAGATACTGGGAAATCAGATTTTGAAGTTCTCCACGGGCTGCCGGGTATTTGGACGCATTGGTTGGAATTTCATAATATGCCGCCCCTTTATAATTGGTCCGCCGTGCCAATTCATCGATCAGCTGGTCTGCCGTAAGTATTCCGGAGCTGTGATCCCTGCGAATGTCATGAAGAATGGTCATGAAGTTTTCTTCCGAAAGAGTTGGATAGTCAGTATCAGAGGTAATTATCGGCATTTCTTCTTCTGAAGTTGTTTGAGGTTCCAAAGCTGACTCAATATCCTCAAAAGTAAACCCTGTATCCTCCGGGACTTTTTTGTTTGATTCTTCAAACGCCTCAAATGAAAAGCCGGTATCTTCCTGAATGTCTTGTGCTGTGGATTTCTGTGTTTCTTCCTCTTTTTCCGGAGGGATATGCATGATCTGATTCATGCGTTTGATCAGATCGGTGAGAGTTATCACCTTTCCTACCTGGGGGACTTCCTGCTCCAGATAGTCGGCACAATTGTCTACTGCCTGGAGAATTTCCGGATTCAGGAGGGATCCCTTTTCTCCGCCGTCAATAATCACGCTCAGCAGGGTTGTACCGCCGAATGTTTCATTCTGAAAACGGTCTGCCTGAGCTATAGGTGTTTCGGGACGGAAGTTTTCAATCATGTTTGTGTCAACGAGAATCCGGGGAATTCCTGCGAAACAAAGGGCAACAATTGCAAGAGTTATCAGTAAGTTACGAACGCTGTGACGAGCAAAGGAATCGTAAAAAAAGAGAAGAAAACGATCCATTCGTGAGTGATGTTGTTTTGAAATTGATGAATTCTTTTTTTTTAATTGATGCCGTCGGAGAATGAGCAGAGACGGTATAAATAAAAGGGTAATTCCCAAAGCGGTTAAGACACCGAAAGCCAGGAAAATTCCGCTTTCCCGAAGGGGAATAATAGAGCCGCTGAACAGGGATCCGAACCCAACCATCGTGGTCAGTGCCGCAAGGGCAATGGGTTTTCCCACCTGGTGTAAGACATTTTGGATGACCTTGCGATGCTGCTCCTGTGTATCTACCGAGTGCCCCAAATTTAGAATTTCGTCATAGTAGTGACTCAGCAAATGAATGCAGTAGGCACTTCCCACACTGATGAGTATAACCGGAATAGCTGTTCCCACCATGGTTAGATGTACGTCAAGAAAACTCATGAACCCCAGCGTCCAGATACTGGACATGGCCACGGTGAGCAGGGGTAAAACAACACCGGCGGGGGTTCGAAAGGAGAAAAAAAGGATAACAATGATGACCAGAACGACAACAGGAATCAGTTGTTTTATGTCGCTGTACATCTTTTCCTTGAGGAGGACAGAAATGGCAGGTGCACCGGCTATGTAGGTTTCAAGATTGCCCATATCCCTGTCGTTTAAGACAGTCAGAGTTTTTTCATAGACACTTTCGAGTTTTTCCACTTCCAGCCCGGATTCCATATAGAGGATAATCTGGGTGGATTTCATGTTTTCACTATAGAGCATCAACCGGTACATATCCGGCCAGGAAAGAAGACGGGATTTCAGTGTATTAACCATATTACCATCTGCTTCCCCTTTGGGAAGGAGGGGCTCTACAATCAGTCCTTCCGGTGACCCGGTGATGTAATCGGCATTGGTCAGGCTTATGACGGAACGAATCAGGGGGATAGTATCCAGATGACGGGTAAGATCGTCAATCAGCGTCAGGGTTTCGGGTGTCAGGATGCTGCCATAAGGGTTGTGCAGGGCAATGACCATGGCATCGGTATTTTCATAGACATCCTGCATGGCATCATAAGCGGTTTTTGCCGGGTTGTTTTCGCCCAGAAACAAAGAAAGATCATTGTTGACACGGATATTGGGCAGTTCAAGTCCAAAAAATATTGTTATGAGAATCGTTATGATGATAATTGTTCTGGGATATTTTAACATCTTATGCATCTTTTATTCCTTACTGAAGAGTTGACGGGTGAATGCGGAAACCATATATGCCACTTCGCGCTTCTGGATAGGAGTGTGTATTTGCAGAACAACCCGGATCATAAAACTGTCTGCAATGCCCCACAGGCCATGGACCATGTTATCGGTTTCTTCATCGGTCAGTGTTATTTCTCCCTTCTGTCGGGCCCATTCAAAAACCTCGCGGATGCTTTTTGAATGACGGATAAACGTGTCCCGAAGCAGAGGGTAAATTTCCGGATCATCGATTTCACTCAGGACTTTGTGCATCACCCTGAAAAAGGGGGCATCCTGCCGGAGGGATAAAAAGAAACTGTCTACAAATCCCTCGAGATTTGTTTTTAAATCCTGGTTCGGCAACGCTTTGGAAAAGATACGGTTAGCGATGGACTGTCCATAAAAGTCCAATACTTCAAACAGGAGATGACGTTTATTTTTAAAATACCGGTAAATAGTCCCTTCGGCAACGCCTGCCAGTGCAGCTATCCGTGCTGTGGTCATATTTTGAAAATTGCCGCTTTCAAGCAACGCATAAGCGGCCTGTAAAATTTGGAAGTATCGTTGTTGCTGTTTTGTCATTATGCTTTTATCCTGCCTGTTTATATTTTGCAAGTGAGCGCTCACTCATTGTTAATATAATTTTTTGAAACAAAAGAAACAAATTTTTAAACGACGAAACATTCATGAATTCATAAATCTTTTAATTTACCGCCTATGGTGGTTTTCGGGACTATCGCATTGATCCGGGATGGATATATTAAACATTCCGGCACTGCTTCGCAGTGTTCAAATACCTTCGGCTTTCAAAAAAACCTTAAACACCGAAGACAATTGAATTTTGAAATGCCATGAAATAGCGCTTGAATGCCGAAGGCGCTGGACTTCTCCCCCTCGCCCCCTTCCTACTCTTTCCTTTGAAATGAAAGTTTAATTACAGAAATTAAAACAGCGTATCCTTTATGGTGTAAATATATGCAGACACGACGGAAAAAGAATAAAAAGAAGATTATCACCCCGGGCGCCATAATCTGGCTGATTCGGATTATGCTGATCAGTTCCATTCTCCTGAACGGTCTTGTAGTGGTTCTGGATATCTATAAGGATGCCGAGGTCAATGAAGGAGAGGTTCTTGAAGCAACCGCCAATCAGTCCGAACTGGTTTTTCTGGCTATCCTGGCTTTGATCCTGTCCTTTTTGCCAGATTATATTGAGAAGTGGCGACATATTCATTTTCCCCAACAGCTCGAGCTTCTATTGATTCTGTTTATGTATGCCGGCGTGTATCTCAGCGCCCGTTTCGATATGTATTACCGGTTTTTCTGGTGGGACGATCTTCTGCATACCCTTTCCGGTGCCATGATCGGTTTTATTGGTTTTTTAATTGTCTATAAAATAAATCATAAATACAGCATGGATTTTAACCCACTTCTGATTGCTGTTTTTGCATTCACTTTTTCCGTGACGATTGCTGTAATATGGGAAATATTTGAATTTCTAATGGATGTCTATTTTGGAACGGCCATGCAGAAGTGGGATTTACCGGAAGGGACCAGCCTGATCGGTCGTTCTTATCAGGGGAGTGGACTCAGGGACACGATGTCCGACCTGATTCTGGGAAGTGCCGGCGCCCTGGTGACCTCCGTCATCTCTTATTTTCTGTATAAAAATGAGAAACGGAAAACGCTCAAATTAATGAGAGAAGTTTTTCCCGAATAAACGGGGTGGGGAAAACTACATTTATATATAATAATTTAATTTTTATGTGTTTTTTGGGATTTCAATTTTAAATTCCGTTCCTTCTTTACGGTCGATATCCAGCGTTCCTTTCAACTGGCGGACCAGGAGGGATATCAGTTTTAACCCGAGTCCGGGTATTGTTTTTTCCATGGCTTCTTCAGGAAGGACATTTCCGTTATCCCTGTAGATGAGTGTAAGAGACTCATTTGCAACCCTGAAGATGATATCAATCTGGCCGCTTGTTCTGTCGGAAAAGGCATACTTGTAGGAGTTCGTTAACAGTTCATTCAGAATAATGCCAAGCTGAAACATGATTTTTGAATCCAGGATTTCATCATCAAGCTGTCTGATAATTTGTATTTTCGATTCATTATCATAGGATGAGATAATATAGTCAATCAGTTGGTTCAGATAATCAGCCGAAGAAATATTGGTAAAATCGTTGGTATGCATGAGTTTGTCGTAGATCATCATCATACCTGAAACTTTATTTTTAGCTTCCTGCAGAACCGCAACCGCTCCTTTGTCTGCCATGCTCCGGGCCTGGAGGGTTAAAAAGCCTGCGATGGTATTCATGTTGTTTTTAATGCGGTGATGGACTTCCCGGAGGAGAATTTCTTTTTCAGCCAGCAGATTGCGGATTTCCTCTTCATCGGCCATTTGGGTCGTAATATCCCTGAGGATCAGAAGTGTCCCGTTATTTTCCCCCATATAATCCAGTATTTTAGAGGCGCGAATTTCCAAAATGATTTCTTTCCCGTTTTGTTTGTAAGGAATTATAATCTTTTCATCATTATGATGAAAATTAAGGATTTTTTGAAACATTTCCTGGTTAAAGAGAGATGCTGCATCAGACCCCTTCTGTGTGTGCGCCTTTCCCAAAAGGCGAACAGCCGCCTGATTACAGTCTGTGATAAGATTTTCCCGGTTTAGGATCACAACCCCGTCCTGCATGGATTCAAAAACAGTTTTTGTAGCCGCCGGAAGGAGCTCGAAAAGTTTATAAGCATAGACGTTATAGATAAATATCAGCGCGGCTGCCAGGATTCCGAATGGACCAAAATCAATTTTCAGATTATTATGGGATGTCAGATTAATGATGAGAGCTATCCACGGAAACAATGAACCAATAAAAAGAAGGGAAAACCGTTTCCGGACTTTCTCATTGCATGAATACCAGGCATAGAAAAGGAGTATGGTGCCGATGAGAAAGCAAATATTTGTATAAGATAAGAAAATCCAATACCAGGGCCCTCTGCCAAAGGTCAAAAGGGACAGATGTTCCAGTTTAATGAGCCCCAGATTTTTGTAATAAAGCTCATGGGCCGGGTTGGAATTGACAACGAAGAGAGTTATTAGCGAGAACAATATCATGAATGTTGCAATATACCGGCGGTGTTTCATAAAACGTCCCGTGTATTCCATGATAAAAAGCACCCACAAGGTCCCCAGAAAGGCTAAGCCGATATACTCAATGGACACGAACATAAAAGCTGTATCTACATCGGAGCTGTGTACTTCAAAATAGTAACCGAATGTATAAACAGCCGATGCAATCATGAGTAATGAAAAGAAAAACCCGCCCCGAACATCCCTGTTCCGGTCACTGATAAGCCCAAATAACAGATACCCGGCACCAAAGATAGGCAGGAAATTGATGATGATTTGAAATGAATCTGCACTGAAGTCCGGATTGTACATGGTTGTCCTTCTCTTTATGATTTTATTTCATTGGAAAAGTAATGATACACTGCGTACCTCCCTGCCCGTGCAGTGTGATTGAACCTTTTAACTGGTCTGTGAGCAAATAAATCAATTTTAAACCAAAGCCACCAGTTTGATCCTGAAGGGGTTTTTGGGTAAAACCAACGCCATTGTCGGAATAATGCAGGGCCAGGGTGTTGGAATCCTTTTGTAAGAACTCAAGGGTTATTTGGCCCTGACGGCCTTCGGGGAATGCGTATTTATAAGAATTGGTCAGGAGTTCATTGATGATCAGCCCGATAGTAAACAGCGTATTGGGATCTAATGTCAGGTCCTGAATGTGTTTTTGTATTTTAACTTTCCCGGGTTCGTTGAATGAAACACTTACTTTTTGAATTAAATCATCCAGGTAAAAGCGCGTGGAAATTTCCCGGAAGTTGTCAGATTTAAAGAGTTTGTCGTAAATAGAAACCATGGTTTTAATCCGGTTTTGGGCATTCCTGAGGGCGGAAGCGGCTATTTCGTCATCCAGTTGTTTTTCCTGCAGGGATAAGAGGTTTGCCAGGGTGTTCATGTTGTTCTTTGTTCTGTGATGGATTTCCCGAAGAAGGATTTCCTTCTCCTTCAAAAGGTTTTCTATTTCTATGTACGCTTTTTTTCTCGATGTGATATCGCGGATAAATCCTTCCAGAGCAATAATTTCCCCATTTTCTGAAAAAACACCCTGCCCCTGTTCATGAACCCATTTTTCCTTCTGATTTATATCATGAATCCGATATTGGATGCTGAAGTGTTTCTTCTCACGGACACATTTTTGAATATCATCCCATACCATTTGTCGGTCATCGGGATGGATGATTTCGTTATACAGTGTTGACCTTACATAAAAATCTTCAGGGGGGTAACCGGTGAGTTTGATGGAACCGGGACTGACAAATTCCATCGGCCAGCCCGGTTTGTTTTTACACCGGTAAACCATACCGGGCAGATTGCCGATAAGTGTGTTGAGCATTCGCTCGCTTTCCCGGATTTTTTCCCGGATCTTATATTTTTCCGTCACATTGGAGAAGACGAGAATCACACCGCGGATTTGACCGTTTTTATCCACGATGGGGGCCGCACTGTCCGATATGTGATATTCTTTTCCGTCTTTGGCAATCAGCACGGTATGATTCGCCAGTCCGGCAAGTTTGCCTGTTTTCAGGACGATGGCAACAGGATCCATAACCTTCTGGCGTGTATGCACATTGATGATGTGAAAAACCGTGTGCAACGGGTGTCCTTTTGCTTCATCAAAGCGCCAGCCCGTCAGATTTTCCGCCACGGGGTTCATCTGTGTGATGTTGCCTTCAATATCTGTAGCAATCACGGCATCTCCGATGGAGTGAAGGGTGATGGACAGATATTCTTCTCTTTCGCGAAGGGCTTCTTGGGCTTTTTTCCGCGCGGTGATATCATGGACAATGGAATAGAGAAGATGTTTTCCGCCGATGTCGATGGGACCGCTGTATACCTCCACATCCCGGATTTTTCCGTTGGCAAGCCGGTGTTTAAAAACGAATTGCTTTTTCCCTCCAGTCTGTGCTTCTGTCATTGCTGCTTTGATTTTTTCAAATGGGAGGGTGTTGATTTCAGATATATTCATTCCACGAAGTTTTTCAATTGGCCAGCCATAATAAGCAACTGCCGCCCGGTTCGCGTTTGTGATGTTGCCTGTTTCAGGGTCTAAAAGGATCATGACAGAATTATTATCGTTGAAAAGGGCTTTATATCTGGATTTGCTTTCTTTCAGGATGGTTTCCTGTTTCAAGCGTTCAGTAATATCCCAGGCCACTGCAATCACAACTTTTTTACCAAAATAGGTGCCCGGTGAAAGACTGATTTCTTTGGGAAAAATCGTGCCGTCCTTTTTACGGGCCCGGAATATCAGCCGTTCCCGATTTCCGTTGTATGCATTTTTAATCTGTTGATCAATAGTCTTTAAATCATTTTTGCCTGGAGCTGCCAGAAAATGGTGGGTTTTACCAAGGATTTCTTTCTTGCTGTACCCGTACATTTCTTCGACCGTGTCATTCATAAACAGAATGATTCCCTCCGGATCTTGTATAAAAACAGCTTCAGAAATGCTGTTGATTATATCTTTGTACGTTTTTTCCGAAAGTTTCAGTTTTTCTTCGGCAGTTTTACGGTCTGTGATGTCTGCAATGGATATCAGCCCCGCCGGTTTTCCCTGATAAGTTATTGACCGTCCGTTCAGATACACCCAGCAATCTGATCCGTTTTTTTTCTTAATGATGAGTTCATAGGAATTCGTGGTTTCCTGGCCGGATTGCCTTTTCAATCCCCGATCTTTTACCAAAGACTTATAATCAGGATGAACAATCTCCCAGAATTTTTGCCGATAGAGTTCTTCTGCACTGAATCCGGAGATTTGTTCGCCGGCAGGGTTGGTATAAACCCAATAGTTATCCTGGTAGATCATGATGGCAAAAGGTGAGGCTTCAGCGAGTGAACGAAATTTTTCTTCGCTTTCCTTTAATTGGTTTTCAATACGAGTCTGCTCTGTAATATCCCGTATATAAGCGCCAACCCCCATTTTATTCCGGGCAAGAGGAACCGGGAAATTTCGGGTTTCATAGATTTTCCCGTCAATCTCCTCCTTTGAGATGATGATTTTATTTTCCCGGATGGCCAATTCGTCTGACCTGCGGTACTTTTCGGCATGTTGGCGGGGTAACAGATCAAAATCGGTTTTACCCAGAATCTCCCGCTTTCTTCTGTTAAAAAATCGGGCATTGGCATCATTGATCAGTATGTAACGGAATGATTCATCTTTCAGATATGCAAAATCATCAATAGAATTGATAAAGATTTCGTGTTTGCGTTCACTCTCTTCCAGGGCACAGAGCTGTTTTTGGAGTTTTATATGGGCATCATGAAGCTCAAACGCCATCTCAATGGATGAGAGAAGGACAAAATCACCGGAGTTTTTTATTACATAACCATACCGGGTGATAGTGCGGACCTTTTCAACCATTTCTTCTTCAGAATGTGATGTCAGAAACACAATGGGTATGCTGTGCTTTTTAAGAATGATTTTTGCGGTTTCCGGTCCGTCCATGCCCGGTCCCAGGTCAATATCCATTAAAATCAGATCAATATCCGCATGATTGTTCACGATTTCCAGGGCTGATTCGCCACAATCAGCGATCCGTGTTTTATACCCGTGATCTTCAAGGAGCATGGCTGTATCCAAAGCAATCAGATGTTCGTCTTCGACAATGAGGATTGTCAGATTTTTTTTAATCATGAAATCTCCGAAAAAGTTAATGTGTCACTTGCCTGGATTTCAATCCCCGGGGATTAAGCGGGGGAATGGAAATTTAGATACCGCCAAATATAACTATAGAGAGAATTTAAATCGATTGATAAAATGGAAAAAGGAAACGCTTCAGTATGCAGATCAGGCATTTTGATTGAAGCGGTCTCGTGAAGAAAGAAGGATTATATCGCGTAAACCCTGTTCGTTAGTGGCTTTATGCCAGCGTTTTTCAAAATCTTTTTTCTGCACGATTTGGGCAATGGCAGCCAGGGCTCTTAAATGGAAACTCCGCTGGTCCCGGGTTCCCGCAATGATAAAGAGATTTTTTACTCCAGGGTAATCCTCTGAGAATTTAATCCCCTCTTTTGCCCTGACGATGAGTAATTCAAAACGGTTCGTTCCCTCTACAATGACATGAGGAACAGCAAGAAAAGGCGTTAAAAGAGTGCTGCTTTCTTCCTCTCGTTTTTTAAGGAGTTCTGTCAGTTTCTTTTCATCAATATTCAGGCGCCCTGAGAGTATTTTCGCACTAAGCCGGAATAATTCATCCCGTGTAACTGCTGCTTGCAGGTCCAGTATGGGAGCTTTTTCCACCAGCTGATCAAAACGGTCCATACTGATATCGTCCCTTTCCCGGATAATTTGTTTCAGTTCTTCTTCCAGAGAGCCGGTAACCAGTTGCTTGTTTGTGATACGTGAGACAAGATGAAGGAGGGCGGATTCTTTATTAACCACTTTCCGGGCAAAAAACCAGTAATAAGTAAAGGCGATAAAAATCAGGATGGCACTAATCAGATAAGCATCGGATCCCACTTCGTACAAGACGAATATCAGGCCGGTAATACCCACAACCTGAAGCCAGGGATAGAGAGGTGATTTGTACAGGGGCCGATAATTGTGAAGAGCGCTTTCCCTCAAGATAATTACGCCAAGGCAGGCAAGGATGTAAGTCAGCATTAAAACCGTGGATGCTGCCTCCACCAGGATTTTCAGGTCCAGAAAAAGGCTGAGGACCATGAAAAGGCCGGTTACCAGAACAGCGACGTGGGGTGTTTGAAACCGTTTGTTAATTCTGGAGAGTTGTTCGGGCAGCAGATTGTCGCGGCTCATGGCAAGCAGGTAGCGCGATGCGGACATGAGTCCTGCATTGGCCGTCGATACAAAGGCAAGAATAGCCCCGATACTCATGGCAATAAAACCTGTTTGGCCTAAAAGTTGTTTACCCCCCAGTGAAATGGGGATCAGCGAATTGTCCAGTTTTTCCGGGTCTAATATCCCGCTGGTGACGGTGATTGTCAGGGCATAGATGAG
Organism: Candidatus Neomarinimicrobiota bacterium; assembly: GCA_021157965.1. NCBI lineage: Bacteria > Pseudomonadati > Fidelibacterota > Fidelibacterota bacterium. Next base: position 170,027 of record JAGGVO010000041.1, read on the forward strand.
AATGACGGTCGACAGGGAGAGCAGAATTCCCCGGGGCATGGTATTACCCGGATCCCGGACTTCCTCGGCCATACTGGCGACCTTGAGCAATCCCCCATAGGAGACAAAAACCAGTCCCGTTGCAGAGAAGACCGGTGCAATTCCTTTCCGGGCAATGGGTATCAGATTGGATATAATAATTTTTGGAAAACCGACGATGATATAGATCACCAGCAAAATAAGAAGTCCGGCCACGAGCCATGTCTGCGCCCGGGCCGCCTGTTTGACCCCCAGGGTATTCAAGATGACGAATAATATAACAAATCCTGCCCCAATCAACAGACCGTTTAAATCGATGATGAGCCGGAAAAAGGTAGTCATACCTACAATGGCAAAGGAACTTTTCAGGGTAAGGGAAAACCAGCTCAGCAGGCCGGCAACAGAGCCCACACCCGGGCCAAATCCCCGCATTACAAAAAAATAATCGCTTCCCGCCTTGGGCATGGCCGAGGAAAGTTCCGCCATGCTAAGGGCACCGATCCCTGCCAGCAAACCGGCCATCACATAAGACCATATCACGGCTGGCCCTGCAACCGAATGAGCCAGCCCCGGAAGAATGAACAGCCCTGAGCTGATCATGGCTCCTGTGGCAATGGTAAAGACATGGACAAGTTTTAGCCCTTTGTTCAGATCGGAAGAGGTATGCTCAGTCATGGCACTTCCTGTATCATATATGGGATGTAAAAGTTACGGCGTTATATGAATATAAAACCCCAGATTTCGAAATGAAATAAAATGATTTAGAAAAACACCTGCGACGGAAGTATAAAAAGGAAACGGGAAATTTTTAAAGGTGTATGTTTATAGAAATTGCCATGAAAGCCCTGCTCCGGTTCATTTTGGCATGGTTTTATGACCCAATACGGAAATTCATATATTATTAATTTCCTATTCGCGACGCCCCCACCCCGGGGATAAAATATATCTGTAAATGGTAAATGTCAAGATTATACCGTTATTTATATAACACAATATATCTATTAAGTCAATATGGCTTTCTGCCTGATGCAAGATCGTTGTTATACATTTCTTACTGAACATTTTACCGGAATTTTCACTAAAAACGACGTCATCGGTCCACCCTTCTTTGCTTAGAATTCATTTATCCCGATATTTTGTCCGGAATATTTGAAGCCGGGTTTGTCTGGTTTAATGAAAAGTTCCTCGTTAGATATTAGTATCTATTTAATTGGTAAATTGTATTCACGATTATTTTTTTCTAATTAAATGTTAATTTTTAAAAAAGAGTATCATGATTTTTTGGAGAGTGGTTTTATATACCCTATAAGCCGCCAGACAAACAGCAGGATCACCAGATAGGCAATCATGGCACCAAATGCAATCCAATAGCCGGTGATAGAGTTATTGAAGAAAACAATAGGCAGATTGAGAATGATGAGCAGCGGAAAGCCCAAAAAGAGGGCAATACCGCCGCCATAGGCAAGATCTTCTGCGGCCGGGGTTTCAAATTCCGGATCGGTGATGCGAATAAGCACCAGACCTGAATTAATTGTACCTGTCATTTCACCGAAAATCCCGATAAATCGTTCAAAATAGTAATCATCAAAAGCCCGCCTGGATGTCCATCGGATAATCAGAAAGGTTGTAAAAGCGGCAATACCTGACATTACAAGGATGGGCAGCCAATACTGGCCGATCACCGTAATACTGATGGCGGCCACCGAACCGGTGATCAGATAATCCACACTCACACCGGAAGCCCGGTTCATCAGCCCCTTATCGATGACATAACTTTTTTTTGTCACATCCAGGATGCGTCTGGCGCCCACGGCAATCAGAAGGGCAATCACAAAGTGAAAAGACCACAGGGTATCGGAAAATTCCCCGAGTCCCCCCGACTCCATCAGGAGTGTAACTCCCCGGATAAGCAGATATGTCAGAAGGTAAATGGTCCCGATGAGTCCGACCTGAAAAGCCATAGGTTCGATGGCTTCCGGGGAAAGGGTAAGAAATCCGGCAACACCTGGTGAATTTTCTTTTACAATACCGGTCCGGATGTCTCGATTCAGACTGTCTTTCCCTTTAATCAGGGCTGTTTCGCCCCGCAGGATGCCCCTGTTGACCAGGATAATGCCGGCAACGTAGGCAATCAGAAAGCCGATCACAGCAAAAGTGAGTCCGATCATGCCCCCATTTACCAAACCGGCTTTTTCCCAGCTGTGTCCCATGGTGTAAGCAATTCCGGGGCCCATACCAAAGCCCAGGGGAACCAGAAAACCGATACCTGCAAAAAAGTCCGGATTGAACAGATAGATTATAATAAAAGCTACAATAAGCCCGGCCAGGGCCTGGGTAATGTAACAGGTAAGTTCAATAAAGGCTTTGCTGACAGGTCCTTTACCAAATGAAGACTTTGACTGCTTTAAACCCAAGACGATAAAGGTCAGGGCCAGCAGATGGTAGACATACATTCCCAGCCTGTCTCCGTCCAGGGGAATAATATTCAGAACCTGGTTTCCCAAAATTAAACCGATAAAACCCCCAATAATGTTGTTGGGGATAAGAAAGCGTTGAAAAAAAGGGATATAACGACGCAGAATCGTCCCTACTATCAGAAAAAGACTCAGAAACGTAAAATCAAGAACTACATCCTTCAAATTGAGTGTAAGATCCCAAGGTGTCATGATATCCTCCTGTGTCGGTTTGGTAGTAGCCGCCGTGTAATATAAGATAAAATGAGAAGAAGATTAATAATGAGGGTGCGACAGGGAAAATTACATCGCCTTCGACGTTCAATAGCTTCGCTGCGCTCAGCATTCAAGTGTCATTTCGTGACATTCCAAAATTCCGTTGTCTTCGGTGTTTAAAGTGTTTTTTTTGAAAGCCGAACGCAGTGAGGCACTTCGAAGCAGTATTGGAATATTTTATAAAGCCATCACAATATTTATAGTGCAATAAAAAAAGCCCCCGCTGTAATCGCGGGGGCAGGATTGTCCGGATCAATATGGGAATTGATCAGAAGCGACGGTTTTCTTCGCGACGGGGACGTGCCTCATTGACACGCAAAGCGCGGCCGGAGAGCTCTTTTCCGTTGAGTTCTTCCATTGCTTTCCGTGCTTCTGCATCATCGCTCATTTCGACAAAACCGAATCCCTTGGAACGGCCGGATTCACGATCAGTAATGATGCGGGCCGATTCCACGCTACCATAACCCTCGAACAATGTTTTCAGTTCTTCTTCCGACGTCGTCCAGGGCAGGTTTCCTACATAGATATTCATACGAATCCTCTGCTTATCTGTCATGAATTAAAACCAGATCGTCAGGCCATGACAGCCAACCTGTAAATCTGCGTCCTGAGGACGGTTATCAAATGAAATCTGCTTCAGAACATGGTTAACCATCCCTGAAACGTTGAAAAATAATAACAATTGATGTAAATGCATTCTTTTTTTTAGAAATATGAAGATTTATTTCCGAAAAACAGCTGAAAAGTGATCAAAATGGACAATATTTTAGGGATTTTACGCTGGAATTCGTTTTTTTATGGCTAAAAATAGAAAACCCCCTCCGTGAGGAGAGGGTTTAAAGTCTGATCGCATATTTTATGACAGATCAGTAGCGCCTGCGCCGGGAATCGTTATCGGAAGCGGGACGGGCTTCATTCACCCGGAGTGCCCGGCCTTCCAGTTCTTTTCCGTTGAGGGCTTCAATAGCTTCCTGTGCCTTTGATTCGTTACTCATTTCAACAAATCCAAAGCCTTTTGAGCGACCTGAATTACGATCAGTGATGACACGGGCGGTATCCACCGTTCCGTATTCACCAAAAAGGTTCTTCAGAGTTTCTTCATTGATGCCCCAGGCCAGGTTTCCTACATAGATATTCATATCAATCCTTATTGTCTGTTGTGATGTGTTCATCAGTTCCCCCGGCCACAACAGCCAACCGGTTGAATCCGCGTCCTGTGGACGATGATAGCGTCAAGCCGGATTTTCTCCGGCAATTTCTTTCGACTTAACCTCAATATCAGGCTCATCTAAGAAAACAATGAAATGTACGGCAAATATTTTACATTACAAGCTTTTTATTTCAAAAAATTTTTTTCACATACAAGATCCTTATCTGTTTGTTGTCTTTCGTCCAAGGCTCTTTTGTTGATTTACCCTCTTATTTGATTTACCTTCAAATACGGGTTTATGAGAAAAAGGCGGTTGATGGCGGCAGTTTGAATGACAATGAATACCGTCCGGTTTTTCCGGTTATAATGAATGAAAGGAGATTTTCATGGAAAAATTGATCCAACCCCTGAAAGATATCAATTGGATTGATTTGGGTTTAGAAGCTGTAAAAGTTGTCTTAATTCTGGTTGTTGCCTGGATTATCATTAAAATCATCAAACGATCCCTGAGAAGCGTGGAAAAGCGTATGGTTGAAACCCGCATGATGGAAGGGGAAATTGCTACAGATTCCAGCAAACGAGTCCAAACTCTGATGAATTTGACCAGTCAGGGTGTGACTATTTTATTATGGGCTGTGGTGGTTCTTATGGTTTTAACCCAAATCGGTGTGGAGATTGGTCCGTTACTTGCCGGCGCCGGAATTTTCGGTTTAGCCGTAGGTTTTGGTGCACAGAACCTGGTAAAGGATGTGATATCCGGTTTTTTCATGATTCTTGAGGATCAAATCCGCGTAGGAGATGTGGCGATCCTGAACGGGACCGGCGGACTTGTGGAAAAGATGAATTTCCGGGTGACGGTTTTACGAGACCTTTCCGGAACGGTTCATGTTTTTCCGAACGGAAGTATAACGACCCTGAGCAATATGACCAATGAATGGTCAGCCTATGTGTTTAATGTGGGCGTTGCTTACAAGGAAAATACTGATAAAGTAACAGAGGTGATTCGGGAAGTTTTGGACGGCCTGAAAAAAGATGAATTTTATGGCTCCAGTATCCTGGAAACGGAGATTTTCGGTGTGGACGGACTGGGAGATTCGGCGGTTACAATTAAAGGCCGGATCAAAACCATTCCCCTGAAACAATGGGCAGTCGGCCGGGAATTTCTCCGCCGTGTCAAACTGGAATTTGATGCTCGTGATATTGAAATCCCTTATCCTCATCAAACGCTCTATTTCGGTGAAACCAGTAAACCCTTTGAACTTCAGATTATGGAAAAATTTTCCCGGGAAAACAAAGGTGTTGACCACTAAACAAAATCGAGTTGTATAAAGACCCATTGTTACTCTGTTTCAACGAGTTTGGAATACAAGACTCCGGCTTTTGCCTTGAGCTCTTTTATCGATCCGTCATTGTGGATTATATAGTTTGCACGGCGGATCTTTTCTTTTTCCGGCATTTGAAGTGACATTCTGAAAAGAATCTGTTCTCTGCTGAGGATCCCACGTTGCATGGCCCTTTCAACCCGATATGATTTGGGTGCAGTGACCACGAGGATGGCATCATACAAGTTTTCAGAACCTGCTTCAAAGAGCATGCTTGCTTCGATGACCAGAAGAGCCGGATTTTTTTTCGCGGCGGCCCGGTAAATTTCACCGATTCTTTCCTTCACAAGGGGGTGGATCAGAGTATTGAGCATTTCCTGGTTTTCCCGGGATGCAAAGGCCCTTTCCGCCAGAAGGGCTTTGTTGAAATCATTCTTTGAAGGGTAGATATCCTTGCCAAAAAGAATGCGGATTTTATCTTTCACGGTGTCGTCGCTGCGGATGATTTCTTTTGCAATGGAATCGGCATCATACACATCGGCCCCCCATTCTTTAAAGAAAGCGGCGACAGTCGATTTTCCCGCTCCAAGTCCACCCGTAAGCCCAAGGAAAATCATGAGATCCTCATAATGTATTCAAAACACTTTCCAGCCGTTTTGTAATTGCTTCAATCTCTCCCTCACCGGAAACCCGGCGTAAAAGCCCGTTTTTCTCATAATAATCTATCAGGGGATAGGTGTTTTTCCGATAAACATCAAATCGCTTAAGAATGGTTTCCCGTTTATCATCTTCCCGCTGAAATAAGTCCGTGCTGCCGCAATTCGGGCAAACAGCATTATCCGGCTTCCCGCCCGGGAAAGAGGGGGTTGCGGCGCAGTTCCTGCATGTCCAACGGCTGGTCAAACGGCGAAGCAGCTCCTCTTCGGGGACATCAATCAGGATGGCTGCGTCCAGAGGTGCCTGAATTTTTGTCAGCATGATATCCAGTGCTTTGGCCTGGGGGAGTGTCCGGGGGAATCCGTCCAAAATATACCCCTTTCCCGCTTTTTCAAATTCACTTACCTTTTTTTCCAGGATATCTATCATAATGTTGTCCGGAACCAGCATGCCCCGATTCATATAAGCGGCTGCTTTTTTTCCCAGAGTGCTTTGTTTTTCTGTTTCGGCCCTTAAAAGATCACCGGTGGAAAGTTTAATCAGTGATAACTGCTCTTTTAAAATATCTGCCTGGGTGCCCTTTCCGGATCCGGGTGCTCCAAGAAATACAAGTCTCATGCTTCAGTCTCCTTTGTTTGCGGGATTTTATGATAAATATGACATGAATGCAAGATATGGGAAAGAAGTCCCTGGAATCTGTATGTGGTTCTTCCGGCAAAATTGTCAAGAACCTTCGCTTGCGAAAGAATATCCGTCATAAAACAAAACGGCAAAGAAAACTTTGCCGTTTTGTATATACTTTGTGATAAGAGGATTTATGCTGTGGTTTTGGTTTCTCCAGGTGTTTTTTGAAGGGCAAGAATAAGGGATAGAATCAGGACGGCAAGCCCGGCAATAATGAAGTTGATTTGTACTATCAGTGATGGGAACAGTCCGCTGATAAAAATCCAGATTCCCAAGATTCCAGCGACAATCGCCGGCCATTTTTTTGAAGCGGTAAATCCGAGCAACGCTATCAGTATTCCTGCAATGATCATATTCCAGTTTACCTGTACACCAGGTATAAAACCGGAAACCACAAGCCATAATCCAAGAATCACATTAACCCATGCTTGCCACATTTGGCACCTCCTTTTTTTTTGTGACATTTTGAGTTTGTTATTATCAAATGTCATCGATATTTGTCTTTCCCTCTTTACTTAAAGTCTGAAAAGCCAAGATATGTGTCCGGTCGAATATTCATAGTTACGCCTTGTATGATAAGGTAGCAGCTGTATTTCTGTTTTTCAAGTAAAATTTTATATCATTTTACTTGTTTTCTATCTTGTAATAATTTTTAATATGTCTCCAGTGCTTTCAGAGCAGCATGATAATCCGGTTCCCGTGTAATTTCAGGAACCAGTTCCCGGTATACAATGACCCCATCGGGATTGATAATTAGCACAGAGCGGGCCAGGAGTCCCGCCATAGGTCCGTCTTCAATCCGCACGCCGTAATCTTTCCCGAAATCTCCATTCCGCAGTTCACTGAGGGATATCACATTGTTGATCCCTTCTACAGTACAAAATCGTTTATGGGCAAAGGGAAGATCCTTTGAAATACATAAAATGCGGGTGTTTTTCAGTTTTACCGCCAGCGTGTTAAAGCGCCGGACGGACATCGCGCATACGTCCGTATCCAGGCCGGGGAAAATATTCAGCAAAAGGGTTTTCTTTTTGAAATCTTTCAGTGAAACATCTTTCAGATCCGTTGTGGTGAGAAGAAAATCCGGAGCTTTATCATTTTCACGGGGAAGATTTCCATGTGTATGTATGGGATTGCCTTTTAATGTAATTTGCGCCATCACAGACTCCTTGTGTGCCAGATTTTATAGATTAGAGAAAAAACCGGTAAGAAGGTTTCAGGATATGTGGTCTCCGGATAAATTCAGAGGACCGGACAGTGAAAAAAAGCTCTTCTGCAAAAGAGGGGTTATTCTCTTTTAGCAATACGCTTGATATCATCTATTTGTGCAATGGTTTTTTTGTATCCTTCCGCGATAATTTCTTTTCCCATATCGAAATCCATGAGTCTAATGTGGCCCAGATCCGGCGCGATGAGGATATCAGGTGGATTCAGTTTGAGTCCCAGCCGGGAAATCTGCATTTCCATGATATCCAAAGACTGGCGGTAGACATCAAGAAAGCCGGGAATTTCCTCCTTTTTATCTGAAGTTCCGGGTTCAATTTTAAACCAGACCTGGAGCAGGGATTCCACCGAGGGGAAGCGGCCGGGAAATTTCTCAAAGATAGCTTTATTCAGAGCTTTATCCCGTTTTTCTTCCTGTTTGGATTTTTTTCTTTTTTCCCGACGTTGTATCAGGCAGTGATTCAGATCCACGGCGATGATCACCTCGGCGCCCATCTCTTTTACCACATTCACAGGGACGGGATTCAGGAGTCCGCCATCCACACAAAGGTGTTTTTTTATTTCGACGGGACGGAAAATGCCCGGGATGGAGATGCTGGCACGGACGGCTTCTTTGACAGATCCTTTTGAAAAAATGATTTCCTCTCCGGTTTTCAGATCGGCTGCCACCACCCGGAGAGGGATTTTTAAATCCTCAAACTTTTGGACTGTCATCATGTTTTCGGCCAGATTCATCACCTTTCGCCCTTCCAGGAATCCTGTAAGGCTTATGGAGAAATCCAGCAGGGACACCACCCGTTTCCAGTCCATGTCCAGCACGGTTTGTTGAAATTCCTCTATATGGCCCGAAGCAAAAATAGCGCCTACATAAGCGCCGATACTGGTTCCTGCCACATAATCCACAGGAATGTCATGTTCCCGAAGGGCCTGAATCACGCCGATATGGGACCATCCCCGGGAAGAACCGCTTCCCAGGGCCAGTCCGACTTTTTTCCGCCGGCTCATTCGGCAGGCTCCAGGAGAAATTTTTCGAAAAAGAGCATAAGGCTTTGAGTGTAAAAATCCCGATTATTTTTCTTGCGAAAACCGTGCCCCTCATCCTTGGCCAAAAGGTACCAGGTTTCCGTATCATTTTTTTTCACTGCACTCAGAATCTGTTCGGCTTCGCTTGCCGGAACCCGGGGGTCATTGAGTCCCTGAACGATGAAAAGAGGTGTGGAAATTTTGTACGCATTATTCACGGGCGCAATGGATTCCAGGAAAGCCCGCATGTCAGGATCCCTTTCATCCCCGTATTCCGCCCGGCGCAAATCCCGCCGGTAAGATTTCGTATTTTCCAGGAAAGTGACAAAATGGCTGATTCCAACAATATCCACACCGGCTTTCAGGCGGTCGTTATAGTGTGTCAGGCTTGCAAGGACCATATATCCGCCATAAGATCCGCCCCATACGGCCACACGGTTTTCATCCAGTTCCGGCTGTTCTGCAATCCAGTCCAGCAGGGCGCCGATGTCACAGACCGATTGTTCCCGCTTGTAGCCGTTATCCAGAAGAAGGTAGGATTTTCCATACCCGGCAGATCCCCGCACATTCGGAGCCAGAATGGACACGCCCATATCATTCAGGATATATTGGAAGGTGGATGAGAAGGAGGGTCTGAACTGACTTTCAGGTCCGCCGTGAATATAGATGATGACAGGTGCTTTTGCCTCATTGCTTTTGCCCTTGTAGTAAAAAGCGGGGATTTTCCGGGGCGTTCCGTCAGGCAGGGAATCGAAGGTTGTATAGTGGATGAGTTTCGGCACTACAAAACTTTCCGTATTGAGTCCGCCCACTTCGCTGGCAGTCCACCGTGTGAGGGTGGCATTGGTCAGGCGGATGGAATAGACATCCGTGGGGTTTTGGGGTGTATTCAGGCTGATAGCCAGCTCTGTACCGTCCTTGTTAAATCGCAGACCTCCGATGATTCCATCCGGGATTTTGGGAAGATTCAGGCGTCTGCCGCTCCGGAGATTCAGGACGGATAAGCGGCTCAGACCGTCTTCATTGGTCACCAAGGCTAAAAGCATGCCATCCCGGCTGACGGTAAATCCGCTGACATCCCAGGAAGTTTTCAGCGGAAGCGGTTTGATGTTTCCGCTTGACACATCGTAACAGCGCAGGGTTTGAAATTCTGAATTTTCATCGGATGTAAAGTAAATTTTATCACCCGGGAGAGGCCATTTGGCGCTGCCGTAGGCAATGTTTTCCGGAGACGGGTGTATTTGGGTTAACTCGCCGCTTTGCACATCCAGGATATACAGATAGGATTCATTAATGGAGATATAATTCAGGAGGATGAGTTTATCGTTTGCGGGAGACCAGTCGAGGGGTTCCCAGTATCCTTCCAGCCGAGCTGCCATCCTGGCGTTGCTTAAATCATCCGCCGGCGCCACATATATGTCATAGTCCGTGCCATTCCGCCGGGTTCCGGGATAGGCCAGGAGCGAACCGTCGTTGGACCAGAGAGGGGTTCCGTGGCGGGCATTTCCGTCTGTAATCATGGTCACCCGGCCATCCTTCAGATTCATGGCAAAAAGCTGGTATGCTTCGTTGCCGCCCACATCCTTCATAAAAACCACAACAGGATTATTTTCGTCCGGACACACGGCAACATCTCCTACCGGTTCATCAAAAAAGGTGAGCTGGTAGCGGGTACCGCCGGGTGTGCTGACCTTATGAAGCTGGGATGTTTCACCGAAACGGGTGGAAATCAGCATACCTCCACCGGGAAGCCAGTCTTCAAAATAAGCCGAACGGACATTTTGGTACTGGTTCAGCCGGTCTTTCAGCGCTTCAGGGATCGGAGGGATATTTTCCATCACCAGATTACCCAACTCGGTTCGGTCCGCCTCAGAAACCGTTCCGCAGGCATTCAAACCGATGAAGATCACAAGAATCCAGACAGAATATTTCAGTTTCATGGCAAGCCCTTTCGTTTTATTTCCAAGCGCAAAAATCAAAATAAAAAAGAATATTGAGAAGAGAAAGGGAAACAAAGTGTTAGTTGGCAGTCGGCAGTTGGCAGTTGACAGTCGGCAGTTGACAGTTGGCAGTTGACAGTCGGCAGTTTCCAAGTCCCGGCATCCGTTTAATCCACTCAAAAACACCAGCCGCGAAGCGGCGCTAACTTCCAGCATCTAAAGAATGAATGACCCTGGTTTCGTATAATGTTCTGCACACAATCGCTGATTTGCAGCATTCAAACACTTTTGTAATCGTCTTAATCCTGTATTGTAAATTAAAATTATTAGGATATTAGAAAGTTACGTCAACACGGCACTGAACTGATTTTGATAGTCTGTAGCCAGAAAGTGATTTTTAATTGAAAAAGCGTCTCAGATGGCGACGAAATAATATTGTAAAAAAGAGGCATATATGCTTAAGGGTGTGTGGGAGCTACAAGATTCGAACTTGTGACCCCCTGCTTGTAAGGCAGGTGCTCTGGACCAGCTGAGCTAAGCTCCCCTTGAAAAGCCAAGAATTTTACGATTAGACGTTATATTATGCAAGGGAAAAGTCAGTTGGCAGTCATCAGTCGATAGTCTGGACGCCGGATTATTGTATGTTTTGGGATACGCTGCCTTTCTTATACTCTTTTACTTGTATTATGTATCATTTCCCGGCATCTCCGCGCATTCTGCGGGAGGAATCAACTCAGAACTTCGTCCTCTTTTTCTTCACAATCAGCACAACAATGCCTCCCACAATCATGATAAAGCACAGGAGCTGTCCCATGGTGACCCAATTGAAAAAGAGAAAACCCAGTTGTTCATCCGGTTCCCGGAAAAATTCGATGATAAAGCGCCCGACACCGTAAAAAATGAGTCCGGCAGCAAATTTTACATGTCCGGCCACCTCTTTTTTGTGAAGCCAGAAAAGAAAAAGAAAGAGAAGGAGTCCTTCAGCCAGGGCTTCATAGAGCTGAGATGGGTGGCGGGGAATACCACCCGAACCGGGGAAAATGATAGCCCAGGGGACATCAGCCGGCCGACCCCACAACTCCCCATTGATAAAATTTCCCAGACGTCCGAAAAAGAGTCCAACCGGCGCAATGGTTGTAAACTCTCCGATCAAATCCCAGAATTCAATCCGGTGTTTCCGGGCGAACCAAATAACAAACAGGATAATGGCGATAGCTCCGCCGTGAAAGGACATCCCCCCGTGCCAGGTCATGAAGATTTCTGCGGGATTTTTCAGGTACCAGGAGAGATTGTAAAAAAGAACGTATCCCAGACGGGCACCCACCAGCAGACTGATAATGGCGCCCGTAAAGAGGGAGTCCAGTTGTTCCACCGTCATTTTCAAATTTCCCCGGCGGATGACATGCTTCATCCAATAGTAAAAACAGATAAACCCCAACACGTACATGAGCCCGTAATAACGGATCTCAAAACTGCCGATTTTAAAAAGATAAGGCTTTAAGTTGTGGACCCATGTCAGAATCATGGTGAACTCCTTCCATGTTTTCGGGAATTTAAAAGATTCGGACCTGGAAAAAAAGAAAGGTGCTTGGAAATAACCCGGAAAACTTTCAATGTCCTCCCCCGCACTCATACCATCCTTCGACACATTACAAAAAGACTGTTTGATGTAAACCGTTTATATAACGCAAAATCAGTGATATAAACAAATGCCTCTTCAGGTTATCCACAAGGGATGTGGATAAGTGTGGATAATAATATTTTTTTAAAATTCCGGCATTCTGCTGATTACCAGCAGGTTGCGTTATAGTAGAATTGGTATGTCTCAATGTGTGTACACAGGTTATCCACATTATGAACATTGCGTTGGAAAAGCGATCCGGACTTGCTGAAAAGCCATTCCGTCAGTAGATTTCATGAAAAAAAAGAGGAAAATATGATCAGGACAGCATTACCGGGAGTCAGCCTCCGTTTTGCAAATTCCGGAGATTCGAAACAGATTTCAGAATTTATCAGGGAGCTGGCGGTGTATGAACGTATGAGCGGTGAGGTGCTTGCCACGGAAGAATCGGTAAAGAATACATTATTCGGAAAAAAGGTCTATGCTGAGGTGATATTTGCTGAATTGGATGGAAAAGCTGTGGGATTTGCCCTCTTTTTTCATAACTATTCTACCTTTGTTTCCAGGCCGGGACTCTATCTTGAGGATATCTATATTTACCCGGAATACCGGGGGCGTGGTATCGGCAAGATGATGATGACTTATCTGGCAAAGCTTGCGATGGAGCGGGGCTGCGGTCGTTTTGAGTGGTCGTGCCTGAAATGGAATAAGTCTTCCCTGGATTTTTACGCCTCTTTGGGAGCCGAAACCATGAATGAGTGGGTCACCCTCAGGGTAAGTGGTGAAAAATTAAAAGATCTTGCCGGTCTTTTTAATCAGCAGGAGGATTGATTACTGCCGCCATGCCAGCACCCGGGGTAAGATAAATTCCGCCAGATGGTGTGTATCTGCCTCTGTGCCTGAATAACAATACGAGAGAGCTATTGTAATAAGCGGTGCATTTTTTATAAGATCTTTCATTTCGTTCAAAAAGCGGAGGATTTCATCATCAGTCCACAAATTTCCCTGTCCGAAAAAGGTGGCTCGGTTAAACACATCCACATCCAGGTCCAGGGCAGTTTTTACAGGATTGATTTGGCGTAAAGCCGCAGGAATATCCGGGTGGATATATTGCCTGACATCCTTTTGGATCAGGACCTCCGGATTCAGTCCCTGCTCTGTGTTCCGCTGGTAGCAGTAAAAATGAATGCCTTTGAAAAAATTCCCCCGGACCGCCGGGCTTATGAAGGAATCCTTTCGGATCAGGCGATCTTTTGAGATGACTTTTTTCAATGCATCCGGATTGGCGAGGAGCCTGAACAGAGAATTGTTATCGCCGGAAAAATCATCAGCTCCATCCCAGTGATAATCCACATGAAAAAGAGTCTCCGGGAGGATATCCCTGTGTGTCGCCCAAACCCACAGCGCCCATTTATGATCATCCATGACCCACACCCCGGGGGCAATTTCGAGGCAGGCATCGTTGTTTCCTTCTCTTGGGTAATCGGGACATTGCATGGGGAAAGATAAAGAGAAAATGCTGAATTTTAAATGAGCAATTGGACGGGGGCGGGAGGGGATTCAGGAGTGGGGAAGAAAGTAACGCGTGACGCGTGACGAGTTGACGCTTCAATTCCCCCGAACTAAAATCCGGGGCTTTCAATCCCCCAATCGAATCAATCCTTTTTTGGAAGCTGGAAGTTAGAAGTTGGCGTCGCTGCGCTCCTGGTGTGTTTGCGTGGATTAGAGGGCGTTGGGACTTGGGAACTGACGCCTGACGCCTGCCAACTTAAAAAGTAACGCGTGACGCGTGACACGTGACAAGTTGACCGATCCTGACGCTGTCGCCTGACGACTGTCGACTTCTCACTGTCACCCCAATTTCCCGGACTGAAGTCCGTGCTTATGTCTCTCCGTTACACCTGTCCATCATCCCTCTCTCTTTTATCTCCGTTCTAAAACGTGTAAATTATATAATCACACCATCAGGGAGAGAGCATGCATATTCCAAGACCCGGAAAATACGTGATTCATGACGAGGATGAAGAAAAGCGTTTTGATTTTTCAAAGTATCTAAGGCGGCGGAAACCCTCCCGATCATTCCGGGGAACGCTGATTATGCTGATTATTGTGGTGGTGGTTTATTTTTTTCTTCAGAGTTTATTGAAATGAGGTGACTATGAAATTAGTGGAATGTGTCCCGAATTTTAGTGAGGGACGTGATAAGCAGTTGATTGATGAAATTGTCCGGGATATTGCATCGGTCGAAGGGGTCCGGGTGTTAGATACCGATCCCGGTGTGGATACAAACCGGACGGTGGTAACTTTTGTCGGAGAACCGGAGGCAGTCCTGGAGGGTGCTTTCCAGGGGATTAAATCGGCAGCCGAACGCATTGACATGCGCCATCATACCGGTGCCCATGCCCGGCTGGGGGCAACCGATGTGTGTCCCTTTGTACCCGTAACCGGAGTCACTGTGGATGAGTGCATTGATTTGGCTAAGCGTCTTGGCCGGCGGGTGGCGTCTGAACTGGGAATTCCCGTCTACCTTTATGAAAAAGCCGCGACCCGTCCCGAAAGGCAAAATCTGGCGGATATCCGGGCCGGAGAGTATGAAGGACTGGCAGAAAAACTTGAAGATCCCGAATGGGTCCCCGATTTCGGAGAAGCCGTTTTCAATGAACGGTCCGGTGCCACAGTTATTGGTGTACGGGAATTTCTTATTGCCTATAATGTAAATCTGAACACCCGGGATCGGAAACTGGCCCATGACATTGCTCTGGATATCCGGGAAAAGGGTCGGGCAAAACGGGATGATAAGGGAAAAATCATTCGTGATTCAGAGGGAAAGATTGTCAGGGTTCCCGGATTGCTTCGGGAATGCAAGGCAGTTGGCTGGTATATGGAAGCCTTTGATTGTGCCCAGGTATCGATTAATCTGACCGATTACCACATAACGCCTGTTCATAAGGCCTTTGAAACGGTGGCGGAAGAAGCGGCGAAGCGGGGATTGCGGGCCACCGGGTCGGAACTGGTTGGACTCATCCCCCTGGAGGCGATTCTTCAGGCGGGAGATTATTATTTGAAGCGCCAGGGGAAATCCCCGGGATATCCTGAAAAAGAACGGGTACGTATGGCCGTACAAAGCCTGGGGCTCTCGGAACTCACTCCTTTTAATCCGGAGAAAAAAATTATTGAATATTGTGTGCAAAATAATGAAGAAGAACCCCTTTCCGGTATGAAAATCCGTGATTTTGCCGATTTGCTGTCTATTGATACGCCTGCACCCGGTGGAGGAAGCGTGAGCGCTCTGGCCGGTGCCCTGGCGGCAGGGCTCGCATCCATGGTGGCACATTTGACGGCAGGTAAAAAAGGATATGAGAATGTCCGGGAAAGAATGCTTGTCCTCCCGACGGAAGCACAGGAATTGAAAGACAAACTTCTTTTAGCTATTGATGAGGATACCCAAGCCTTTAATGCGGTGATGGAAGCCTATCGCCTGCCTAAAAAAAGCGATGAACAAAAGAAAGCCCGGGAAAAAGCGGTTGAAAAGGCCGTGAAACATGCTTGCCGTATTCCCCTAAAAGTCATGGAACTCTCGTACCAGGCTCTTTGCTTATGCCGTGAGGTGGAAGAAAAGGGAAATGTAAATTCACAATCTGATGCAGCGGTGGGTGTTTTGATGGCACAGACTGCCATGAAAGGCGCCGCCCTGAATGTCCGAATCAATCTGAAAGATCTGAAAGATGCGGATTTTCAGGAAAAGATGAACCGGACAATGAAATCCCTTCTGGAAAAAATGGAAGAAGAATCAGGAACTAATTCGCAAGGGACCGGGTTTCAAGGATGTGATCCTTGAATGATTCGCCTGCTTCGCTTCCCCCGGAGTAAACCGGACAAGGCTGTATAAGCAATGGTTGTTCACTCTATAACTACAAAAAAGATGTGGACTTAATGAGTAGCAATTCCCATTTTATAAAGTATTCTTACAATGATCATGATAAAAGAGAAAGGGTTATATGACTAAAACGAGCATTCTTTTCCATTTCGACACCGGGTCTGGACAAACCCGGGAGCAGTTGAAAGCCACCGTACAGGCGATGATTCAGCAAAGAAACAATGATATCGAATTAATTGGTATAACCAATGAACCGGAGGAATTAAAAAAGCTGGTACAGGTGTCCAGGCCTTTGAAAACAGTTCCTGCCGGTAAAAAGGACGGATTGTCTGTCATGTTGAACAAAGCCCTGAAAGTGAGTGAAGGGGAATTTATTCTTCTGCTGGATAATGTGACAACACCGGTTTTGTTGCGGAAAGCAGCTGTAGATGCTTTTATGATGGCAGCAGAGCGAAATCCCGATGCCGGTCTTTTTTATGCCAGTTATGAACTGGAAGACCAGGGAAAGGTGGAAGAAAAGCATTTGCTCGATCACCATATTGGCCGTGTTCGTGATAACATGGATTTCGGGAAAGCGTTTTTTATACGGAAAGATACCCTTGAAGCTGTGGGTGGTTTTGACGAATCGGTCAAATACAATGTGCTGTATGATATGCGCTTGAAATTGTCCGAGAAGCAGCGTGTTGTTCGTATAGCTAACCGCTATAACGGTTCACTGTACCGGGTCCAGTCTGCTGGTAAAAAAGCAAATGTTTTCGATTATCTTCTGGCAGGGAAAGAAGTGCAGCTTGAAGCGGAGCGGGTTGTTACCGAACATCTTAAACGGATTGATGCATATCTGGCACCCGGGATTTTCCGGGATCACGAACCGCCGCCGGCAAAAGAACCGGAACTGATTGCGTCTGTTATTATTCCTGTCGGATTCCGGCCGGAATTTATCGGTACTGCTATTGAAAGTGTTCAGGCGCAGTCCATTCAGAACATTGAATGTATTGTCATGGTTAACGGCGGAGATGAAGACCCGACAGCAGATGTGGTACGGAAATACATGAAAGGCGGAGAAAAATATGACAGAGAAAAGCCCGAAGTCCGCCTGGTGGTTCTGGATATCAATAATATCGGACTCTGCCTGAATATCGGTTCCAAACTGTCCCGGGCCAAATACTATGTCCAGTTGGATTCAGACGATCGTTTGAAACCCGATGCAGTGGAAAAGGTGCTGAAGGTTTTTGAATCCGATCCGGAAATCGGCATGGTGATTGGCTCTTATGAAGTCTGGGAAAAGAAAGACAGCGGCGAATTGGTCCGGATGAAAGAGATCCCGGTTGTGACCCATGATGAATGGACGGATGATAACGGTCGGAACAATTTACTCCGGATTAACGGAGCCGGAGCTCCCCGGTGTATTCCCATTCACGTAATCAAAGAGATGGGTTATTTCAGTATCAATGACGATCCTCATGCCCGGAACTATGGTGAGGATTATGAAATGGTCAATAAAATTGCCGAATATTACCGGATTGGCCGTGTGTGGGATCCCATTTATGAAGTGGTACGTCACGGTGGTGGTACGGACCATGCTATTGATCAGAATACCGTTGATCGGAATGATAATGCTAAAGACGACATGCGCCGGGAGGCCATACTGCGGCGTCAGGTTTTCAACCGGAACCGGAAAAAATAGAGAACCGGACCTCTCTTCCTGTCCGGAAAAGGGGTGAGCAATATAAACAGCAGGTGTGGAATCATGCCTGCTTTTTTTCCAACTTATGAAAATGGGAGAATGTTATGACACAGGATCTGCTGATTATAGGAATTGACGGAGGTGCCACAAAGGTCAGCGGCTGGACCGTTGAGCGGAAAGATGATGGCACATTTGAGTTGGGGGATCTGAATGTTCAGAAAAAATACAGTGAATACAAATATTATGATCCGGAATTCAAGCCGGTGGATATCAAAATTCAGCTTAAAGAGATGGAGGATGGTATTCATCTGACAGATAGGGAAAAACGCCAGGGAATAGCTTATATGTATGCCACGGCGGATGTGATTATCGAGTTGGTTAAAGCAAACCCCGGAAAGAAGGTCCTGATTGGTATTGGCATGCCCGGGTTGAAAACAAGGGATAAACGGGGTATCAGCGCGTTGGCAAACGGCCCCCGTATGCCCGAATATGCCTCCATTGTTGAGAACCGGGTCATGTTGAATGAAATATCCCTTGCATCCACTATCCATCATCTGGGATCGGACGCGGATTATTGCGGACTGGGAGAGGAGTATTCCTCTCAAGGGCAATTCAGGGGAGTTCAAAACAGTTATTACCTGGGTGGTGGAACCGGTGTGGCTGATGCTCTGAAACTAAAAGGCCGGCTGGTCCCCTTTGATGCCATTAAACCCTGGATGGCCAAAGCCTGGGAAATGAAAGCAGACAGCGGAAAATCCATGGAGCGTTATTGTTCTGCCGCCGGCATACAAAGCATCTACAGCGAGTATTCCGGTATACCTGTGTCAGAATTGAACCAAAAGGAGATCTATGCCCCACAGATCTTGGAAAGAGCCATACAAGGTGAAAAAGCGGCTGCAAAAACCATGAAAGAAGTAAGTCATTATCTGGCAGAACTTCTTTTTGAGCGGATTTCCACACTCTATGCCGGATCCCAAAATCAATTTGAGTTTGTAAATCCTGCCCGTGCTCAACTCGTTTCATGGCATCCGTACCGGGGGACACTTCTGGATCATATCATTATAGGCCAGCGGTTGGGGGATTATCTTGAAGCATCACGGGGAAAGAATCAGATGTGGGAGCCCGTAATCAGACATCTTGGCGAACTTATTTCAGAAAATGAAAACTTGACAAAGGAATTCAAAGAGCATTACCTTAAAGGGAATACATTTAACGAAAACCGCATTGTCCTTTCCAAACTCCGTGAAGCCCCGGCCATGGGAGCGGCGGTGGATGCATGGCTTTCAAGGGAAGGATAATTTTTTACACGAAATGGAAGGTGCGCTATGTTAGAACCTGGTGTGATACCTCAAAAAGAGCCCCGGCTACGCGTGGGAATTGTGTTGCCGGAAGATGACCAACAGGAAATTCAGATAGAATTTCCCTCGGATGGCAGTTATATCATGGAAGTGGACGGCGCTCTGGCAGATCCCCGGCCGGGAGCACAGTTGGTTCTCAGGGTGGCCGAAAAAGGGATCCAGATTCAGGATTCCCCCTTTGTAAAAGCGGAAAAAATTGTTTTCAAACATGTCAGCGGAGATCATGGCCTGGGTGTTCATCCGGTGATTACCGGCCGGAGTTTTCACTGGAAAAAATACATCATGGTTCACCTTCCTGATAAGGTGGAAATCACTCGTTATAAAGACTCACTACTTGTCGTGAACGAGCTGGATTTGGAGACATACCTCATGTGTGTGGCCACATCGGAAATGGGTTCTGAATGTCCCACGGCACTGATAGAAGCTCAGACCATTGTCGCCCGAAGCTGGATGCTGGCCAATGTGGAGCAAAAGCATATCAGTCTGGGTGTTGATGTGTGCAATGATGATTGCTGTCAGCGGTATCAGGGAATGAACAACCTGACGGATCATTCCCGGGAAGGAGCCAATCAAACCCGTGGGAAAGTGCTTCTCTACGACGGGAAGATGGTCGATGCCCGCTATTCCAAATCCTGTGGCGGTGTGATGGAGCGATTTGAAAACCTCTGGTTCGGTGATCCCCTGCCCTATATGAAAAATCTGAAGGATATGCCGGAGACAGAGAATGCCCCGGACCTTACGGTAGAGGAAAATGCCCGGGAGTGGATTCTTGGAAATCCTGAAGCCTTCTGCAGCGAAGCTTATATCCCCCAAAAGGATTTAAAAAAATATCTGGGCAGCGTGGATGAGGAAAGTCGTTATTTCCGGTGGCATGTCACAATGACCAATAAAGAACTGACGGTTAATATCAATGATAAGTTGGGATTACACATCAAAGCGGTAAAAGATATTTATCCAATTCAGCGGGGCGGATCCGGGCGGATGATTCTGATGGGCATCCGGGTTTTGAATGAAAGGGGAGAAGAGGAAGAGTTGAAAATAAAATCGGATTATGAAGCCCGTCGCATTCTCCATAAAAAGTTTCTGTACAGCTCTGCCATCGTGGTGGAAAAAAAGAAAATCCGCAAGGATATCCCCGGAGAATTTCTCCTGTACGGAGCCGGTTGGGGTCACGGCGCAGGCATGTGCCAGATCGGAGCCCTGGGCATGGCCCTTGCAGGATATTCTGCCGAGGAAATACTGAAACACTACTATCCCGGTGTTGAGCTGAAATCCATCTATTCTTAATAGAACTCACTGAATAAAATGCAGACCCGTGGGAAGATCCGTCGCACAGGAGGACACCCCCGGGCCTGCTTTGTCTTTATTAACCTGTTTTTTTCTTTAGGGTATTCTTGGATTTAAATATATATCCCACTGATTATAGCAATATTTATAAATAAGTATTATAATATTAACTTGCTTTTGTTTTTTGGGCGTTGTATACTTTATTGTGAAAGTGCTCATAAAAGCCGTAACAATCTGCCTTGGAGTAGTCGTGGCCGGTCTGTCACAGACTGTGAGGATTCAGGAAATGATGATTGATCCTGTTTTTTCGGAAAACAGCGGGGAATATGTGGAAATTTTGAATACCGGAGATCAGCCTGTGAATCTGAGCGGATGGCGATTTGGAGATGAGGGGGATATGGATGAACTGGTCATACTGGATGATTCTCTCTTGGAAGCCGGTGCTTACGGATTAATTCTGGACCCTGATTATTCCGGGGAATATGATGAGGCGATACCCGATTCAACGATTCTGTTTCATATTAAAGACAGTCGTTTTGGAAGTTACGGCCTGAGCAACAACACTGAAAAGGTATACCGGCTTCAAAATGCCGAAGGGATAATTGTAGATTCCTGTTTGTCTTTTACGGGATTGCCGGAAGGTTATTCCATGGAACGGGATGATGAGGGGATATGGCAGGTCAGTAAACAGGAAGGCGGAACACCGGGATACCGGAACAGCGTTTGCAGGCCTGCTGGTCCCTTCTTATCCGTTTCATTTGTTGAGGTTTTATGTGACGGATATGTTGTGACGGCCCATATATCCATCCGGAACCGTGGTAATTCATCGTCCGATTGCTGGGAGTTCTCCCTGAAAGATTCAATCACGGGGCAAAATATCTGGTTTTCCCGGGGTAACGGGATAGCGCCTGGGGATTCCACAGAAGAGTTATGCTTGTGGGAATCTCCCCTTTATGGAATTTCACACATTCTATGGTATTGTCGCTATGGGCTCATTGAAAATACGGGATCTTTGGAAATACAGGTTCCTATACCGGCAGATTCCCTTTATATCACCGAATTTTGCCCACAACCTGCAGATGGAATTTCCTGTGAATATATCGAGTTTTACAATGGCTCAAAACGGCCGGTGAATATCAACGGAACAAGCATTAGCGATCTTACGGGAACGGCTTGTTTGACGAATACAGATTACGTACTTCCCAAACTCGGGCTGAGGGTGGCTGCGGAAAGTCCTGATCTCCGGCAGGATATGCAGTCACCCCCTTTTTTTGTCTGGGTTCCTCCGGAGTGGCGTTCCCTGAACAATGGGGGTGATGCGATTGTATGGAAGGATGCTGAAGGGCGTGTGCTTGACAGCTTAATGTATACTTCTTCCTGGAACCTGCAAAGTGGTTTCGGCCTGGAGCGGCGTTTCCTTTTTCGTTCATCCTGCCGGGCCGATAACTGGGTTCCCGGATTTTCACCTGGTCTGATGACTGTGGATTCGTTGCCGGACCGGGCCTGGAAAGGGGAGCTGTTTTTCATAAAACGCCGGGCAGATAGCCTGACATTTGCCGTGAAAGTTACCCATGAGGGGCACCTGCCCGGTACTCCTCCTCCCGTTTTTCTGATTGCCACAGATCTGGCAGGCCTTGAAGAAATACTTCATTGTTTTGAGATGACGACTATTTGTGAATCCGGTGATATCATAGAAGATTCGGTCACTGTCCGATATCTTTCTCAGGGGACCGGGTTCTGGACCCTGAATGGTAAAAATTTAACTGCTGATACAGTATCTGTGTATATCCCCTATTCACGTTCTCCAGTAACTTTCAGTGAAGTAATGAATTGTCCCCCTACCAATGAACCGGTAGAGTGGATTGAACTATATTCTCATGAGAGACCTTTCATTCTCGATAAATGGCAAATACATGTGAATGAAAGGGCCATGGAACTGGAAGGGATGATTACAGAATCTTATGCCGTCATTACCCATGAAAAATGGCAACAGGACTTACTACATTCCCTGCCTGCTGAAAATTTTCCGATACTGTCAAACAACGGATTTATTCTTCGGCTTTTTGATCCCGATTCTAATCTCATGGATTCGGTGAATCTGGAACACCATTCGGAGTTTGTTACAGGAGTCAGTCTTGAAAATCCTCAAATCGGGCACCCTTATCTAAACGGAAAAGCCTGGCACCGGAGCCGGGCTCTGCAGGGGCATACGGCTGGTATGGCAAACAGTATTGCTTTGCTTCCACAGGAGGATTCTCCTTTTCTCTCTGCAGATCCCCGGGTGTTGAAACAGGGCGTATGTGAACCCATGTTGATTACGGTTAAGGGAGAGAAAGGACTTTCCTATGCAGAAATTCATATTTTCACCTTAACGGGTAACCCCGTGTCTTCCTACGAAATAAATGCCTTTTCTTCTCCACTGGCTCAGGTATTTTGGGATGGGACGCTTAAAAACGGGTCTCCTGCTCCGTTTGGACTCTATATCATAGCGGCAAAAGTCCGTTATACTGACGGGACGAAAAAAGAGGGTTTTGAATCGGTCCTTGTCAATTGTCCCTGATTCAGATCATAGACAAGACGGTCCGGACCAGTTTTGAGATGCCCGTTTCCGCTTCGGAGATGGAACGAGCCAGCATGTATGCCGGTGTGGTGACAATGTGATTCCGGGTATCGATAACAATATCACCGGCTGTGCAGTTTTTGTGTTCAGCGCCCATGGATTCCACGGCTTTTGCCATGTCCGGGTCATTGCCCAGCGTCACCAGAGGTTTGTGTCCGGCTCTGACGCCGGCCTTTGCAGCTAAAAGGGGGGCCAGGCACATGAAACCCATAACTTTTTTCTCTTCCAGAGCATCTATAATCAGGCGCTCCACTTTCGGTAACAGGGTACATTGAGGACCTTTTTCGGAGAAATTGCTGAGATTTTTGACAATACCTGAACCCCCGGGAAAAATAAGGGCATCCAGCATATACAAATCGGCCCGGCTGATATCCTGAATTTTCCCCCTGGCGATTCGTGCCGACTCTTCCAGGATATCCCTTTCTTCACCCCTGACCACTTTGTTTCTGACATGATCTACCACATGTTTTTGAGGTCCTGAAGGGGCAAAAATTTGTACAGAAGCTCCGGCTTTGTCCAAAGCCAGTAGCGTTAAGACCGATTCATGGATTTCTGATCCGTCAAATATTCCGCAACCGGATAAAATAACACCAACTGTTGCCATCGTATCACCTCCTCATCTAAACTCAACTTTTGGGACCTTCCAGGGTAATATAATCATTGTATCATTCTCTTTCCAGATCAGTTCCCTTTCCACATCTGATACGGCTTTTTGGAGCGCCGGATGTTTTTCCAGGGTTTTCACGAATATTTTATTTCCCAGGGACAGTCTTTGCATGCCGTATCCTTTTCGGGGATAGGGATCCGTGTTGGTATATTGCGGGTTTACATGAGCAAGAGCTGCAGCATAGCGAATGGCTTCCGTCAGTGTTCCCAGTGTATCAACCAATCCCAGTGATAAAGCGTCCTGTCCCGTCCAGATTCTTCCCCGTCCTATACTGTCCACCTGAGCATAGCTCATATTCCGTCCCTTTGAAACATGGTTTACGAAACGATCGTATCCGCTTTTCAGAGTTTTATACTGCCAGGCCCGTTCGGCTTCGGTCATTGAAAAAAGAGGATTCCCAAAGTGGCTGTTGGGATAAAGCTGAAGTGAATCGGGATGGACATGGAGCTTTTCCCGGAGGAATTTTTCAAACGTAAAAGAACCGCCGTAAATCCCAATGGAACCGGTTAGAGTATTTGCTTCGGCAAAAATTTTATCGGCAGGAACCGAAATATAATACCCGCCCGACGCGGCCAGGGTCCCCATGGAAACAATAAAAGGCTTGGCTTTCTCTTTGTCTGGAGGATTGATTATCCGTGAAATTTCCCGGTGGATTTTGTCACTGGCCAGGATGCTGCCTCCGGGGGAATCGACCCTGAAGACAATGGCTTTTACCTTTGGATCTTTCCGGGCGGCTTTTAAGCGGTCACAGATGGTTTGATCCCCCATGGTGAATTCTCCTGAAAAAGGAGAATACCGGCTCCGGCCGTCCATGATGGTTCCACTGGCATAAATGACGGCTATCGGTGAGAATGCCCGGTTCGGTTTCCAGCTATAGGGCCATCCACGGGTTGGACTGTAAGTCCATAGACTCCGGTATTCGATCTGTTTTACACCTTCATAACCGGCAATGGCTTCTTTGATTTCATCGGGATAAATCAGTTTATGAATAAGCTCCATGTCCTTTGCTTCCTGAATCAGATAGGGGCCGCTCCGAATTAAAGAATCCACAGTTTTTAAACTCAGGCCGCTCCCTTGTGCAATACCTGTGATGATTTCATCCATAATGTCGTCAAGATAATCTTTCAAAGCCTCTTTGCCGGATTCAGACATTTCGGTTTTAAGAAACGGTTCCGGCCCGGATTTGTATTTTCCGATACGCTGAATTTCTACGGCAATGCCCAGAGAATCCAGTATTTCACGCAAATAAAGGTTGCTTGATGACAATCCTTTAATCCGATATTCCCCCATGGGATATGCCATCCGTTTTTCCGCCGGTGCAGACAGGTACCATGTGGCCAGACTGCCGTTGGTGCTGTATACATAGATACGTTTTCCCGAGTCCCGCAATTCAGTCAGGGTATGCTGAAGCTCCATAAGCTCTGAAAGCCCCATGGTGAATGACCGGATGTCCAGGTAAAAACATTCAACAGACGTATCTTCTTTAAACGCCCGAAGAGCAGCCAGAAGATCATTCATATCCGTCGTGTTGCTCATTCCCGGGACTGTTTCACGGATATACGAACCTGATAAGCGTAAATACACCACTGGCCGGGCACTGCTAATTTTTCGCATATACCGTGTATGAAAACCGGCAGATACCGTAGTCAGATCTTTATCTTTCCATAAAGCCAGAGATTGATGTGTGAAAGTAATTCCCAGGGAAACCTGGGTCGTTTTTAGGAGATCATCGTAAGAAAGCCCCACATGCAAGCCGTCCCGGACCTCCATATCGGCGGTATATACAGCGTGATGATCCCGAAGCCGGAAATGTTCATCCATGCTTGTCAGGTAGGTATACCCAAAGGTCAATCGGTTGTTAAAAGGCCGTAACGCCAGGCCGGCAGTGAGGTCATCCGGTCCCGACAGGTTGTGGAGAACGGCCCCCAGAGAGAGGTAGGGGAAGGGGCGAAACAACAGGCCGGCTGAAAGACGTTCATCCGCCGTGGAATAACCAGCACCAAGCCATACATGCCTGAGCAGGGGAACCCCGAGTCCGTAATTCCAGGTTAGTGAGCTGTCGTATTGTCCGGCGATGGAGACTCCCCCCAGGGAAAAAACAGCACCTCCGTAAAGATCATTCCCCGGAGGTTGTTGAAAAAACAGATGCAGCTCTGATCCTTTGGAAAGACCAGAAACAGCCGGATTGGAGCCGCGGTACTGAAGAAAGGATTCTCCCATGGCGGGATTATTTAATCGCGGAAATTGAGCCCACAAAAAAACAGGGATCATTGATATCAATAGTATGAACCGTTTCATATTCTCTCCGTATTTTTAATTTGATCAGTATATGAAATCTAAATGATAATCGGGGAATGTTGAAAGATTATAATGTAATTTACTTCTCGTTTTTTGGTTTATGTGAATGAAAGGGGAAAATTTTTGGAAAGGGAAAGAGGCATTCTTATTTTTGAAACCGAATTCCTGAGATGCGGGATGATGTTTGGGAAAAAGAAAAAGGATAAATAATGAAGCGAATCAACATTTTGGGATTTGTATTGACAGTTTTTTTATTGAGTGGTTGTGCTGTATTTCGCTACCAGGTACCGGATGAAGCTATTCGAACAACGCCTGTTCCACCGTTGAGCGCGGAGCGGAAGGCGGAGATTTTGGCTTTATATCATTCTTTGGACCAGCCTGTGCCGGTATCGCCTGAGGTATTTGTCAAAGCAGTTCATGGTTATGATCACATTCCCCGGGATAAAGAATTGCTGACGATTATTGATTTCTCCCGGCCGTCAACGGAAAAGCGTGCTACAGTGATTGACATGGAAGCAGGTGAGATCTTGTTCAACACCTGGGTTTCGCACGGTGTGAACACCGGTGAAAATATGGCTGAACACTTTTCAAATGCGGAAGGAAGCCGGAAAAGTTCTCTGGGATTTTACCTGACAGGGGAAACATACCACGGAAAAAATGGGCGATCTTTACGACTGGACGGACTGGAAAAAGGGTTCAATGACAGTGCCCGGGCCCGGTATATTGTGATCCACGGAGCCGATTATGTGAGTCCTGAGTTTATTGAGAAAGAAGGACGACTCGGCAGAAGCTGGGGATGCCCGGCATTTCCTCCGGATGTAGTAAAACCGATCATTCGGAAAATTAAACGGGGGAGTGTGGTCTTCATTTATGGAGAGGACCCCAATTATTTGAAAAACTCCCTGTATTTTTCGAAGGAATAATAAAAAAGGGGAATCATTTAAATGATTCCCCTTTGGATTTATATTAAGAGTATGAGTTTCAGAACGTTCTGGAAAGCCTGAAATAGCTTATCCAGGGTGCCTTGCTCGTGCTCATATCCTTGGCAATGTCAAATCGGACACCAAATTCCTGAGTAGAGCCGGTTTCAATACCCAGCCCGATGGTACTGACCCACTGGTTTCTGTTAAAATCCGTCAGTTGGTCTTTGAGAGATCCGCCGGGAATGATGTCATCCGTCATGCCAACATCGATAAAACCCATAATCCATAAATCATTGTCCCATCCCACGCCCAGTTCCTGGTTCATCAGGAACATGCGCTGCCCCTGCAAGGATTTGTAAGAGATTCCCCGGAGTGTCCCCATGCCTCCAAGGGCATATTCATAGTGATTGGGATGAGTTTGAACACCTTCATTTTCGTCCCTCAGTGTAGCTACGGCAATCCGGTTCCGGTACTGAATAGCCCTTCCGAGGGTTCCGATGTATTGACTCGAAAGATAAATTTTATCGAAATCCCAGGATCCGCCCATGGAAGATGCATAGGTTTCATAGAGGATATCCAGCTGCAATGCTCCGGGGAGAGACATCCCGTCATTTCCAAGGGCGAGTGTTGCCGAAAAACGGTATCCGGTGTTTCTTCCGGGATCCACACGGGTTATGGCAGGATCGACAGAGATTGTATTATGATGATACACTGTCATAGTGTCTTCATTCTGATATACATATTCACCTTTGATCCTAAGTTGGTTGAAAAACCTCAGAACACTGCCAAAGCGATATCCTTCTGCCAGATACCGGGTGTGATAATCCTGCTTTGCGATCAGATAGGACAGACCGTTGTCCAGTTCCGGAAGTGTTCGCCAATCCTGTGACCGGGCTTCGTGGTAAGCCAAACCGTACAGGTAGAGAGGGTTTTTCTCAAAAAATTTAATTCTCAACTGAACGGCACCTTCTGCTTCTTTACTGCTGAAACCATAACCGAGTTTATAAAGCAGCGTTGTCCGTTTCAAATTCCCCATGGAACGGATGATGTCTCCGTACATCAGATAGAATCCATGTTGAGTGTTGACTGTCGCAAAGGGTTCATATGCAGGAAGAGGATCGACGGGCATGAAAATGGAATATGCCCTTTTTTTCTGTTTCAGTTCAATATTTTCAAGGATGTTTCCCTGGGGTTTCCAGATAAAATCCCGGACAGACCGGTCTTTGAGATTGGACGAGACGATTTCACCATTTCCGGAATAATTTTTGGGATAATGGACTTCACCACCCAAACTCCGGACTGCTCCCTGGATGACAGCAAGGCTGTCCACATAAATATCACCGGCATAGACGGTGAGAATCCCCTGTACCACGCCGGAAATTTTGGCATTGCCGACAAAGACTTTGACATGGGTATTCGGTTGAATGGTGTCGCCGGAAGCCAGTTCATAGTCTTTATATACCTGTTCTGTAAACATATTCTCTTCATTGATTACCGTGCCGGCCGTCAGAGCAGAGATCAGAACAGTCAGAACACATAATGTTTTTATTGAATGCATTGGATTCCTCATCTCGTTTCTTGATTGAGTTTGTTAATTGTGATGCTTCCATTTTCCACAAAGATTTCCACGGGATATGTCCCTTTTCCCGATTTTCCCGATGCCGTTTTCCGGGTGCGATCAGAACGGGTTGTTTCCAATTCAAATTCTGATTTGATCTTATTATCGTATCCCCGGGTTGTGAGATTGAACAGGGCATCGGCAGATTCCGGCAGTTCCAGGGATATGGATCCATTTTTAGAGATAGCGTAAATGTGGTGGTCATCAAATTTTGATGAATACAATTTTACAATTCGAATAGATCCGTTATCTGTTTCGGCATCAACCGCTCCCAGGACCCGGAAGATATCAATATCACCACCAAGGGTTTTCAGATCAGTACTTCCGTTCAAGTTTTTGGCTTCGATATTACCGCCGTAAGTTTTCCCTTTTGAGGGTCCGGAAATATCCCGGAGGCTGATTTCACCGCCTTTGGTTTCCAGGTAGATTTCCGATTCGCAATCTTCCACTTCAATATCGCCCCCCATGGTGGTAAGACGGGTTTTAAGTCCCGTCATGCCGGAGAGTTCAATATCACCTCCCATGGTCGTGATATCCAGGTTTCCGTTCATATCACGCATGAGGATGTCGCCTCCCGCGGTCTCAACGGAAATATCACCGGTCAGAACTCTCATTTCAATATCGCCGCCGGCTGATTTGATATCGATTTTCCCTTCCAGTTCATAAACATAGGTGTCACCGCCGTATGTTTTTGCAAAAATCCGGCCCCGGGTATTTTCCACACGCACATCTCCCCCGGCCGAAACCAATTCCACGGCACCCTGAATATCTGAAATGTATATATCTCCACCCAGGGTGTTTACGGCAATACTGGTCATCGTGGGGACATCCACGATATATTCAACCTGAATTTTGCGCATCCCATATGACCATTTTTTCTTGTTTTCCTTATTGACAATGTAGCCGTTTTTATCTTTTTCAAGTTTCAGATGATACTCTTTCCACAAGGCCTCGGCATCTTTTCGCGAATCGGTATCGATTAGCATTTTTTCAATGTAACGGATGGATTCTTCATGATATCCTCGTATCAGAACATCCCCGTTTAGATGATTCATTGTCAGCTGGGATGGAAGGTCCGACACCTCGGCTTTTTCGCTCCAGGTGAACACATATTTGTCTCCGCTGCGAACAACTGCCGGATTCTGGGCCAACAGAACGGTTGCCGTGAAAAGCAACAGGATGAATTGATGTAATTTTTTCATGATATTATTTCTCCAGGGATTGCCCGGGTTCCTGATAATAGCGTTTTACAATGTCCTGAATAGTTTCGTTCTTTTCCTCTTCCGAAGCATTGAGTACAGCCGTTCGTGTTTCGGGATTTTTATCCTGCATCAGAATTTGGATCGCTTCGATGCGAAGGGCCGGACTCGGATCGTTGGAAATGACATTTAAGTATGTATTTCGTAAATCATCGTTGATGGGATACTGCGCCAGGGCCCTTAATGCCCTCTGGCGGACGCCCTGGTTTTCATCGTTGAGAACAGACGAAATCAGTGCCTGCTGAACAGCGTCACTGGATGTGACCCCCTCCATCAGTTTCACGGAACGCAATCGGGTCCCGGGATTCTGATCACTCACCAGTGCATATGCCAAAACTTTTTGTATTTCAGGATCATTGATGTTTCCGGTCAATGTCAGATGGTCCTTCCTGGCCGCGCTGATGACAAGTTCTCCGGTGATATGATCAACTTGTTCAATGCGGATGTCTGCAAGGGACTGATTCTTCAACAATTCGTCATAATTGGCTAAAGCCAGAGGTGTATCGACAGATCCGGTGCCGCCGGGACCCCCGATGAAATTTCCAAGGACAATCCCCAAAACCAGAGTTGCGGCAGCCACGGCTACATATCGAAATGTCCCGGACGGAATATGGAAACGGTTGTGTTGGGTTGATTCTCTGAACATATCACAATGGATACCGTTCATGATGTTGGCATGTAATATTGGGATGCGATCTTCATCAACAGGGAATTCCGGAAGAGCTTTTACTGCTTTTGACAAGATCTGCTGGTTCTCCCAGATTTCCGCACACCGGATGCACCGGCTTAAATGGGATTCAATTTCTTTCTTTATTTTTTCAGGGATTTCTTCGTAATCATAATTCAGAAGAATATCTTCACATTGCCTGCACTTCATGGCTAATCCTCTAATAATTGATTTTTAAAAGGTTTCAACAGATTTCTCAGTTTCTCCTGGGTACGGAACAAATATTTTTTTACCGTTCCCTCTCCCACTCCCAGTATTGTGGAAATTTCTTTGATTTTTAAGTGTTGAGAATATCGCATAATGAATACGGTCCGCTGCTTTTCCGGAAGTTTACTTAAAGCTCCCTCAAGAACTGCTTGAAAATCTTTTTGCTCACTGAAATTTGTGGAATCTTCCTCTGAAACATCAATATACCGGTCTTCATCCTCGTCGTTGGTCAGAAATTCATGATATTTTCGCTGACGGGTGTGATTGAATGCCGTATTCATTGTGATGCGATAAATCCAGGAATAGAAACTCGCTTCAAAGCGAAAAGTCCGGATATTACGATAGACGGACAGAAAAACGTCCTGGGTGACGTCTTCTGCATCCTGCTGATTGCGGCAGATTTGTGCTGCGGCAATCAGGACCCGCTTTTCGTATGTCCGAACAAGTTGCTCAAATGCTGCCATGTCTCCATCCTGGGCTTTGCGTATGATCTCTGTTTCGTTCATTTTACTCTCTGATCTGTTGACAGCTTGATTGCTTAAAACGTTGTCACCTTTCGTTCGTCGTGTGAATATGGGGTTATATTGATTCTTTTTCAAGCATTCCATCTCTTTTTAAACAGATTATCACTGATCTTACACGACGTAAACATGTCAATATGTCGCAATATTTGTATTTGTGACAAACATGTTGCCAATTTGGCAGAATTTGTTTTTTGGCACAACCTGTGCACCCATATAAAGTGAAAAAGAAAAAGGGAAAAAAACAAAAATAAAAGGAGGTAGCCATGACACTGATGAAACGATATCCGATGTTAAGAGAACGCCGTAACCTGGTGGATGATTTCTTTGAAACATTTCTGGACAGTTTCAACACAATGTCCAATGTGAACTGGAGTCCCAGCGTGGATCTTGAAGAGACGAAGAATGATTATATAATCCATGTTGAACTTCCGGGAATGAACAAAAAGGACATTGACATCTCGGTGGAGAATGATGTTTTAACCATTTCAGGTGAAAAGAAAGAACGGGTGCAAACCAAAGATTCCAATTGCCTGATTTCCGAAATTATGTCAGGTCATTTCTCCCGGAGTTTCAGGCTCCCGGCTCAGGTCGATTACGATAAGATCGAAGCCAAATGGGATAACGGTGTTCTTGTGGTGAAGATTCCCAAGAGTGAAATCGCAAAACCCAAAAGAATTCAGATCAGCTGACGGATATCCACTGAGTGGTTAACATAAAAAAAAAGGGCGTGTACACGCCCTTTTTACTTTATATCCAGATTTTCTGCGACCACTGACGTTTCCAGCATACGTTCCAATAAGTATTTCAGTTCATCGCTATAACTTTGAAATTCATGATATTCCGTCTGGGATGCCAACATTCTGACCAGATTCTCCAGTTCGTCCAAATTACAGCTGACGGCAAAGTATTCGGGGTTCCAGATTATATGGTCTGATTTTTCCTGCCGGTTGAGCTCCCTTGCAGTATCCCTGAAAAAGACTTTGAAAAAAAGTGACAAGGATACGTGGGGGCTCATGAAAAACAAAAGATGAACGTGATCACTCTGAACAGAGGTGTAAACATGCTGATGGCCGTGAGTTTCCAGGTGATCCTTTATAATCCTTTTCAGATTCCTTTCCCTGGCCAGAATGTCCTTCCCGCACAAAAACGGCAAAATCACATGTATGAGAATTTGTGTGTTGCCCGGTGTCATGGCGTAATGTATTAATAATAAATAAGCAAATCAAGCTTATAGTAAAATAAGTATATTTTAAGACAAAAAAAGAAGGCGGAAAGTTCTCCGCCTTTGAAAGGGTACGCGAGGTTTATATGGTATTACATTTTTACATAAGACCAGGTGTTGGATCGAAGGGTTGCTTCATCGAAGATAAAACGGAGCATATATTTTGAATCTCCGTTATTCTTAATCCAGACAGCGACGAATTCGTCATTATACCGTTCAATGGTATCGGGTTCTCCAAAATCCTGGACAAATCCGTAGTAGTCCTGAGTATGGATGCAACCGTTCACGTATTGTGAAATTTCATCCTTTTGCCAGCATGGATCAAAGACCTGTGATGTGGAAGCGGCACACCCGATCAGAACAATTCCTGCTATCAATACTGCTAATGTTTTCATCTCATGGCCCTTTTTAGTTATTGTTTTTTTCACCATCTGTCCAAGTAGACGTGCTGTTTGACAAAAAGTTGTCCTGCCTTTTTTAAAAAAGAGGTTTACGAAAAAAGTATTTCTTGTATTAATTCGTAAACTTCATGATATTGTTAAAAACGCAACCCCCTTCCTAAGGATATGACACCAAAACAACGAAAACTCATGGAAACCGCACTGAAACTCTTTCAGAAAAAGGGTTTTAAAGGCGTTACAGTGGAAGAAATCTGCCGTACATCTGATGTGAGCAAAATGACTTTTTACAAACATTTCCTGAACAAAGAGGATTTGGTTCTACAGATAATAAAAAAACTGTATAATGATGCAATAGAAGAGGGTAAGTCTGTTCTCAATAGTTCTAAACCTCACCGCGATCGGATTGCCGATCTGCTGGAGTGGAAGATAAAGTTGCTGGATCAGTTTACGCCTCCCATGCTTTTGGATATGAAAGATTTTGACCCATCTCTTGAGATTTTTATAAAGCAAAAATCCTCCGAATCTCTTTCACTTCTTAAAGATTTTATCCGGGATGGCCAGGAAGAGGGTGTGTTCAGAAAAAATTTAAATATCGGCTTTCTCATTCATATTTTTCAAATTTTGTCCAATTGTTTTTTCTCAGAAAATCTGGAGCAGTATTTTACATCTTATGAAGATTATATTCGGGAGTACCTGGATTTTCTCTTTTATGGTTTGGCAGACCGGGAGCATAAAACATGAAATTTGCCAACAAACTCATATTGATTTTTCTTGTGTGCGCATTACCGCTGGCTGCAGATGTCAGCTTTCGGTCGGAAACAGTTGGAATGAGTTCGCTTTGGAGCCGGAAGGATAATCTGGAAATAAACGGCGGGGTTCTCTGGATTCCTGAACTGCAGTTTTCATGGCCTGCCCGTGTCAATGTGGATTTTTTTCTCAGCAGCCGTTTTTCCGGAACCTGGGATAGTTATGAAAAACATCAGTCCGACGGGGACCTCTACCGGACCTGGCTCCGGGTAGCCGGCAACACCTGGGATCTCCGGGGCGGACTCCAAAAAATTTCTTTTGGCCCCGCCAGACTCTTCAGGCCCCTCATGTGGTTTGACGAATTGAATCCGGCAGATCTTTTAGGGTTAACGGATGGAGTATGGGGGCTCCGGGGACGGTATTTTTTTCCTGCCAATACGAATGTGTGGGGTTGGGTTCTTTATGGGAACAGCGGACTGAAAGGTATGGAATGGTATCCGACGCTGGGAAATACCGTGGAATACGGAGGCCGGTTTCAGTTTCCCATGACACCGGGAGAATGGGGTTTTTCGGTTCATAGCCGTATTCCGGATGGAAGCCCGGACATTGTAGATTCCACAAGGCAGGAGATGAATGATAATACACGGGAATGGCGCGTGGGTTTTGACGGTTATTGGGATGTTGTAACCGGCGTGTGGTTTGAATCCGTTATAACACATTCCCCTGCTGATCCGTCACTTCCATGGGTTTATTCAAATGTGATCGGTGTCGATTATACCTTCCCTCTCGGCAGCGGACTTTATATCCTGGGTGAATACGGATTTACACACACCTTTGATGATGATTTTAATGCCATACATACAACGAATATGTGGGGACTTATGCTGGATTATCCCTTCTCCTTCTTTAGCACCATCTCTGCCCTGGGTGTATGGCTCCCCGATGAAGACTTGGTTTCCGGTGTGATATCCTGGCAGTATACCTCAGGGAATTTCACTTACTATGTCCAATATTTACAGACGTTTACCCGGAATAGCAGTGTATCTTCAGCCGGTTTGAATATCCCCTATGACACACAAATAAAAGGAATGCTCAGTTGGACTATTTCCAAATAACCTCTCAACGTCTCAACATCTGAACGTCTCAACATCTGAACGTCTCAACGTCTGAACGTCTCAACGTCTCAACGTCTAAACGTCTGAACGTCTGAACGTCTCAACGTCTAAACGTCTCAACGT
Organism: Candidatus Neomarinimicrobiota bacterium; assembly: GCA_021157965.1. Classification (NCBI taxonomy): domain Bacteria; kingdom Pseudomonadati; phylum Fidelibacterota; species Fidelibacterota bacterium. The sequence goes on from JAGGVO010000041.1 coordinate 205,052, forward strand.
CTGAACGTCTCAACGTCTCAACGTCTAAACGTCTGAACGTCTCAACCTAAAAAGGGAGAATAGATATGAAAGAATCCGAACTCATAACCATTGAACATCTAGCAAAGGTATATCCCACGGGCACAGGGGGTTTTAAAGCCCTGAAGGATATCAACCTCACCTTCAGTTCAGGTGAGTTTTCGGGTGTTGTGGGCCCCAGCGGCTCAGGTAAAACCACCTTGTTGAATATTATCGGAACGTTGGATAACCCAACTGAAGGGAAGGCAGTCGTCCTGGGTCGATCCGTGGATACCTTGTCGTCCAAAGATGCGGCCCGCCTGAGGAATAAACACATTGGTTTTATTTTTCAGACATATAATCTGCTGCCGGTTTACACCGTGTATGAAAATGTGGAGTTTCCTCTTCTGCTGTTGAACTATTCTTCCGATGAACGGGAAAAAATGGTGATGGATGCGTTAAACTGGGTAAACCTTACAGATAAAAAAGATTCCAGACCATCCCAATTATCCGGGGGTGAGAGTCAGCGTGTTGCCATCGCCAGGGCTATTGTGAAAAAGCCGGAACTGATTTTGGCTGATGAACCGACGGCAAATCTGGATGCAAAAAATTCCTATATGATTCTTGAAATTATGGTGAATATGAATAAGGAGCTTGGGACAACTTTCATTTTTTCAACACACGATGAAAAAGTGATGAAGCATCTGAAACGGACCATAACCCTTGAGGACGGACGGGTCGCAGGGGATGAACGGGCAAAGGCCTGACAGGAGGATATCATGCTTCTTTTGAAACTGGCATATCGAAATATCCGGGGTGCAGGACTCAGATCCTTTCTCAATATTCTGGTTATGAGTATTATCTTTGTACTGATTGTCTGGTTGCAGGGAATGTATGAAGGGGTTACGGTCCAGGCGACTACGGATATGATACGTGAAGATGTGGCTGGCGGGCATTATCGCCACCCTGATTTTGATCCCCATGAACTGGTGGATCTGATGGAAGCCCATCAATCCTACCTGTCCCACCAGGATGCGGTTGATCGTCATGATCTTGAACCGGTCCTTATGATTAATGCATCGGTCTACCCAAACGGCAGAATGCAATCTGCCCTGTTGAAAGGGATTCGTCCGGATCAGGCTTTGCTGGATTTCCCTGCCTGTGAACTCGAAGTCCAGGCAGATGGCGTGATCCCCGCCTTGATTGGCAAACGGATGGCTGATATGATGCAGGTTGGTTCAGGGGATGAATTTATTGTACAATGGCGGGATAAACTGGGGACTTTTGATGCTACAACAGTCCGTATTGTCCATATCATGACCACGATTGTTCCTACAATTGATGCAGGACAGATCTGGGTTCCTCTGAAAATCCTTCAAAACATGACAGGTATGACCGATGAAGCAACATACATGATTGCACGTCCTGGTTTTAAACTTGAGAATCCACAGAATTGGGTTTTTTATTCTCGTGATGAACTCATTCACACGATTGTGAATTTGATGGAAGCGAAATCTTCCGGAAGTATGTTTCTGTATCTTATTCTTCTTCTTATGGCGATGCTTTCCATTTTTGACACGCAGGTTTTGGCCATTTTCAACCGCCGGAAAGAAATCGGAACACTGGTTGCTTTGGGCATGACACAAAAAGAGGTATCCCGCCTGTTTACTCTGGAGGGGACAATGTTCGGTCTTTTGGGTGCAGCTCTTGCCGTGATTCTGGGCGTCCCAATCTGCCTGTACACGTGGCGGAACGGCCTGAATTTCGGCCCGGTCATGGATAGCTTTAGTCTGGCGGTTTCCCCCATTATTTATCCGATTTATACGCCTAAAATGATTGTCACAACTTTTATCCTTGTCCTGTTCCTGGTCGTGGTGATTAGCTGGATTCCGGCCCGGAAGATTGCCAAACTCCGGCCGACAGATGCCATTGCAGGACGCCGGATATACAAGGTGCGAGGTGAAAAATGATACGATTTCTCATAAAAGGACTCCTGAGAGACCGCTCACGCAGTTTGTTTCCGTTGATTACGGTGACAATCGGTGTTGCGCTGGTTACTCTGGGAGACAGCTGGGTTAACGGGGCACTGGTGGACATTGTAGATAACAATGCACGCCTTGAGACCGGTCATGTGAAAGTAGTAACCCGTGCCTACAAAGAGCAGATGAGTTCAGCTCCAAACGATTTGGCCTTGTTAGATACAAAGGCCCTCATTGACGATCTGGAGAAGGAGTTCACCGACATGGAATGGACTCCAAGAATACGTTTCGGCGGATTACTGGATGTTGCCGGTGAAAATGACGTTACTGTCCGGCAGGTCCGGGGAGCGGGACTGGCCGTGGATTTGTCCGAAGGCTCCAAAGAAATTGAACGCCTTGACCTGAACAAAATTCTGGTTCAGGGACATTTACCCCAGGCTCCCGATGAAATCCTTCTTTCTCCCGGATTAATGGAAAATCTGCAGGTGGATGTGGGTGATGAAGTCACACTCATCAGTTCATCCATGTACGGCAGTATTGTGATCCATAATTTCACCGTCTCGGGAAAGATTCGCTTTGGTATTGTGGCACTGGACAGGAACATGATGATTGCACCTTTGGAGGGAATTCGCTATGCCCTGAATATGGAAGATGCTGCCGGCGAAGTTTTGGGGTATTTCAAGGACCCTGACCAGTATGATAAAAATCTGACAGCATCAATCAAGGAACGATTCAACCGGATGTATTACAATCCAGAAGATGAGTTTTCACCCTATATGCTCACCCTGAGGGACCAGAACTTTCTGAATGACATTCTCCTTCTCTATGAAAACGTCATGGGAATTTTCATTTTTATCTTTGTGCTGTTTATGTTCATCGTCCTCTGGAACGCAGGACTGATGAATGGAATCCGCCGCTATGGTGAAATGGGTCTCCGCCTGGCCATTGGGGAATCGGCGAACCATATTTATATTACATCCATTGCTGAATCGGTTTTGATCGGTTTATGCGGAAGCTTCATAGGTATCCTTATCGGACTGGGGTTTGCCTGGTATTTGCAGAAATACGGCGTGGATATCACCAGTATGATGGACAGCAACTCACTCTATATGTCCAATGTTATCCGTGCGAGAATTTCCGATTCCACTTTTTATATCGGATTCATCCCCGGTGTTTTGGCTACAGCCTTAGGTGCAATTGTCAGCGGCAGGGGGATTTATAAACGGAAAACAGCCCAACTTTTCAAGGAGCTTGAAGTATGAAAAAACATCACATATTCATTGCTACCGGTATTATTTTTCTGACAGCTTTGCAGGCGGCGCCTTTGCCTGACGGAATGGATATTCTGAAACGGGTGGATGAGAATATCACGGCTGAAAACCGGATCATGATATCCCGAATGATTGTCCGGAGCCGGCGAAGCAAACGGGAGATTACTGCAAAGACCTGGATCCGTGGCATGGATCAGGCTTTTACGGAATATCTTTCCCCGGCCCGTGAACAGGGGACAAAAATGTTTAAAGAGAAAGACCGAATGTGGATTTATTCTCCTTCCACCGATAGGATTATCCAGATTGCAGGTCACATGCTGAGACAATCGGTTATGGGGTCGGATCTCTCCTATGAAGATATGATGGAAGATCCCGTTCTAAGCAACCAGTATACAGCCATAACCCTGTCTGTCGATACCCTGAGGGAACGTCCCTGCTGGATTCTGGAACTGACGGCGAAAACGGAAGATATTGCCTATTATAAACGAAAACTATGGGTAGACCAGGAACGAATGATCGCCCTGCGGGAAGAACGTTTTGCCAAAGGAGGAACTCTTTTAAAGGAAACGGATGTATTCAGTGTTTTTCAGATTGAGGGTCGTTGGTATCCTAAAGAAATCCTGTACAAGGATGTGTTGAATCAGAACAGCGAAGGGACACGATTTATTATTGAGTCCCTGGAACTGAATGCAGATATTCCCGACTGGCGCTTTACCAAAGCGGCTCTCAGACGTTCATAAAAAAGATGGATTTACTTCAATCGTGACTTGACTTTATACCATAATTTGATGAAATTTACCGATGCAACAAAATAACGCTCATCGAAAACTATGGAGTAAAGACGATTAAAAGATACTTCATTCCTGAGAGTAATCAAAAAGTTGAAAATATAGAGCACCTTTTTACAGGTGCTTTTTTTTTAAGAACAATTTATCAGTCCGGAGGATTTTAATGCACGAGACGATGGAAAGGCTTATCAAGCTTCAGTCGGTGGACTATCAATTAAAGAGTATAAAGGAAAAGATGGGGAATTTACCTGAGACGGTGATTGCATTGGAATCTCGCATCAAGGAAGAGGAGAAAAAAAAGGTTCAGGAATCGAACCGTATGAGCCAGAATCAGGCAGGTGTGACCCAAAACCAGGGAAAGATCAAGGAATACCGGGCTAAACTGGAAAAATATCAGGAACAGCTTTATCTTGTAACGACAAACAGGGAATATGATGCTTTAACGGCTGAAATTGATTATGCCAAAAAGGAAATCGCCGAAGCAGAGTCAAAGATTGATGAAGCAAGGAAAGAAAATAAAGAGCTTGAAGAGAGCATAGATGGTGCTGATGAAACCATCGCATCCTTGAAATCCGATTTGGAAAAAGCCAGAAAGAATCTGGAAAAGACCATACAGGAAACCAAGGATAAAAAGGAACACTTGGAACAAGAGCGTCAGGGAATAACAGAGAAGATACCCCGTAATATTCTGAATGTATATGAAAGAGTTCGGAAAGCCCGGCGCGGTGTTGCTGTTGTCCCCATTATCAGGGATGCCTGTGGTGGGTGCAACAATAAGGTAATTCCCCAGAAGCGAGTGGATATTTACAAGCGGAATAAAATCGTGACTTGTGATATCTGTGGGCGCTTCATATATTCAGATGAAGGCAATTTGACAGTAGATAAATAGAAGGTATATAGATCTGGAGTTGAGAAGACGGTCGCGTTCCGGCTCAATGCCTGAATGAGGAAAGTCCGAACTCCGCAGGGCAGGCCGCCTCGTAACGCGAGGAATCAGCAATGATTGGAAAGTGCCACAGAAAACAAACTATCCGTCCGTTTCCGGGAGGGGACTCCCGGGAATAGTCGGATACAGGTGAAAAGGCGAGGTAAAAGCTCACCGGGTCTGCCGAGAGGCAGGCCGCTTGGTAAACCCCGGTCGGAGCAATGCAAAACTGAGAGACCGCCCCGGCGGTGAATCCGGCCCGGATTCCATTCTCAAGGTAGCAGCAGGATTTCGGAAGCGATTCCGGAACCAGATAAATGACCGTCACCCGTCATGTCTTCGGATATGCCGGGAGAACAGAATTCGGCTTACTATCAACTCCGGATCTTATTTACAAAATGCAATGGATTTTCAAAGAGTACGATCCTGATCAGTTGCTGATCTTCAGCCGCTCCCTTGGCCTGGATCCTCTTTATGGTAAACTTTTACTTACCCGGAATATCGTCACCCAAAAACAACTGGATGAATATTTTAATCCCACTCCGGACAAACTCCACGACCCGTTTCTCATGAAGGATTTAGAAAAGGCCATCCTCCGTATTCAACAGGCCCTGACCGGTGGTGAAAAAATTCTGGTTTATGGCGATTATGATGTAGACGGCATTACATCGGCCTCAGTCCTCTACCTCTTTTTTAAAAAAATGGGCGGTGATATCTGTTATTATATTCCGGATCGGGAGAAGGAGGGGTATGGTTTGTCACGGGAAGGACTTGACCATGCAGCCAGTCAGGGGGTTTCCTTAATTATCACCTGTGATTGTGGTATTAATGCGGTGGATAAAGTCCGGTATGCAAATCAAAAAGGGCTGGATGTGATTATCACAGACCATCACGAGCCGTCGCTTGAACTTCCCCCTGCCCTGGCTATTGTCAATCCCAAACAGAATGATGACACTTATCCGGAAAAAAACCTGTGTGGGGCCGGTGTTACCTTTAAACTGATCCAGGGGTATTGCCGATATGAAAATCTGGATGAAGAATCAGCCTATGATTATTTGGATCTGGTTGCATTGGGAACGGCAGCCGATATTGTGAACATGACAGGTGAAAACCGCATTTTGATGAGTGAAGGGCTCCGAAAAATCAATAGCGGGAAAAACCGGATCGGTTTGAAAGCGCTGATGGATGTAAGTCGCATCCGGCCTGAAGAAATGGATGTATCAAAAATTGTTTTTGGCATTGCTCCGAGGCTGAATGCGGTAGGACGGCTGGGTGAAGCCTCCAGGGCGGTGAAATTGCTCACAACCCGGGATCCTGATGAAGCAAAAACCTATTCGGAAATCCTGGATGATGAAAATACTCAGCGTCGGGTCATTGAAAAAGATGTCATGGAAGAGGCAATCCGGATTATTGAAAAACGCTATTCCCGAAAACTCCCCAAAATTCTGATCCTGCATAATTCCACATGGCACCCGGGCGTCATTGGTATTGTGGCGTCTAAAATTAAAGAACGCTATCACCGGCCTGTGATCATGATTGCTTTCCAGGATAATTTGGGTAAAGGCAGTGGACGCAGCATTACGGGATTTGATTTATACGGAGCTTTGCATGTCCATGAGAAATGGCTTCAAAGCTATGGAGGACATGTGATGGCGGCCGGATTAACCATTTCAAAGGAAAATCTGGGCCGGTTTATACGAGATCTTCATAAATTTGCGGAAGATACCATCTCGCCTGATATTCTTGAGCCCCGGATTTATATTGACGCCGAGGTGGAAATGGAACAAATTAACATGGAACTTCTTACATTCCTCGATCGTCTGAGACCCTTTGGTCCCGGTAATATGAGGCCAAAGTTTTGCCTTAGGAATGTGCAACCCCAGCGGGCTAGTATCGTGGGAGGAAATCATCTTAAATTCAGGGCCCGGAAGAATCATGTTTCCCTGGATTGTATTGCATGGAATTTTGGGGAAGATCTGCCATTGGTCAGTGAATCCCATAAAGCTGTGGACCTTGTCTTTGTTCCTTCTATTAACGACTGGAATGGAACCCGTTCAATTCAACTGATTGTGAAAGCCATAAAATCACACGAACAAGCATAAGGAGAGAAAAGGTGGGTGTTAAAATTGCAGGTTATGGGTATTACGTTCCCGAAAAGGTAGTGACCAACCATGACATGGAAAAATTAATGGATACCTCCGATGAGTGGATCACTGAACGGACAGGTATAAAAAAAAGGCATTTTGTTACCGTTGGCGAGGAAGGGACATCGGATCTGGCTGTGAAAGCTGCGGAGAATGCCCTTAAGAAAGCCGGTATGACCCCTGCAGATCTGGACATGATTGTGGCGGCAACTCTGTCTCCTGATTATGAAATTCCCGGTATCGGCGTGCTGGTTCAGAAGAAACTGGATGGTTGCCGGATCATTCCGGCCTATGATATCCGTCAGCAGTGCAGTGGCTTTGTGTATGGTCTTGAGCTGGCATCCACCTTTATCAAATCAGGTAAGTATAAAACAATTCTATTGGTAGGCGCTGAGACACAGAGCGTCGGATTGAATTTGACGACATCAGGGCGTGATCTTGCCGTTCTCTTCGGCGATGGGGCCGGAGCTTTTGTGCTGACAGCGTCTGAGGAAGAATCCGATGTGGTGGATTCGGTATTGCACAGTGAGGGAGAGTACTATCAGGCACTCTGGAAAGAGTATCCCAGCATTTATGTTCAGGATAGAATAAGCCAGGAGGATATTGCCCAAAGACGCCACTACCCGTCAATGAACGGTCGTTTTGTGTTTAAACATGCCACTACCCGTATGCCTGAAGTGGTGATGGAATTATTGAATAAAAACGGTGTTTGCAAAGATGATATTGCCCAGATCATTCCCCATCAGGCAAATTTGCGTATTACCCGGATGGTTGCCAAACGGCTGGAACTGACGCTTGATAAAGTCTATTCTAATATTGAAATGTATGGAAATACAACTGCTGCATCTATTCCGATCGCATTCTGTGAAGCTCTGAATGAAAAGCGATTCAAACGCGGGGACTATGTAATTACCGTTTCCTTTGGTTCAGGTTTTACCTGGGGGGCTAATCTGATTAAATTCTGATCGGGACATCGATTGGAGAACAATGATGACAGCAAATAAATTAAAGAAAAAACCGGCCAACTGGGAACTCATCCTGAAAATCGGGTTGATGTTTCTGGTTGTTGTGATAGCAACCGTTCTGATTCCCCGGGAACGCTCCCATATTTACAAGTATCAGATAGGTGAAATCACCCGGTCTACCATTATTGCCCCATATGATTTTGATATCCTGAAACCTGAAGACGTCATTGAAGCTGAAAAACAGGAAGCCCTGAAGCGGGTTCCCTTTGTCTTTAACCACGATCCGGATGCGGAAATCAGAAGTACACAGGATATTGATCAGTTTTTCCGGATGACTTCCGCCCTCAAACAACGGTACCTGTCCCTAAAAAAATCACGGGAAGACCGGAATCTGTACCGGTATAATGTGGAGCGCTTCGAAGAACAAAATAAACGGGTTCGATCGGACAGTACGGCTTTTTATCAGTTGATCAGCCAATTCAAACAAGATTACAATATCGATATGGAAAGCGATTTTTACCGTGGATTGTATGATCCTGACAAAAATCCGCTTCCCGATCTGGATCACCTGAAAACACAGTTCCTTCAGGAAATAACCCAATATATAAGTAATGGAATCGTTGATATTCTCCTGGATGACATTCTTTCCAGTCAAATTGCCATATCCCGGGCAGGTGAAGAAATTTACCGGTCCACTGATGAAATATATGACAGAGACAAGGCTATTAATACTCTTTCCCAAAGCCTGAAAATAAACGGTAACCAACTGAGCTTTGAAAAGAAACAGATGCTGTTTCAACTCTCCAGGATTTTTATCCGGCCGAATCTCATTTATGATAAGGAGCGGACAGTCCGCCGCCAGCAGGAGGCCATCAGCAGAATTCCCATTGTTGATGGGAAGGTGTTGAAAAATGAAAAAATTGTGGATGCCAATACACGGGTAACACCCCAAATATACCGAAAACTCTATTCCCTGAATGTTGCCGAATCCAGAAGAAATCAAAATGCCTTTGGACGTGCCTATTTCATGGGTTTCTTTGGTGATCTGCTGATTATGGGACTGCTTTACACGATTTTTGTCCTTTTTATTTATCATTTTCGGAAGGAAATTTATTCAGAGCGAAAAAATATCTTTCTTATTGTGATCAATCAGCTTATTGTGATTGGTCTGGGTTTTCTCATATCGTCTCTGAATCATGCCGCCTTTATGGCCGTTCCCGTAACCCTTTTGGCTATGATTGTTGCAATTTTTTATGACGAGAGAGCTGCGATTTTTTCAACAATCCCCATTATCCTTATGCTTTCCTATATCTTTGGAAATCCCTTTCATTTCACCGTAGTCCACATGCTCCCTGCACTAATTTCTACTATTTCTATTAAAAAATTGAGAAGCAGGGATCAGATTTTCCAACCCTTAGTCTGGATATTCCTTTCTTACATTGTAGGAATTATTGCCCTTGAGCTGGTCAGCTTCAGCTCTTTTGCCGAACTGACACGGGGTATACTTTTTGCCTTTATCAATACGGTAGGATCGGTACTGGCTGCATACGGACTGGTGAGTGTTTTTGAACGTATGCTGAATATTACCACAGATATGACCCTTCTGGAATTGACGGATTTGAACAAGCCCTTGTTGAAAGAGCTGGCTATGAAAGCTCCGGGGACCTTCAATCATTCTGTGATGGTAGGAACAATTGTGGATACGGCTGCCGAGGCGATTGGCGCCAATAACCTGCTGGCACGGGTGGGGGCTTATTATCATGACATTGGAAAAATTGCCAAATCCAACTATTTTGCCGAAAACCAGCGGGATGAAAATCGCCTGGAAAAACTCAAACCCCACATGGCGGCAAAAGTGGTGATTAATCACGTCCGAACCGGCATAGAACTGGCAGAACAGTATAATCTGCCTAATATTGTTATGGATTTTATTCCCATGCATCATGGAACCCAGATCGTGAAGTTCTTTTATGACAGGGCGATAGATCAGGCAGAAGATCCGGCGGATGTGAAAGACAGTGATTTTAGATATCCGGGACCTAAACCCAATACCAAGGAAACGGCTCTTGTGATGATAGCCGAAGCCTGCGAAGCGGCTATAAAAGCTCTGAATAAACCAACGGATGCCGATATCGAAAACCGGGTTAACATGATAATCAAATCCCGGATGGATGAAGGGCAGCTATCTGATTGTCCCCTCACATTTCATGATATTACCATTATCCGTGAATCTCTGATCCGGCAGTTTATCAGCATGTACCATCACCGCCCCGAATACCCGGGCCAGCAAAAAAGTGAAACGGTAAGATAATCCATGCACGCCGGTCGACGCAAAGAAAAACGTGTTCACATCTACAATGAATCCGGTTTACGGCTTCCTCTTCGACATGAAGAAATTTCCGGAATCATTCTCACCCTGCTGAAAGCCTATCAGTTGTCTTCTTGTGATATCAACATCATATTTATGGCTGATGAACCGCTCAGAGATATGAAAAAAGAGTATTTTGATCAGGATGTCTTTACGGATATTATCAGTTTTACCATGGAATGTTGCGAAGATTATCTGGAAGGTGAGCTATATATTTCTCTGCCACGGATCCGGGAAAATGCGTCCCGGTACCATGTGAGTATCCGGCAGGAATGTGCCCGGATTCTGATTCACGGATATTTACACCTTATGGGATATGAAGACGGCAATCCCGAAGCCAGGGAACAGATGACCATACTGGAAAATCGTCATCTGGAGGAATGCGGCTATGCCTGATGACCTGCTCTTACGGAGTATTTTGTTTATCATCCTTTTGTTTTTTTCCGGTCTTTTCTCCAGCAGTGAAACGGCCATATTTTCTGTTAAGCGTTCCAAACTGGAAGAAAAAATGCGAGGCGGCCATCCTGAAGCCTTCCGGCTTCTTGCCCTTCTAAAATTCCCCAGAAAACTCCTCATCGCCATTCTTACCGGTAATACTTTTGTCAATATTGCCATGACTGTTATTTCGGCTTCAGTCGCCAGGGATATTGCCAATTACTATCAACTGTCTCCCATTCTATCTGTCCTGGTTCAGGTGTTTGCCGTAACACTGCTTATTCTCATCGTAGGGGAAATTCTTCCCAAAATTATTGCTGTCCGCAATGCCATCAGGCACAGTTTGCGCATGTCTTCATTTTTAACGGTTATTTATGCGCTTCTAAAACCCCTGACAGCCGTTTTTTACTGGATCACGGAACTCTTTGCCCGGATGTTTCATATTCAGGGGGAAGAGTTCATTGAAGATTCTGATGAATTATCCGCTCTTGTCAACCTGAGCGGAGAATCCGGGGCAATCCGGGAAAAGGAACGGGATATGATCCAGTCCCTCCTGAAATTGTCCGACACCCGGGTCCGGGAAATTATGATCCCTAGGCCCGATATCCATTCCATCGATATCAACCAGTCCCTGCCCGATATTATCCGGGAGGTGCGTGAATCAAAATTTTCCAGGCTGCCTGTTCATGGCGGTGATCTGGATCATATTATCGGTTTTATTTTTCTTAAGGATATTCTTCACTTAACAGATAAGGAAACCGGGAAGGCACATATAAAAAGTTTGCTGAGACCTCCGCTCTTTGTCCATGAGAATAAAAGTGTTGCTAAAATGCTCAGGGAATTCCAAACCAAAAAGACCAAACTTGCCATTGTTGTAGACGAATTTGGGGGGACAAGCGGCCTGGTGACCCTGGAAGATGTCGTGGAAGAGATTGTAGGAGAAATTCAGGACGAAATGGATGAAGAAAACCAGCTGATGATCCGACAAGACGGCGAAAGGGAGTATATTGTCGATGCTGCCCTGAACCTGGATGAACTGGAAGAGGAATTGGGACTTTCCTTTCCTGAAGAGAGGGATTATGATACCCTGGGCGGATTTGTAATGGATAAGCTGGGGAGGGTTCCTAAAAAGCAGGATCAGTTTGTTTTTCAAAATGTGCGTTATACGGTTGTCCTGATGCAACGGCGTCGGATCAAGGAGATCCGTCTGGAATTTTTACCGAAAGAATAAGGGCCTGGATGAAAGAATTTAGTGAGCTGGTGGAAATTATCAAGAAATTACGTTCACCGGAGGGGTGCCCCTGGGATCGTGAACAGACTCCGGATAGCCTCATCCCCTTTATGATTGAAGAGGTTTACGAAGTCATAGATGCCCTGGACCACCGAAATGACCGGGATTTGGTCAAAGAGCTGGGTGATGTTATGCTTCATGTGGTTTTCCAGGCGGTTTTGGCAGAAGAAGATAATCGCTTTACCGTCCGGGATGTTTTGCGTCATATTAACCATAAAATGATCAGTCGTCATCCACATGTCTTCTCGAACCGGATTTTTGATTCGGAAGAAGAAATCCACAGTTACTGGGAAAAAAAGAAAAAAACAGAGGGACGGAAAAGGTTGTTGGATGGGATACCCAACGAACTGCCCTCATTACATAAAGCCTATCGGGTGCAGTCTAAGGCCTCTATGGTGGGCTTCGATTGGGATAAAGTCCATGATGTGTGGGAAAAAATCCGTGAGGAAGTTCAAGAACTGGAGGAGGCTTCTCTGGACAAAAACCCGGAATCCATGGAAATGGAATTCGGGGATCTTCTTTTTTCTCTTGTCAATATCGGGCGTTTTCTGGGTATTAATGCCGATGAAGCCCTGAGGAAATCAACCGATAAATTTATTCGTCGTTTTCACCGTGTTGAAGCAATGGCTGAAGAAAATAATACAGACTTACGCTCTCTTTCTCTGGATGAATTGGAAACCTTGTGGCAGAAGGCGAAAAAAGAGGGAGAGAAAGAATGACGGTACGATGGGGAGACTGAGAGAGGGCACTGACCTGCACAAACCCACAAATCCTTTATAGTTTCGAAGCGACTTCTCTTGCCACTTCCAGTGATGTATTACTGCCTCCCATATCGTAGGTTTTCACTTTTCCTTCAGCAATCACAGCTGCGATGGCCTTTTCCAGGCCTTCAGCCATATCTTTTTCGCCAAGCCAATCCAACATCATTTTTGTTGTCAACAGCATGGCCATGGGGTTGACTTTATACTGCCCGTAATATTTCGGAGCGCTTCCGTGTGTCGGTTCGAAAACAGCGTAATTGTCTCCAATATTTCCGCTGGAAGCAAATCCGAGTCCGCCCACAAGCTGGGCCGAAAGGTCGCTGAGAATATCGCCGAACATGTTTTCAGCCACAAGGATTTCGTAATTTTCCGGGTTTTTTACAAGCCACATGCATTGGGCGTCGATATTGGTTTCCCAGAGTTCGATATCCGGATAATTTTTTGCCACCTCCCGGGCTGTCCTGATCATGAGTCCGCCTGTTTCCCTGAGTACATTGGGTTTGTCCACCACCGTAACTGCTTTTTTACCGAATTCCCGGGCATATTCAAAGGCTTGAGTCACGATATTCCGGCAGGCCTGACGGGTCATGATACGGGTTGATATAGCCATGTTTTCCAGACCGGCATCTTTAAATTTTTTCATTTTAGGATGATGTTTATCCAGCACATCGTATACTTCCCGGGGTACCGGATGGAACTCCACCCCTCCGTACATTCCCTCTGTATTTTCTCTGAAAATAGTGATATCAATGCCATCCCGGTAATTCAGGGGATTTCCGGGATAAGCCTTACAGGGTCGCATGTTCGTATGAAGGTTAAAGGTTTGACGCAGGCGCACAATGGGACTGAAATAAACATAGCCTTTGCCTTTCAGGGCAGGGTCCAGTTCGTCATCTGCTTCTTCCTTGGGTTTGGAAGTAATGGCTCCAAAAAGGGCACAATCTGTGGTTTTCAACATGTCAAGGGTCCGTTGCGGCAGCGGATCTCCCTCTTTTTTCCAGAATTCCCATCCAATATCCCCGTGAATATAATCGGCATCCAGTTTCAGCGTATCCAGCACAATGCGTGCTGCATCCATTACATCATTACCCACTCCGTCACCGGGAAGCCATCCAATACGGTATTTTGCCATAATCTCTCCTCAGTTTATTGTCTTTATCCTTTAACCAACTCGAAATCAATAAAATCGGCGTGATGAAAAATAATGGATTCGGGAGACCGTTTTTCACCGGCTCCTTCTTTTGAATGGGTGGCGATGACATGCATCACTGCTTCGGGAACTCCATGTTTGAAGGCCAATCCAACACCGCTGAAGGGATGGCGAAGGTAGCGGCCGTAATCGGATTTAATCACCTTACCGTTCAAGATTTCATATTCAAGCAATTTTCCCACATCAGCCAGAAGAGCACCGGCAATCAGAAAATCCCGGTTTACGGGCGTCCGACGTTCCTGGTGAATGGTTTTCAGGACATCTTCAGCCGCCATACACAGGTGACATACAGCCCTTACATGGTCAATAAAGGGTATGGTGACACCTTCGGCCAGCAGGGTAAAGGGAATTTTCATCAAAAGGTCACGGGTCCATCCGCGATAATCCGCGGCTTCCTGCCATACAGCTTCCACTTTTTGCCTGAGTGCTTCATCCCGGATTTCATTCAATTCGGGAAGCATAGCTTTGACGTCCAGCATTAAGGGTTCCTCCTTATTTTTTTTATAACATCAATCACCGTCCCGTCCACCCATTTAACGGCAGCAACCACTTCATCTTCGAATTCAGCCGGTTCAGGTACTCCGCACAAGGCTTCCGCTTCTGCCTTCAGTTCCTCAATGCTTTTCAGGGGCAACCCGCTGTTCTTTACTATTTCCAGAAGATCTGTCCGCAGAGGATTGATTGCGATGCCCCGCTCCGTTACAATGACATCAATCAGTTCACCGGGACCGCAAAGTGTTGTGACCTCATCCCGGATGATGGGTATCCGGTTTCTGAATAAAGGGACCGGCAGGATGGTACACCGTGCATTCAGACAGTTTTGCCAGCCACCGATGCCGTGTAGCAGAATGCCGTCGGAATGGGTCACGACGTTTCCGTTGAAATTGACGTCCACTTCCGTTGCCCCCAGGATCATGACATCCATCATGGTTGTATAAGTCCCTTTGCCGTGAAAATCATAGCAATGAAAAATGGAAATGTCCTGATGCTTGGGATTTTGCCGCATGGATTCCACGGCTGTCAGATCAAATGTCTGGGCATCCAGCATATATTCCAGGACCCCGTCTTCCAGCATTTTTACCGAATATTCCGTTGATCCGCCCACGGCAAAACGGGCCTTTATTCCCCGCTCTTTCAGTATTTTATGAAAATAGATACCGATGGCCAGGGATGTACCTCCGGCACCGGCCTGAAAGGAAAAGCCATCTTTAATCAGTCCGGCGGCATCACAAAATTTGGCGGTATATTCGGCGATGAGCAGACGGTCAGGACTCCGGGTGATCCGGGTGGTTCCTGATACAATTTGTTCCGGGATGCCGATTTTATCTATAACCACCACAAAATCCACATAATTCCCGGTGATTTGCATGGGGACACACGGAAAAGGCACCAGATTATCGGTTACAACAATGACCCTGTCTCCGTAAATCATGTCCGCAAGGGAATATCCCAATCCGCCACAGGCCGAAGGGCCGTAGAGTCCGTTGGCATTGCCAAAGGGATCGGCTGTGGGTGCGGCGATTACAGCGATATCAATTTTCACTTCGCCGTCCTGAATGGCCTGATACCGGCCTCCGTGGGAGCGAAGTACACCGACGCCTTTCATTTTTCCCTCGGAGCAGAAACGCCCCAGGGCTCCGTTCATGCTACCTTCGATGTGATGGATGGTCCCATCTTTTAGATATTCAATAATGGGCTCGTGGCAGGGAAAAGAGGCGGAAGGGAACCAGACTAAATCTTTGATGCCCAGTTCGGAAGCGGCTTTAAATACCTGATTTGCCACCAAATCTCCATTCCTTAAATGATGATGAGTGGAAATTACCATTCCGTCCCGGATTCCGGATTTAACCAAAGCATCCTTTAGATTTTCCACTTGCTTGTTACCATCCGGCGGGTAATCGAGGGATGTGCGGATGGGAGGTCCGTAGCGGTTTCCCGAGGGTCTGTGTTTGCCGATTCCTTTGAACGGGATGATTTTTTCCCCGTTAATTTCCGGGGGAATCCATCGCCCGGCGGCATTTTTAATCCAGTCCGCTTTATTTGCCATAAGTCTCTCTCCAGTTCTTCGGTATCCGGTTCAGAGTTTCTGCCAATTGAATGGTTTTCTGTGCCCGTTTGAGGACAGGAGCATCGATCATTTTGGATCCCAGGCTTATAACACCCAGTCCTTTTTTCTCAGCTTCTTCATACGCCATCACGATGGCCTGAGCCTTTTCCGTTTCGGAAGATGAAGGGGCAAAGGCATCATGGATTACGGGAATTTGCCGCGGATGGATACATCCCATACCGTCAAACCCCATTTTTTTTGATTCGAGGGCTGTCTTCATGAGGGCATCCATGTCCGATATATCGGAAAAAACGGAATCAATCGCCTGAACACCTGCAGCCCGGGCAGCCAGAACAAGCAAGGAACGGGCTACATAACTTTCATTTCCCTGATTCGTCCGCCGAGTGCCCAGATCTGCCGTCAGATCTTCCAGGCCGATAGCAAGAGCAACAACCGTATCGCACGCTTCGGCGATCTCTTTTGCTGCCAAAATACCCCGGGCTGATTCCAAAATCGGCATGAGATAGACAGGATATTCAAAACCCGATTCGGAACAAATTTCCTTAATTTTCAAATCGGTCCGGATAACATCTTCCCGTCTTTCACATTTTGGAATCAACACACAATTCACTTTTTCGGGAATCAGCATTTCCAGATCCTGAATTCCGGCAGGAAAGGGATTAATCCGAACCATCCGTTCCGCCTTGCCGAAATCGAGTTCATGAAGGGCATGACGGACCAGAATCCGGGCTTCGTCTTTCCGGGCAGGGGCGACGGAATCCTCCAGATCCAGTATGACTCCATCGGCGGCATAGAGTCCTGCATTGATCATCAGTTTGGGACTATTGCCCGGCAGATACAGGCGGGACCGCCGGAAACAATCCTTTTCCGAGGGACTGTATGCGCCGGAATGATCCGTTATATTGAAAGGCTTGCTGTCTGGAAAGGCTTTGCGGACAACTGCTTCAAGACGCGCCCTCAATGTGAACGGCAAGGCACCCTGATCTTCAATGGATAGATGGGCGTCAGGAATTCCGTAATATTCCATCATCTCCAGACAAAGATCACGTATGGATTTTCCGAACAAATCCCTGACTTTGCTCCGGATATCCAGGGTGATTCCACCGGATTCTTTCAATGTCAGGGTAACGAAACAGTCCCCCCGGGCCGAAGGACCTGCGTTGCCCGATGAAAAAAAGTCACTCAATGGTTTTCCTCCTGCTTATAATAGGCTTATAGAGCCATTCCAATCAGAAATGAAGGGCGTTTTCAAAGCTCACTAATTTTGTTTACGAATATATTTAAAAGCCGGCAAAGTTACAATCAAATCGGCTTAAAAAACTAATCGGTGACAAGAATTTTATCAGGGAAATAACACTCGACCTGAAATATTGGAATAAGGCTTAATGAATAGCTGTCGATAATGAATGTATTGTCTATGTTGATGGTGATTGGCAAATACAGTCTGGCTCCCAAAAAAGGCGTCAGATAAAAATGATATGAGCGGACATGAATTTGGTAAGCCCGTCCGAAAAGTAACGCAGCCTGACGGTCGTAAGGTGTTTGAAGACTCCAGTTGGCAGAAAAACGAACCAGGGTGTTGGGGAGCTGAAATACAGGCATTTTTCCCGAGGAGATGCCCTTCCGGTTAAAGGTGAATTTGACTATTTGGTCATCAAGCTCTCTGCCAATGAAAAGGAGCGAGAAGCGCTGGGTGAAAATTTCCTGAGCCAGTTCGGAAAAATATTCAATGTGTTTGTTTTCAAAACCGATTTCCATGCTGGGATAGGGAACGATATCTTTCCCTATACTCAGGAGATGGCTGAATGAAAAAAAGGTGCCCCGGACATTATATCCCTTGTCCTTTTGCCGTCGGATTTCTCCATAAAAAAGGCGTACGTGATAAGGGCGTTGTGCATTAGCGTATATATTCCAAAAATTCCAATATTTATAAACACCCATGTTATATAATTCGGGATCGGTACGGTAAACCAGGGGGCCGGCCAAGGTTTTGGGATAACCTCTAAGCTCTATCTGCAGCAGCTCGGCAAAGTGGGGCGTGGTCTGATATCCCAGTCCAATATTGGAAATATTATAGTAAAAATAAAGGTGATGATTCTCAACCACCAGTTCGGTCCGGTTGATGTCTGATGCCGTCAGAGGTGTGATTATGGCTGTAATGAGTAGTATGTATTTAATGAGTCGCATATTGAATCGGGGTGACTTTGATATTGACTGTATCGTTCTCTTATCCGAATTTCCATTTGTTTACCAACGGTAATGATATGACTCAGGGATTGCATTCCAAAGCGAATAACCCGTCCCTTTTCATCGTAAGTGTTAAAGATTTCAATTTCCATTTTTGAAATGCCTTCCGGCAGGGGATGGGGTTCAAGTACCATTTTAATGATTCCGTATGTTTTCGGATCTATCCAGGCCCTGCCCTGCATGAGTCCAGAGGTCCCGCCCCGGGGAATAAATTCCAGAAGGCGCATTTCCTTGTTGTTTAATGCTGTGCTTCCCAGATCCCGAATCATATAGTAGCTGTGAAAATTTTCATCATAAAATTCCGGAATGTTTTCCTGTGACATGAGTGTATCCGGTTTCAGAAGTGTGTCAACCGGCAAGTGATTGATCCTGAGCGCCTCATAAACCCGTACAATGGGCCGGTCCTTGTAGTGGTATTCTTTTCCCATGAAGGTCAGGTGGGTGTTTAAGGTATCTTCACGGATTATCTGTTCCCGCAGAAAAGTAAAATTGTAACAGCCCAGAGATTGGAGATCCTTGTCTCGTTTTATCCGGACATTTTCAAGAAACTGTTCAAATGCATGGACACGTTGGGGAAAAAGCCTGCCAGGAAAGATCATAAGGATAATCAGCAGGGGTATGATGATGTGTAATCTGGATTTCATCGTTCCACCAGGGCTGTGGTTTGACCTCCCGGGAGGATGAAAAGGGCTTTTTTGCTTTCACCCCGTATCTCCGGCGGTGAAATGATTCGGACCGGAGACGCCAGGATTTCATTCCATACACGGTCCATATCACTCACACGCATGACGATGGTGTCTGTTCCCGGGATTCCGGCTGTTATTATGAAGCCCTTGTTAAAAACATAACATGTCCTGTCCTTTGTTATTACGTGATCCAGCTTCTTTATGCGAAGAACTTCCTCGAAAAAAAAAGCATCGGCTTCAGGATCCTGTGAGGGAACGACCCATTCTCCGGACAGGATAAGGGGTTCTTCCGGCAGGTTCCGAATCAGCGTCGTGTTGAAAAACCAGATAATAACGGCAATCAGGATAAGAATTGCCGAAACACGTTGTATGGGGCTAATGCTCATGAAAAAAGACTTTTGCAGCTTTGGGAAAAACAAAGAGGTTCATCAGGTTCACACTCAGGTGTATACCCCATGGCATGACGAGACTTTGGCGGGTGACGATAAAATATGAGAGAATCAGGCTTGTAATAAATATCCATACTGTGGCACTTATTTGCTGAATGTTGGTATGGACGAAGGCAAAGATGGCGGACAGGAGTATTGCCGCCCACAACCAGTGAGTCCATACGGAGATCAGTGCCATAAAAAGGTAAGCCCGGAACAGAATCTCTTCCACCAATGAGGCGCTCAGGTTAATGGCAAAAGCCCAGCGGCGCTGGACAGGGGTTTGGGGGATGAGTTCGTCCTGCCGGGACAGGCGCTCGATGGGTGATTCACCTTTAATACGGCTGATAAGCCATTCCAGAAAAAGAAAAAGGAAGGAAAGAACTGCTCCGGCCAAAAGACCCAGGACCAAATCAGGGATCAGATTCTCCAGGGTAAATAATCCACCAACACGGGATAACCACCGGTATAAAGAATCGTATTTAAGGGGATTTATGGAATAGAAAAGCCAGACAATGGCCGGAATGGCAGCGGTAAAGAGCCATAAAAAAATCTGCTGATAGAATCCAATGGGACTCCACACCAATGAGGCAGAAATTTTAAGGTCATTCGGGTCCTTGTCCATATTTCCTTATCACAGGTTTACAGGGTTTTTTTGATTTCTTCCTCCCAGAAGGTGCGGGGACGGTAGCCGGTTACTTTGTTGACAATTCTGCCTTTTTTATCGATAACGAAGGTTGTGGGAATGCTTTGAAAATTGTCGTAATTCCTGACCACTTCCGGTGTAAACATAACTACGGGATATTGAATCCCCATGTTCTGAATGTATTTATCCACTGCTTCCCAGCCGGTCTGGTCAACTGAAACTCCCACGATCATAAGACCATCCTCTTTATACTGATCATACAAATCGATAAAATCGGGAATTTCGCGCTGGCAGGGTGGACACCAGGTGGCCCAGAAGTTCAAAATAATCATTTTTCCTTTATGATCGGACAAAATAAAGGTTTCCCCGTATCCGTTACGGAGTGTGAAATCCGGTGCATCTTTCAGGTTTTCTTTATTCTTATTGCATCCGGTCAGCATCATGGTCATGACCAGTATAGACATCACAAACAAGCTTTTTTTCATTTTACGTCTCCTGTTTTTCTTTTAACCTTTTTAACCATCACGTTTGTTTTTAGGCGGTTAAAAGAAAAAAAGTTACAACTTTCCGGACTTCAACCGGCCAACCAGAAATTCCAGACCTTCCAGGTAACTCTGTTCTTTTTTTCCGGAAAATGTGGCAAGGCATACATCACGAATCATGGACACCCGCCGAAAGGGATCACGCGAACTGATATCCGAAAGGTGAATTTCCACGACAGGGATTTTTATCAACTCAATGGCGTCCCGGATGGCAATGCTGGTATGGGTATACGCGGCAGGATTTATCAGGATGCCGTCCACATATTTTCGCTGCCGTTGTAAGAGCGTTACCAGATTTCCTTCATGGTTAGTCTGATAAAATTTGACATCTACATCCAGCTCCCGGGCCTTTTTACGGATGAGCGTGTTCAGTTTATCCAGGGTCAGACGGCCGTAGTGTTTCGGATCCCGGTGTCCCAGCAGATTCAAATTGGGGCCATGAAGTACAAGAATTTTTAGTTTTTTTTCAGATGGCTTTGACAAACTGAAGGTCCTTTACCCATTCAAGAGTTTCGTAAATAATGGATTTTGGGACATCATCCCGGATCACGGCATCGCCGATTTTTTGCAGAAGCACAAACTGGATTTTCCCGTTCCGAACTTTTTTATCGTGCGTCATGGCTTCGTACATCCGGTCGGTATCGTATTTTTTCAGGGATCCGGGGACAGGTATCCGCAGGAGATGCTGAATATATTGTTGAGAGACATCCGCCGGAAGGAGGCCCATGTCGGTGCTGAGTTTTAAGGCGGCACACATACCGATAATGACAGCCTCGCCGTGGGTGTACGTTCCGTAGCCTGCCGTATGTTCCACGGCGTGGCCAATGGTGTGGCCGAAATTCAGTACCATCCGCAAATTGCTTTCATGTTCATCGGCTGATACAATGAAGGACTTGATCTCAATAGCCCGGATAATGGCCGCATTCACATGATCCAGGTTTTTCAGGGTTAGAATCTCGGAAAAATTTTCCAGGAGGAACTGTGTAAAAATACGGTCCCTGATAAACCCATATTTAATTACTTCTCCAAAACCGGAAACCCTCTGGCGGAATTCCAGGGTTTTAAGAACCGTCGGATCGACAATCACAATTTTCGGCTGATAGATGGCTCCAATCAGGTTTTTCCCCCGGGCATGATTGATGCCCACCTTCCCGCCAATGGAAGAATCCACCTGGGCCAGAAGGGTTGTAGGGATCTGTACCAGATTCATACCCCGGTATATGGTGGCTGCCAGAAAACCTGCCGTATCCCCTACGACGCCACCTCCCAGGGCGATGACTGTGGATCCCCGGTCCATCTTTAAATCCAGCATGGTATCATACAGATACTGTACCGTTTTCAGGTTTTTGTTGGCTTCCCCGCTGGGCATGAGAATATAGCAAACCTGAAAGCCCTCTTGTTTCAGCGATTTTTCCACCACATTCTTATAAAGGGCTGATACATGCTGACTGGATACAAGTACCACACGAGAGCTGATATTCAATTTTTTCAGTATGCTTCCCACAGTGGGAAGGCTCTCGTTTTTTACGTAGATGGGATAACTGCGTTCGTGAAGGTCTACTCGTATTTTATGCATTTTTTTTATCTAACTTTTCAAGAATTTCCCGAACGATGTCACGGATGCTTCTTCCGTCGGTTTGAATATAATAATTCGCTTGTTTATAAACAAAAGTTCGTTTGTCCAGAATTTGCTGAATGTGAGCCGGCTGGAGAGGTTGAGGTAACAGAGGCCTGTTTTCACTCATTTTTACACGCTCCAGGATAGTTTGGGGTTCCGCCTGCAGCCAGATGACCACTCCCGTGGACTTCATCCATTCCCGGTTTCTTTCGTCCAGAGGAAATCCACCGCCGGTGGCAATGACCATATCAGAGGTATTGGGAAGAGGATCATGTTTTATGTCTCTTTCCAGTTTCCGGAAAGCCTCTTCACCTTCTGTCCGGAATATTTCCGGAATGCTCTTCCCTGTCTTTTTTTCCAGATAATGGTCCAGATCCAAAAAGGTGCATTTGAGTGATTTTGCCAGAGCCTGGCCCACTTCGGTCTTGCCGGTTCCCATCATACCTGTCAGGAAGATGATCATTGGAATGCTTCCCGGTGTTTCAGGGTTTCTTCCCAGCTGTCTCCGCCGAATTTCATGAGAAAAGCCTCAAGAAGGGGAATAGCCGTGACATTTTCGGCTACGACGGAGGCTGCCGGGACGGCACAACTGTCTGTCCGTTCTTTATGAGCAGATGTCTGCTTTCCTGTTTTCAAATCCACGCTGGCCAGAGGTTTGGAGAGGGTGGGGATGGGTTTCATGACGGCGGAGAAAATCAGGTCGCAGCCGTTGCTCATCCCTCCTTCAATCCCGCCGCTATGATTGGTGCTCCGGTAAATTTTCCCCTCTTTTATTTCAAGGGGGTCGTGGACACGGCTTCCCGGGAGTTCAGCTGCTTTAAATCCCAGGCCGAATTCAATCCCGCGGATGGCGGGAATCCCAAGGATTTGAGCGGCAATCATGGATGTCAGGCGCTCGTTCCATTGGGTATAACTCCCAAGACCTACAGGCAGATTCCGAACGGCGACACGGAACAGGCCTCCCAGGGAATCACCCTCTTTCCGGGCAGTGTCAATAGCTTTTATCATCAATTTTTCCGTCTTGGAATCCGGACAACGTACGGGAGATTTATCTGCCTGAATCCAGTCTGCCACAGGAGGCATGTGTTCTGGATCCACTCCTGCCGGACCGATCCGTGTGACAATAGAGTAAAGAGAGATGCCGGCATTTTCAAGAAACTGGCGGCATACGGCCCCGGCCAGAGTTCGGACTGCAGTTTCGCGGGCACTGGCTCGCTCCAGAATATTCCGAAGATCGTCGGTTTTATACTTCAGCATGCCGGCGTAATCGGCATGACCGGGCCGGGGGACTGAAATTTTTTCCGACAAATCTGCCCGGACCGGGTCCATCGTTTTCTTCCAGTTTTCAAAATCCCGATTCCGGATGATACAGGCGAGGGGACTTCCAAGAGTCATGCTGTTTCGCAGTCCGGAAAGAATTTCCACCCGATCCGTCTCAATTCTCATCCGGCCACCCCGTCCGTAACCCTTCTGACGGCGACTCAGCTGTCGATTGATTTCATCCACATCTAAGCGGAATCCCGATGGGAGACCGTGGATGATAACGCTGAGTGCCGGACCGTGACTTTCACCGGCCGTGATACATTGGATTCGTTTCATGATGACATCCCCGTTTGTTTTATGATCGCCAGGCGGAGAGACTCCCGGTTGATTTTTTTCACGATGCCGGGCTCTTTTCGCCAAATGGCCTGGCTGTCAAGCGCTTGTTCAATGAGAAGTCCCAGACCATCTGCCGTTTCAATGCCATAATGCCGGAAATAACGTTGGAAATGGGTAGGCAAAGGTGCGTAATTCAAATCAAGAAAGCTGTCCCCGGCCCTGGGGATTACCTGAAAAACCGCCGGAATTTCCGGATGGTTGACCGATCCTGCAGGTGTTGCATTGATCCAAAGTGTAGATCCGGAATAGACCTCCTTTTCTGAATAGGGCAGAAGGTTGAATCGTGCGCAGAATTTCCGGATTGTTTCAGGAGATCTTCCGGCAATATAAATAGCATGAATACCCTGTGATTTCAGGGCGTTGACTACCGCCGGGGCCACACCACCGTATCCAAAGAGAACATAGCGGTTAAATGAGGTGTAACCCTCAGCCTTCAGGATCCGGACCATCCCCGTCATGTCCGTGTTCCATGCCTGGATTTCTGAATCGGAAAAATACAGCGTATTTGCCGAGCCGCATTGTTTTGCACTGATATCCTGCTGCCGGGCAAAGGGGAGGACATCTTTTTTGTAGGGGATAGTTATGTTGACTCCTGTATATCCCTCCTGTTGCAGGCGGGACAGGGTTTTTTCCAGATCGGACGGTGGAATATCAAACCGTTCATATTGAAGTGAAAGTAAACCGGTTTTTTTCCCAATAAGGGTGTGAAGGTATGGGCTGATGGAGTAGGCAATATGATGTCCGATAATCCCCAGTTTCATAATTTACTGCCGGATTTTTTCAAGTGTGCTGAAGAAATCCGGATAGCTGATATCCACAACCGAGTAATCTTCGATAATCACGGGGTCTGAAGCAATCAACCCGGCAATGGCCATGGTCATGGCGATCCGGTGGTCCATATAGGCATTAACGATGCCGCCGTGAAGGGGCGTGGAACCGTGGATTGTCATACCGTCCTCGTGTTCTTCAATCTCGGCACCCAGGGTTTTCAGACATGCAACGGTTGTGGCGATGCGGTCACTCTCTTTCACACGGAGTTCCCGGGCACCGCGAACGCGCGTGATTCCCTTTGCCTGAGTGGCGATGAGCGCCAGTATGGGAATTTCATCAATGAGGTCGGGAATATTTCTGGATGTCACGGAAAATCCCTGGAGTTCTGAACTTTTTACAACAATATCTCCATAGGGTTCATGACTTCTTTTTTCTTCACTGCAGTGAATATCGGCACCGGCATTTTGCAGAAGCCTGATATATGCAATGCGCGTGGGATTCAGGCTGACATTGTTCAGGACAATGCGGCTTTTAGGAAGTAAAAGTGCCGCTGCCACCCAAAATGCAGCTGAGGAAGGATCAGCGGGCACATTATATTCAAATCCGGGAATCGGCCGTTTCAGGGTATGGACCATCCACGTGTTTTTCTTTTTGAATATGGGAATGCCCAGCATTTTCATCATCCGCTCGGTATGATCCCTGCACCGGACCGGTTCAGTCACATGGGTTTTACCCTCTGCCAGGAGTCCGGCCAGCAGGATGGCGGATTTGACCTGTGCACTGGCCACAGGCAGGGTGTAGCGGATTCCTTTGAGTTTCGAGGGAAAAATATTTAAAGGCAGATGACCATCCGTACTGTCAAAGACGGCATTCATTTTTGACAGGGGCTCAATTATCCGTCCCATGGGCCGGCGGGAGAGAGATTCGTCACCGTAGAGAACCGATTCAAAGGACTGTCCTGCCAGAAGTCCGGCAAGAAGGCGGGTTGTGGTTCCGGAGTTCCCGCAATTAAAGGCGGTTTTATCCTCTCCGGACCAGCCATGAAGCCCCGGGCTCTTTACATTGACGGTATAGCGGCCCAATTGAAAATGAACTCCTACTTTTTGCAGGCATGCTATGGTTGAAAGGACATCCACACCTTTATTCAGATAGCGGATTTTGGATTTTCCTTTGGCAATGGCGGCAAAAATCAAGGCCCGGTGACTGATGGATTTGTCCCCCGGAAGCGAGATTTTTCCCCGGACCCGTTCAGCGGGTATTATTTTGCAGGTGTTTTTAATCATCCATGATAACGGAAATAAAATCCGTGATATTGTAATCCAAATCCTGAATACCGGAACGGATTAGTTTCAAATTATGCAATTTTACACAAGTTTCGGGGGCAATCACAAAGGCATTTTGTGGAATATCTCCCCGTGACAGCATCGCGGCGGCTGCGGCGGTGTCCCGTTCTTCCACCTGAGGGATGTCAGGATAGTGGGTACTCAGATAGCTTTTGCACTGACGCAGGGCCTGAAGGTGTGAATGTATTGATGCCGGCTTTCCCTCAAAATCCGGCCGGGATAAAAGGCACTGTTTGACCAGAAAGGGGAAATGACCTGAAATTTTGCAGCGGGTCCCGGCGAGATGGGTCAGGGTTTCCTGAACTACACCGCCTACGGCATTCTGTATAGGCAGCAAACCGATGTCAATGCGTCCCAGTTCAAGATGCTCCAGCACATTTTCCGCCGATGTCAGGCAAAGCACTTCCCCGTTCACAAGCTGACGATCCCGGATATACTGTAAAGCCGCCTCATGGGAAAAACTTCCCTCATCACCCATGGCACCGACACGGACCTTTTCTTTCCGGATGTTGAAGGACTCCTTTCGTATCAGAGACGCCACTGTATGGGTCGCTTTCATGAAAGCTCTGAACATTTCCGAGGAATGTTCATTGTACATAAGCATATCTCTGAAAAGCTGTGACGTGTCATGGCTGCAAAAGGTCTCTACTGCCCGGAGCATGCCGTATCCCTTGGTAGGTGTTTTAGACTCGGGCAAATTCAGGGTCAGAAGAATATTTCCTATAAAATGGGTGAGGCCCTGGGACTCGGCAATGTGTTTGTCATGTTCATCAGGACTTAAAATCCGGGTAAAAAAATGCCATTCCTGAAAAGTATCCCGCCATGTTTCGGCCAGTTGGGGGTATTGACCGGAAGGTGTGAGGATAATCAGGTTGACCCGGTTTTCCGCATAGCTGTCCGGACCAAAAAGAGGGTGAATCCCCAGATGGGGGATATGGGGAATGATCTCATCCATCCACCGTACAGGATAAGCCTTCACCGATCCTGTATCAATGACTATAGATGTTGAATTGATTTTGTCCCGGTTTTCATGAAGAAAGGCCGGAATGGCCGATATGGGGATGCAGAGAAAAATCACCTCTTTTTGAAGTGCCTCATCCAGGGACACCTGTCTGATTTTCTTTTCAGGGGTTACGGAATTTATGTCGTAGACAGATACTGTCCCGTACCGGGCAAGGATAGAGGCAAAAACCCGGCCGAAACGGCCGTAACCGATGATAGCAAATTCACGGGATTTCATTTTTTCAGCAATCCCCGCCCGATCACCTGACTGATGATATGGAGCTCTTTCATAAGATGGTTGAATTGTTTGGGGTAGAGGGATTGAGGCCCGTCAGAGAGAGCATTGATGGGATCGTCATGAACTTCCACCATGATGCCGTCCGCTCCGGCGGCTACGGCAGCCCGGGCCATGGGAACCACAAGCTCCCGGTTTCCCATGGCATGGCTTGGATCCACAATGATGGGTAAATGGGACAATTTTTTCACTACGGGGACTGAAGAGAGGTCCAGGGTAAAACGGGTGGAATTTTCAAATGTCCGGATCCCGCGTTCACATAAAATCACCTTTGAATTTCCGCCGTTCACAATATATTCGGCGGCATTCAGCCACTCTTCCACTGTGGCGGAGATGCCCCGTTTGAGGATCACCGGCTTGTCTACAGTCCCCAGGGCTTTGAGAAGGCTGTAATTCTGCATATTCCGGGCACCGACCTGAAGGGCATCCACATATTTGCAAAACAGGTCGATATCCGATATGGCCATCACTTCGGAAACACAGGGGATCCCCGATGCAAAGGCCGCATCCTGCAGGTATTTCAGTCCCTCTTCTCCCAGTCCCTGAAAGGTATAGGGGGATGACCGGGGTTTGTATGCACCGCCCCGGAGTACATGAGCACCGTAACGTTTGATTTCCCGGGAGAGCTTGTGAACCATCTTTTCATTTTCCACGGAGCAGGGACCGGCGATGACGGCGATTTCTTTGCCCCCGAAGGGGACTTTCCCCACATGGACAATGGTGTTTGACGGCTTAAATGTCCGGGAACACTGTTTATAACTTTCTGATATCCGGATGACTTTGTTAACACCGTCAAACCCTTTGATTTTTTCGATGTCAACCCGGGAAATATCTCCGATAATCCCAAGGATCATGTGATCTTCACCCCGGGATTTATGTATTTTCAGATCTAGTTTGTGCAGGTGCTCGGAAATCTGTTCGATTTGGGCGTCCTTTGCGCCCTGATTCATTACAATAATCATGATGAATGCTCCTTGTTCTCATTCGTATCTCTGGCACCCTCTTGTCCGGCCTTACGTCCAAGGGCAATGATCTGCGTGAACAAGGCTTTCAGGTCCGCTGGTTTTAAAAAGCGGGATTGAACGCCCTCCAGGGAGTGATAAATTTCCTCTTCACGTCCCGGAACCGTCACAGGTTGTCCTGTTTTCCCCTTCTCCCTCCCGATCTGGTAGGCCAGTTCCATCCTTTTGGTTAAAAGTTCGACCAAAGATTTGTCGATACTGTCAATTTGGCTCCGGAGAGATTGTATGATTGTTTCATCCATGGGAAGAATTTATTCTCCTATAATTTTAACCAAAACCCGTTTGGGCCTGCGCCCGTCAAATTCACCATAGAAGATCTGTTCCCAGGGACCAAAATCAAGGCGGCCTTTTGTGACGGCCACAACGACTTCACGTCCCATGATTTGCCGCTTGTGGTGAGCATCTCCGTTATCTTCCCCGGTCCTGTTGTGAGCATACAGATCTGTTCCCGGATCAAAGGGCGCCAGTTTTTCCAACCAGCGTTTATAATCCTGGTGAAGACCCGGCTCGTCGTCATTAATGAAAACAGAGGCGGTAATGTGCATGGCATTGACAAGACACAATCCTTCCTTTATGCCCGATTCACGAACCAGATCTTCCACATGGCCGGTGATATTTACAAAATCCATCCTCGCGGGAATGTTAAATGTAAGGTGTTTTGTCAGTGATTTCATAAGACCCCCTTTAACTTGAAAAGGTAAGGAAAAAAGAAGGAAAATAGAAAGCAACATTCTTCGCCATTCAGAGTAAAACTATTGAAAAGTGGAACAGACATCCCGTATATTGAATTAGAAATGCCTCGAATAACATAAATATCTCAACATAACAATTAGTACAAGGAGGACTGGTATGAATTCAGTGACGGTAATTCAGTCTCTGCAAACACTGAAAACCGAAGGGAATCCCGTAACAACGGTTTATCTTGACGTGTCTACATCCCAAAAGCTCCGAAATGCAGTTGTTGTTGTCAACAACATGTTTAAACAGAAAAAAGAGAAGACTTTTTATAAAAACCTTTCAGAAAAGGAAAAAGTGTCTGTGCGGAAAGATGTGGAGGGTATTATCAAATTCCTTAATAACCAGCTGGGAGAAGATCGACAGTCGTTAATGATCGTATCGTCCAATCGGGCTTATGTGTGGCAGGTGATTCATCTGGGATTTCCGGTTGAAAATATGATGATGATTCAGGACCGCCCCTATCTGCGCCCTTTTCTGGAAGGCATCAGCCATGAACGGAATTATGCCATTGTCATGGTGGATCAGGGAAAGGCTAAAATTCTGATGAATCATCTCGGGAACAAGGAAGAAATGTTCAATGTGGTGAATCTGCTTCCTGAAGATGCCAATGAAGGCGGTTTTGGCGGTATGGATGAACGGAAGAATGAACGCCATCGTGAAGAGGTTGTGGCCAAGCATTATAAAAATGTGGCGGCTCAACTGGAAACACTGGATCGGAAATACCATTTTGACTGGATAATTTTGGGCGGACTCCGTGAGAGTATCTCCGATTTTGCCAACTATCTTAAAACCAATCTGAAGGATAAAATCAGCCGTGAAATCCATGTGGATCCCAATCTTCCCATGGATAAAGTTTTTCAGCTTGTGGATAAGGAGATCCCGGGATGCCGTATGGATTTTGAGAAAGACATCCTGAATATGTTTGCCAATGAATTCCACAAGAACTACAAAGGTGTTGCCGGAATACACCAGACGGAAGAAGCTCTTCAAAAGGGACAGGTGGACATGCTGATGATTCAGAATGGTTTTCAGACCAAAGGACGGGTGTGTAAATGGTGTTTGCACATGACAACAGGGGAAGAAGACGAATGCCCCGGTTGCGGTCATCCCATGGTCCGAACCCTGGATATTACTGATGAGCTGATTCACCAGGCTTTGGATACCGGAGCGAAAATTGAATTTATCTCCTCGGATATGGGAGAATTTTCGCCCTTGTGCGGACTTCTTCGATATAAACCGTAACCTGTTGATAATGCAGGGACTTTTAGGAAAAGTCTCAACAAATTTTTTAATAAAAGGGTTTAAAACTATGATATATAGTTTTTATCTTGACTTTCATGTGTTTTGAATTTATATTTTTTTAAGTATGTATATATGTTGAAAGTTGTTATTCAACAACCGTAAATTCAAAATAAAAAAGGAAAACAGGATGTCCCTCAATCGATGGCTTCGTTTGGGAACCGTTTTGGTGTTGTTGTCAGGTTGTGCCTGGTTCAGGGGGGGCGAGAGTCCCGAAGGGGACGAAGGACTTGCCGTTGATTCAACGGAAATAGCTTTACAGAATGATTTAATTCAACAGGAAATGAATGAGATCACGACTTCCGGTACCCGGGATAGTGTTATTCAGGAGCGGGATTATTCCTTTGTTTTGAATGAGCTCTCCTATGAATTGAAAAAACAGGGTGCCCGGATCAAACACCTGGAATCTGAGCTGAAAGACCTGAAGGCAAAATCCACCCTCTGGGAGAATCCCCTGAAGATTTATAATAAAGAAATCATTCTTCAGAACGGGACCAGCATGTTTGGCAAGATCATGTACCAGGATAGTGATATTTTAAAAGTTCAAACGCTCATCGGGTACTTTGTCCTTTCCCGTGATGAGGTAGTGCGTATTGTGGATAATATTCCCGCATCTGCTGTTGAAAGCCGCGAAGTTGCGGCGGATCAGGCTTCCGGACAGCCGGTATCGGTACCGACAGCGGAAACGATTTCTCCTGTTGAATTACCGGAAAGACCCTCACCATCGGCGGTGGATGCAAATTGTATTTTGGTGGGGAACATCCGTGAAAGCACGGATCCCTCGGGGAATCGCATTTTTTCTGGAGAGGTGAAGAATATAGGTGCCCGTCGGGCTGATTTTGTAAAGATCACATTTGTCTTTCGCATGAACTGGAGCGGTGAGACGAAAACCCTGACGACCTTTGTCAAGGGATCCTTTATGAATTATGCCAGTGGTGTTAGCTCTGATGCGGCCTTACTGCCCGGTGCCACCGGAAGGTTCACATTGAATATTCCGGCATCTTTTGGTACATTTATCGGTTATTCATATAGCATTAACTGGGAGGAATATGATTAAGCGATTCTCGGCGTTACCGCATGTGATGATTCCGCTGCTTTTCTCTGTCCTTTTTCTTGCAGCCTGCGGAGGATCCCGTCCGGAAGTTCCTCCGGAGAAACTACAGCGGACCGAAGATGACCTGCGGAGGCGCGAACAGGAAGTCCAGCAAAAAACCATCGAGATTCTTGATCTGAAAAACCAGATCATTATACTCCAAAGTGAAATCAGTGAACTGAAATCCAATATTATCGAACTGGAAAGCCATCGTGATTCCCTTCGCTCCAGGCTGATGAATGAAAAAATGTCTGCCGAAGAGCTGGAGGGGATGTTATCGGAACTGGACGAAAAAAACCTGGAACTGAAACGACAAAACGAGCTGCTTCAATCGTACCTGAATGCATCGCAGGATTCTATCCTGAAGGCGCTGGAAACGGCTGCCGTGAAAGAATCCGAACAAAATCTTTTAAAAACAATCTCCCGGAATGAACCGGTAAAAACCGATACGGCAGTGGGAAAAATCGTTGCCGACACAAGCGCTTTGAATGCAGCTATAAGTCCTGTCATGGATCTGACCCAGGATGAATACCTGCAGCGGTATCAGGATGCTCTGGACCTCCTGTTCGACAAACAACGCAATAAGGCCATCGAGGAATTCAGGGAATTGATCCGAATTGCCCCGGATAACGATTATTCAGACAATTGCCAATACTGGATTGGTGAAGGGTATTATGCACAGGGGCTCTACAGTCGTGCCATTGAGGAATTTGAAAAAGTCAAAACGCTGCCGAACGGCAATAAAGCTGATCATGCCCAATTTAAAATCGGTCTGTCTTACCTGAAACTGGGACAGAAAGTAGAAGGTCTGGAAGCCTTTAAAAAACTTCTGGAGGAATATCCGAACAGTGAATTGGTCGGCAAGGTCCGGGATATGATTAATTCAGGACAGTTCTGATATGAAATTTTTGTGTTTCGTCTGTTCTTTGACATGTTTTGCCACTTTGGGTTTTTCTCAGGACCCTATGCTGGATATGGATATGCTTTTTCCTGAACGGTCCGTCAGACAGGATTCTGCCCTGATAAACCTGCAATCTTCAGGAACGGATATGGGAGGGGCCGTCTCTCTGGCGGAATTGCAAAAACGTATAGAACGCCTGGAAGAAGAAGTCCGATTGCTTAAAAAAGCCCTGGAAGAACGGCAACAGGTTACAGAAAAAAAGCCTGATGATCCGGGATTTCCTCTCATTGAGCAGCAACTGTATGCCCGGGCTCTCCGCTATTTTACAGCCGGGGATTATGGAAAGGCATCCGAATTGCTTCGGCAGGTGAGAGAAAACACACAAGAGAAAGAACTGAACCTCAGCGCCCTCTACTGGCTGGGGGAATGTGCCTTTCGGCAAAACAACTACAATGAAGCCGTGGTGCTTCTCCAGGAACTGCTTTCCGAAGAGAGTAAAATATTCCGGGAAAATGCCCTGATCCTTGTTGCCATCAGTTTCAGAAATCTCGGAAAACAGGCCGAATCCGAACGCTATTTTCAGGCATATCTGGAAGCATACCCCGATTCAAAATATTCGGCCCTCGCCCGGAGAGAATTGAAAAAAAATCAGTGATAAAAGTGATAAAAAACATGAAACAATTAAAATGGCTGTTCCTTCTGTTATGCGTGGTACTGTACGGCCATACGGCCCACGCATCCTCTCAGGTTTCCTTTATGAAACCGGGGCCCATGATGCGGGTGCCGTCAAGTTCTGTGGAAGACTCACCCTATCTTTTCCGGACCGGTTTCGGTTCCGATCTGTACGGAATCGAAGATTTTCGCATGTCCAAAGGGGTCTTTTTCGATATGGACATTATCAATTCACTGAATGTGGGATTCTCCGTGATCCAGCCCTATGATGTTACCGCCATGAATACATCCGATGTGGAATACGGCTTTCACCTGACGAAACGGGTTATGGCCTATGGGGATATTTCCATGGCTGTGGGACTTTGGGATTTTGTCCTGAGGAATATCGATGACGAAATGCAGGTGGATAATCAGAACTTTTCCTTTTTTGCTGTGATTTCTACTGAAAAGATGATGGGAGAAACGGGTTTTAATACATATATGGGTGTGGGTAGCGGTGGACTTTCCCGGGGTTTTTCAAGTAATGATACTACCACAAGTATAGGGGTTTTTGCCGGTTTCCTGTTCAGGACCGGTATGATGGCAGATCGGGGAGGGATTAACCTGATTGGTGAATTTGACGGAGGGGGATTGAATCTGGGGATGGAAATCCCCCTGACGACAGAATACAGGTTGAATCTGGGTATCTCCCAATTACAGTGGCTGCCGAATTTTGGGAAGGAAAATGAGACCGATCTGCCGGCCATATCCATGGGCCTCACCCTGGCCATCCCCCGAAGTTTGCCGGGACGGGCATCACGGCGCAGCGGTATAGCGGTTGGTACGGGTGAGAATACAGGAACATCGGCGACAGAATCGGAATACCGTGCCAAACTGGATTCCATCCTGAGAGAAGCAGATGCCACCATTATGGGCCTCCGGGATTCCCTGAGGATATCTGTCCAGACGGTGGACGACCTGAACAATACCATCGCCCTTCTCCGTCAGCAGAAATCCGTCCTGGAAGATTCTCTCCAATCGGTGAAACTTCAGCAGCATGTGATGCAGCAAAATATCAATCTGGCCCTGAAGCATTTGAGCCGGAGTCTCCGGTATTTTTATGCCGGCGATTATATTCAGGCGCTGAATGAGGTGGATATTGCCATCCAGCTCAATCCCAATCTTTCTCTTGCCTACGCACGCCGGGGGTCGATTTATTACAAAATGGGAGATATTCAAAGGGCGGCGATCAACTGGAATCTGGCCCTGCAGATCGACCCCGAATATGATGATGTCCGCAATATTCTGAAGGTCCTCCAGGAAACCCGCTCTCGTACAGGGTCCTTCATGAACAATAACTAAGGAGTCTGAATGGATTTTGCAACCATCTTAGGGATTTTTATGGGCCTGGGACTGATCTTTTTTGGAATTACACTCCTTACACAGGATTATCAGATGTTTTGGTCCCTGCCCTCCCTTGCCATTGTTTTGGGAGGATCCCTTGCCGCCACACTGATTGCCTTTCCCCTTCACGAAGTCGGCCGCGTTTTTAAGGTGATTGGCATTGTCTTCAGAAAAGAACGGCGGGATATGCAAACGCTGGTCCGCCAGGTTACGGAACTGGCGGCTTTTGCCCGGCGGGGTCCAACAGAACTTGAGAAGCACATTGAAGAGGTGAAACATCCCTTTTTGAAGGATGGTATTCAGCTTGTGATTGACGGCTATAGTGATGCTGATATCCGGGAAATCCTCACGTTGCGGATTGTAAACCGTGAACAGCGTGAAAAAGGGGAAGTGAATGTTGTAAAAACCATGGGAAAACTATCCCCTGCTTTTGGTATGATCGGAACCCTTATCGGATTGGTTGTGATGCTATATGGCATGAGTGTAAGCGATGCGTCGGGCGATATGGCGGCTCAGCTTGGAAGAGGGATGGGTGCGGCCATTGTGACAACCTTCTACGGGGCTATTCTGGCGAATCTCTTTTTCAATCCAGCTGCCGCGAAAATCGATTCCCGTATTCAGAAAGCTTCCATGCTTCAACTGATGCTCATCGAAGGTGTTTGTCTTCTCTATCACCGGAAACATCCCCTCATTGTCCGGGAAAAGCTGAATTCCTTTCTCCCCCCCCGGGACTGGATCCGTGAAGAAGAACGAAAAGGCTGATGGAAAAAACAAAGAAAAAAATACCCCTTCCCCCTGAAGAGACGGATTCGGAAGAGTGGCTTGTTACCTATTCGGATATCATGACACTGCTCATGACTTTTTTCGTATTGCTTTTTTCCATGTCCACCATCGACCCTGTGAAAATTGAACAGTTTGGTGAGGCGATGGGAAAGGAACTGGGAGTCAAGACCTCTGAAAGAACCGGCCGGGTCTCCCTTGCCCAGATTGACCGGGACGTGAAGGAGATTGTCAACGAAGAAAACTTAAACGAATATGTGGAAGTCACCCATTCCTACAGAGGGGTGACTATCTCGATTGTGGCTGATATCCTGTTTACCCGGGGAAGTGCCGAGCTGAATCCCCGGGTCTATTCGATTCTTAACAAATTTATTCCGAAGATTCAAAATTCCATCTATCAGATTGCTGTGGAGGGACATACAGACAGTGATCCCATCCATTCGGATAAATATCCGTCAAACTGGGAATTGTCTGCTGCCAGAGCCTCGCAGGTTGTCAATTATTATATTTCACAAGGCATTGATCCGGAACGTTTCAGGGCCATTGGTTTTGCTCATACCCGGCCTAAAAAACCAAATACAAGTCCGGAAAACAAGAGCCAGAACCGCCGGGTTGAAATAACATTCCTGGCAATATCTTAATAAAGGAGAGCTACAATGAATTGTCGGAATCGCATGTGTTTAACTCTGGCAATAATTCTGTTAACATCAGCTATGCTGAGTGGTGAATCCCCGAATTATCTGTCCCAGAAACTCGCACTCGAACAGGCACTCCAGAATAAAATTTCACAGGCTGTAGAACGCATTCTCGGGAATAATCATTTTATTGTTGATGTGAAAGCAGATTTGGATTTTGTTCCCGATCAGCGCGTTGAGGAAGTGTATGAACCGGCGGTACCGGGACGTGCACTTGTACAACCGGCTCCTGAAGCCGAAAGTTCCCGGGAAAGGGACAGGGCCTACGAAGAAGAATACAATGAAATTCTCCCCGGCATACCTGCGCGGATTGGCGACCGCGGATTGGATATCCTGACAGAAGAGCTTCCGTCAGATACTTCCCGTATCCGCGAGGAGCAAACAGCCGTTCTGCCGGGAGTTGAGAATATTGAACCGGAGAGGCTCAAAAGCCGTTCGGTTGCCCGTTCTGTTCCCCTGATTCCGAAAGTCAGGAAACTGGACATCAGCATCATTTTAAAGGAAGGCATCGAGCCGGATCTGGTGGAATCCATTCGTCAGGTGGCAATGATTGCCTCCCATTTCGACCGCTCCCGGGGAGATATGCTGAGTATTATGACAACGACTTTCAGGGATGACAAGCTGATGGCCGGTGCGGAAACCGGAGTAATACCGGGAGATGTTGAGTATCAGCCATCCCGCGAAGAACAGGAACGGACCGATGAAACTCAGGAACTGATTCGCCAAATCCAGGATCAGATTGAACGGCTTTCACAACAGCAGCAGAGGCAGGCGCCCCGGAGCAATGAACCCACACCAACGGAAAACATGCTGCTTAAAATCATTGATAAGCTCAATACCCGTCAGTCCCTTGCCGATGATCTGGAAACACAGAAGATGATTACGGAGCAGAAGCTCCGGCTTGAAATGCTGGGACGCGATACTACCCGATTGCAGGAACTCCGGGATGAAATAGCAGCCCTGAAACTTCAGCTGGCAACCCGGGAAATGGCTGTTGAAGACCGGGAAAGTACACGGGCTGCATCAGACAGTATGCTTCGGGAAAAAGAAGAACTGGAAGAGGCCATTGCGGAAAAAATCGCCCTCCTCTCGGAGACGCAAAAAGAGCTTATGGACATGCAAAAGGCTCAAATCCCCTGGTGGTTCTGGGGGCTTCTGGCTGCTTTGCTTGCTGTTGTCATTGTGCTGGTTGTACTGATTCTGAACCGCGGCAGAGTGCGCCGTCAGGAGGAAGAAGCTCCGAAACCGGAACCGGCAGCCAGCGAGGATGCCCTCCGTGAAAAGATTCTCAGGGAATTGCGGGAAAGCAAGAAAGAGAGCAAACTTGAGCGGGAACCGGATCAGGGATCCGATATGGCTGAAAAGCGGGCGGAGCTGGAAGGAATCCGGAAAAATATCGTCAATATGAGTGTAGCCAACCCCGATACTGCCAGCAAGATTATCCGGGATTGGATGGAAGAAGATGAAACGCCCGCAGACCAGGCGGAAGAAAAAGGAGAACGGAAAAATGAGTGATCCTCAAAAACTTTCCAATCTGGACAGGGCCGCAATCATTTATAAAATATTGGGGGACAATTTATCCGTCTCCCTTTTCAGGCACCTTTCCCAGGCGCAGTTGACTAAATTGCGGCGCCATGCCGAAACGCTGACTAAAGTGCCTTTCGATCTGAAAAGAAAGGTTCTGGAAGAGTATTATTTTCAGCTTATGTCTGAAAAAATCCGGTCCGTCAGCGACGGGGACCAGAAAGTGCTTTTTGATTTCTTAAAACCTATGTCTTCTGATCAAATCAAATACCTGCTGGAGCCGGAAAGCGAACTGGTAAAAGCCCTTGTCCTGAGCCAGCTGAGCATTGAAGTACAGGTGGATGTCATAAAAAACATGGAAGAAGATGAACGGGCACGGGTTTTAATACAGATGAATGATATCGATAAAATCCCTTATGAAGGGATTATCAATATTGAGAACGATATTCGCGAAAAATCCCGGCTGGTTCCCCATAAAGCCCATTTTAACAAAGGAGGATCCAAACAGATTGCTGATATCCTGAGTAAGCTGGAGCCGGATTTTGAAGAACAGTTTGTAAGTCATGTACAAAATGAAGACCCGGAACTGGCCCGTGATCTGGCGAAATATTACATACCTTTTGACAGTTTCGACAAACTTCCGGTGGATGTGGTCAGGGAGGCGCTGAAAAGCGTGGAACTGAATGATCTGGCCCTGGCCCTGAAGGGAATGAGCGAAGAATTTGTCACCTATATTCTGGGAAATCTGCCACAGAAAACCCAGATAATGCTGGAAGATGAAATAAAGGATGTGGAAGGTCCCCAGCCCCGGCGGAAAGTTGAAAGTGCACGGCGCAAACTGACCCAGGCCGTGAAACAACTTGCTGCCGAGGGTAAATTTGATATTGAGGATTTCCTCGATACGGATATGGTGGAATAAAAGCCGGAGATCTGATAAAAAGATATCTTATGCCGGACGGGGTGTTTCCTGTCCGGCATTTTTTCGCATTCAGGTAAAGAGGAGATAACAATGTCCCGCTTTGAAGAAATTATCGAATTTGCCATTGATCAGGAAATAAAAGCTGCCCGCCGTTATGAACGTCTTGCCGACCTCGTGGAGAATCCCCGTGCCCGCGAAATGCTCCTCCGGATAAAAACCATGGAAGAAGAACACCGGAAAAAACTGGAAAATCTGGATATCAGTGAGTTTCTGAATTATACAGACAAACCGATCCCGGATCTCCATCTGAGTGATGAAAAGGATATTCAATCTAAATTAAAGGATTTGACGCCGGAAGATATCTTGGTTATGGCAGATGATTTTGAAAATGATGCCCGTGAACTTTATCTGACACTGGCAGACCGGGTACCTGTAGGATCGGCAACCCGGGATCTTTTTCTGAAACTTGCCGAAGAAGAGGCCCGGCATAAATACGACATTGAATCACAATTAAAATCCGGAATTTAACCTGTTATGAAATCGATTCGTCGCTTTTTCAGAATTATTAGTATCCTCCTTTTGTTTCTTATCTTGATAATCCTTTTAGGAGTGCTAAAAGGGGTGATCATGCTTTTCAGCAGGACAAAAGGAGATCAGATGGTTTTTTATGTTATCAAGCCCTTTTGTACTCTGCTCCGCCTGATATGCGGAGTCCGAATTCACGTGGAAGGAAGGGAAAACATTCCCTCCAAAAACGGGTATCTGGTTGTCGGAAACCATTACAGTTATGTGGAAGTAGTCAGTACCATGTCTGTCGTTTCGGCCGTTCCCGTTTCTAAATCGGAAATCCGCAACTGGCCCATTTTCGGTCATGCCGCCCGGCTTGGAGGAACCGTTTTTGTGGATCGGGAAAAAGGGGGATTGTCCGGGGCATATATTGAAGTCCTCATGAATACATTGCGAAAGGGCATCAATATTATCTTTTTTCCGGAGGGAACGACCACCGACGGCACTTACCTGAAACGTTTCAAATCCGCTCTCTTTGTCCCCGCCAACCGGCTTAAGGTCCCTGTGCTGCCCATTGTAAGCACTGTTACGGCCATCGATGGAAAACCGGTTCCTTCTGATCAGCGGGATTTGATTGCATGGTATGGCGGTGCTCCATTTGTCCCTCATGCCATGCGCCTGCTTGCTTTCCGCCGGATTGACCTGAAGTTTAAAATTGGCGAACCGATTATTCCCGATTATGACGATTCTTCAATTGATGAAAGACGGGAATTTGCCAGGCTCGTCCAAAACCGGATGGATGCAGCACTATGGGAAATTGCCCCCGATTATCAGGGGATCCGGGACGAGTAAACAGTCGATTTAAGAATAAAAAGTTATTACATTTCTTTAACAACAAAAATACAGGACCCTCCATGAATCTCGTGCTTATGCGCCATGGTCTGGCCGAACCCCGGGAGAGGCACCATGACAGCGATTCAGACAGGAATTTAACGAATGAAGGACGCCTGAAACTCATGCAGTTTATCCCCCTGATCCATCCGTGGTTTCCCAAACCGGACAGACTTTTAACCAGCCCGGCCATCCGGACACAGCAGACGGCAGAAATTCTGTGTGATATATTGCATGTAAACAGGGATGAAATTCAGGTTGATCCTTTGATCCTGAATGGTTCTGCAGGGGAAATTGTTTCACAGCTGGTGGAGATGGATCTGCCCTCCTGTTTATGGATTGTCGGGCACCAACCTACCTTGGGACAGCTCCTGAGCGTTCTGATAGGACTGGATGTTTTCCGGGGTTTTCATATGAGTCCAGGCGATTGTGCCCTCGTGTCTTTTCAGGATAAACCGGATATCAATGAAGGACGTTTGCTCAGTTATGCTTCCCCCAGGTTGATAGACAGGTCGATGTAGCAGGAAGGTAAAATGATTCACTGGCTAAAAGTTTTTTTTTCCAAATCGCTGAATACGGCCTATGACTGCGTAGATGCCATCGGTCGGGGGGAAACGGGTGTGCACCTGACGGAAACTCTGACAGAATCCATCCGGAGGAGCATGGTATCCGCCCACCTTTTAGGTGTAGCCACCGGTCATGAGAATTTTTTCCGGGAAATTGGGATTTTGCAGAGGATTCTGAATATTTGTCAGGTATATATCCTCCATCAGGGCCGGATCCTCTATTTTGAAGCGTCTGCCTATCAGAACCGAAAGGGAGCCCTCCGGGGTGCTCTTTATGTGGAAACACTTCAACGGAAGGATTTTGAAAGCCGGCGAAAAAAACTCCCCTTCCAACTGGAAAAAAGTTTCCATCCCGAACGGAAAGCAGAATTTTTACACAAGATCGAGCGGCTTCCGGAAAGCATCACAAATCCGGATAAATTGCACAAAGTTACCCTGGACTACCTGATCCCCCTTGTGTTGATCAAAACGGTGGATTTTGGCAAACTGACCATGAAACTACCCGGCGAACTGCTCCCGGATTTTGAAGGACTTCATGCCTTTTTGCTGGCGATGGGACAGGGAGATGTTTTCTGGAAAAAAGATGTGGAAATTATTCACAAAATCATCAAAGGAATCCGGACGGTTCTTTACCTCGATGAAAATTTCAGTACCGTGAAAAAAGTTTTGCTGGAAGAGCGCGAAAAAACCATTCAGCTGCTGAAAGGGAATATATTCGACCAGTATAAAATGCTGAACAAATGGGATGAGGTATTGCGCATGCTGGCAACCCGGAATGATAAAGGATTGATTAAATTTCTCACCCAGCTTGTTCGGGACCGGAAGGAAGCCGTTGATGAGCTGCGTAGTTTGCAGAAAACCTGTGAAGAGAAGGAGCTTTGGAAGAATTATTATAAAAAAATTGAAAACTTGTTCGTAACATCCGATGCAGTTTGATAACTAAAAGGGAAAACTATGAAGTATTGCGTAAAAATATCCCTCCTGTTTTTGCTTTTGGTCGGCTCACTGGCGGCACAGTTCGTCCCGGCACCGGTTCAGTTAATTAATACCCCGACTGTCGCAACCCTGGCACGGGGATCTTACCTGACTGATTTACGTTTTACCACCAATGGCGGGGTGCTGATCGGGGCAACAGTAGGTCTGACAGATCGTTTTTCCATGGGTATATCCTATGGAGGATCCAACATTATCGGCAATGAAAATATCACCTGGAATCCCCAGCCCGGTGTGAGTGTCAAATATCGACTTATTGATGAAGGAATGAAAAAACCGGGTGTCTCTATGGGATTTTCCTCTCAGGGCTATGGGGCTTATACCGACGGGAATTATGAAATTCCTTCCTCCGGCTTTTATTCTGTCCTCAGCAAAAACTGGCATTTTATCGGCAATACAAGCCTTCATGCAGGGGCTAATTATTCCCTGGAACAGCCAGACAGCACCTATATCCCCTCTTTCTTTGCCGGGGCTGCCATTGAACTAAATCCTCAATTCTCTATTATGATCGAATATGATGCCGCCCTGAATTATGAAAAATTTTCAGATTTAAAAAAATTCAAAATTTCCGGCGGGTACGGTTTTCTGAATGCCGGTGTCCGCGTTGGCATTACGGAAAATCTCTACCTGGAAGTGGATCTGAACAATCTTATCTGGGGCGAAAATGTGGAATCCTTTAACCGTGAAATTAAATTGATGTATTTTGATATCTTCTGACATGAAATCCTTTCAGCTTTCTTCCGAGATTCTTGCTTCCAAATCCAAAGATGAACTGATAGATATTATCAGAATCATTCAGGACCGGGTCAATGTTTTTGTCTCGGTAGGGACATCCCTCAGTACGGAAAAAAACCAGGATGTCCTCCTGGAAAATATTGTAACCTATGCGAAAAAATTAACCGGTGCCGATGCCGCAACGCTTTATATGATGTCGGAAGATGAAAAAAAACTCAGGTTTAGCATTGTCCATACAGATTCCATGAATATCCGGATGGGGGGGACATCGGGAAATCCCATCGATTGGTATCCGGTGAAATTGTATAATGAGGATGGATCGCCCTATCTGGAGATGGTTGCGGCGTATGTTGCATTGAAGAAGGAAACCCTGAACTTTGAAGATGTGTACGATGTAAAAGATTTTAATTTTACCGGTACACGGCAGTTTGACCGAAAAACCGGTTACCGGACTCAGTCCATGCTGGCTCTGCCAATGCTGAACCATGTAAATGAAGTGATTGGTGTACTCCAATTAATCAATGCAAAAGACGAATCGGGGAACACCATTGCCTTC
Source organism: Candidatus Neomarinimicrobiota bacterium (assembly GCA_021157965.1). NCBI lineage: Bacteria > Pseudomonadati > Fidelibacterota > Fidelibacterota bacterium. Next base: position 247,765 of record JAGGVO010000041.1, read on the forward strand.
TGTCCTGAATTCCAGGCGCTGACGGAAGCTCTGGCCAGTCAGGCCGCCGTGGCCATTACGGAAAACCGTCTTATCAATGGACTTGAAGAATTATTGAATTCCATCATCCGTGTAATTGCTTCGGCGATTGATGAAAAATCCAAATATACAAGTGGTCACATTGAACGGGTGGCGAAACTGGCAGTGTATCTGGCACAACAGATTTCTGAAAGCCGGGACGGTGTTTACAAAGATGTCCGCTACAGTGACGAGAAAATTGAGGAGATCCGTTTTGCCGGCCTTCTTCACGATATCGGTAAGATTACCACACCGGAATACGTGGTGGATAAATCCACAAAACTGGAAACCATTTATGACAGGATCCGGACGATTTTTCTCCGTTTTGAATTGCTGAAAAAAGATCGTGAAATAGAGATGTGGAAGGCTTTAGCAGGAACGCCGCAAGATGATTCTTCCAGAGCTGAACGGGAAAATCTGATGAAAGAGCTGGAAGAAGAAATCCGGAAAATCAGTGAGGATTATGCCTTTATTCAGCGGATGAATACAGGGGGTGAGTTTCTCAAACCCGAATACAAGAACCGGATTTGCGATATTGCACGGTATACTGTTACGATAGATGGAAAAAGTACGCCTATCTTAACGGATGATGAGATTCTTAATCTGCATATTTCCAAAGGTACACTGACCGAGGAAGAACGGCAAATCATTAATAATCATGCGGTTGTCACTGATAAAATGCTCTCACAGCTTCCATTTCCCAAGAAATTGAAAAATGTTCCCGAGTATGCTGCCAACCACCATGAACGCATGGACGGTTCGGGATATCCCAAGGGACTTAAAGCGGAAGATTTGGAATTGCCGGCGCGTATCATGGCCATGGCCGATATTTTTGAAGCCTTAACAGCGCCGGACAGACCCTACAAAAAAGGGAAAACACTTTCTGAAGCCATGAAAATCATGGAATTTATGGTGAAGGATTATCATATCGATCCGGATCTGTTTGCCTTTTTCAAGGAAGCTAAAGTATACCGCTGGTATGCAGAAAAATTCATGAATCCCGAACAAATTGATATGGATTAGACATCTCTCCCGGTGTAGACCGATGGATGATGCCGTGATGAATGGCGACAGGGTAAGCCTGCACAAGCCGGATTTCCCGTGACGCCTGAACAGCAACTTTTACACTCGCTTATCGGAAATCTTTGAATTATGAGTTATACACGTATTCTCATTCCGGATGCATATCACACCTATCTTGGCATCCCCTATGATGAAGAAATTGTTCCCTTCCCCAATTTTGGTACGGTTCTGATTCAACACCGGCGCTATCTGCCGGATAAACCGGCATTCATCTGGGAAAATGTCCCGCCTGTTACATTTAAAGAATGGAGTTCCGGCGTCAGACTTCTGTCTGGCGCTCTAAAACAAGCTGGGCTGGATTTTTCCTCGCGTGTACGCCTGAACCTGGACCTGGGTCCCCGAACCCTCTTCCTCTTTCATGCCCTGCTGGACGGGGGCATTCCGGCAATTTTAACAACCGATCCGGATACCGGTTTCACATTTCCCCTGCCGGGTGATGTGATCATGCCGGGAGAATTTATCCTGAAGGGTCCCGGGGATATATCCGGTTCGATTCATTCCGTCGTTGACACCTTGCTTCATACCCGTCCTGAAGCTCCGGATCCCTTTGAAGTTCCCTATATCTCCCTGGACCATTCCGCACTCTTCTGTTTTGATGAAGAGATGTGGTATGAGTTCACTCAGTATAATCTCCTTTCTGCGGCTCAATCCGTGGGGAAAGAACTCTCCCTGTTCCGGGACGGGGAAACTCTTTTTGCCAAATCCGCCGCAGATTTGGCAGATTGGCTTTTCGCTGCCCTTGCATCCTTTTATTACGGATCGACGACGCGCTTTGAAACGGATATGGACGCACAAAAGGCGGAAAATATCCTCAAAGAGAGAAAAACACAGGTTCTGATTCCTGATATTTCCCGGACCGGTATATTCTCACCGGACCTGACAACCGGAGAAGTTCTCCGGGATGCTGCGATCCTCTGCAGAGATCCACGGATCGGGAAAATTCCGGAAACCCTTTCTTTTCCCTGGCGCTGTTTCTGGACAGCTCCGGTCTTTGCCGGCAATGGGGTTTTTGTATCCGAAAAAAAAGGGACTTGTTGCAAAGGACTGGATTTCATCGTATCCGGGTCACCAGACAGAGGACGATTGATGGTGCTGGGGCATTCCGTTCCCCATGCTGTCTGGCTGGAAGAACCGGAGCATTGGGAATCCCAATTCAAAAAACACCTGGAGCTCCCCTTTTATGTCCGCTGTGAAGACCCGCAGCGCAGGACTTTCATTGTCCTTGATGATCAATGAAATAAAAGGTATTTTACTTGAAAAATAGCAGGATTAGTCATGGATATTGCAACACTTTTCGGCTTACTTATCGGACTTGGACTCATTGCCTTTGGCATGATGGATGAATCATTCAGCATTCCTCACACCTTTCTGAACTGGAATGCCATGGCGGTTGTGCTGGGAGGGACCCTGGCCGCCACAATGATCAATTATCCCTTCAAACAATTTCTCGGCCTTTTGAAAGTGACGGGAAAAGCTTTTGCCAGACATCACCAGGAAAGTCTGAAAACCATTCATCAGCTTGTGGGTTACAGCAAGCTGATTCGTGCAAAGGGCCTGCTTTCCCTGGAAGACCAACTGCCGGAGATGAAGAACCGTTTCATGCAAACGGGTATTGAAATGGCACTTATCGAAAAAGACAGCAAAAAACTTGAGCGATTTTTAAGAAGTGAACTGACCAATATGGTTATTCGCCACAAGAACGGCCAGGAGATGTTTTATAATATGGGATCCTATGCTCCGGCATTCGGGCTCTTGGGGACCGTGATGGGTCTTATTCTGATGATGACCCAGCAGAGTCAGGTCACCGGAGTGATGACTTTTGCCCAGGACACCCAAGTGATGATGACATCCCTGCTAAGTGGCATGGGAAGAGCCCTGGTAACCACATTTTACGGAGTTCTCCTTGCAAACCTTATTTTTATCCCTATTGGTGGAAAACTGAAAACCCGGTCCGATGAAGAAATCTTCATTAACGAAATCATCCTGACAGGCATATTAAGTCTTCACGCCCGGGAACATCCCCTGATTATGGAAGAAAAACTTCTGACCTTTATTCCCAAAGCTGAAAAAGATTTTCTGAAACACCATGACTGATGACAGGATGCGTTATAAAACATTCGACAGAGACGGCTGGAAAATTATATACGCCTCCCTGCTTACGGGGATTCTGGCCTTTTTCCTCCTCTTTGTCAGTCGGGCGACCAATGAAGCGACATCCGTATTCAGTTTTTCAGACAATCTGACAGCCCGGATCGGCCGTCAGCTGGAGCAGATCAGGGAACGGGAAGGAATGGATTGGCTGTATATTGAAAACACAGGAACAAAAGGGATTAAAATTCTCATTCCCTCCCGGGTGGAAAACCAGCCCTTTTTTAATTCAGCATCGGATGAAATCAACCCCAATTTTTATCCCTATCTGGCACAGCTTGTGAGTCTGATCAATGAAACCGACCTTCCCCTGCTGGAGGCGATGTACCGGGAACAGATTGCCCGGATTGAATCCTATGGATACTACATCGATACGGATATCCGAATTGAAGGACATTCGGATCAGCAACCTATCCGAACACAACGGTTTTCGGATAATTGGGATCTGTCCACAGCCAGGGCTTATCAGGTGATGCAATATCTGCAATACCGCCTGCCTGTGCCGGAGGATTATTTTTCGATTGCGGGATACGGCTCCTTTCATCCTTTGCACGATGTCAGAAACTGGGACGAGAACCGCCGGGTCGAAATCTATATTAAGGTGAATATGATAAACAGGCGGGGCGGAACATCATGAAACTTTTTTCCACACGGCAGGACACCTTGTCCAGTCGTGAAAGGGCTGTCCGCTCCGGGTGGATTCTCTCTTTTGGTGATATCATGACCCTTTTGCTGACATTTTTCATCATGATGATTGCCCGTCAGTCAGGTGAAATCAGCCGGATCCACCGGTGGACCCATGACCGGCTGCAAGAAACCGGCCGGGAAATCCGTTTAGCCATTGAAAAGCAGGATTTGTCAGCCTTTACTGTGAACTATCATTCAAAAGGCGTACAGATTACCATCAGCGGTGAATCGCTGTTTAATCCGGGAGAGGCAGAACCCCTTCCGGAGTTCAGGCGTCAACTGACAGATCTGGCACATGCGATTCGCACTCTGGATATTCTGGATTTGACTCAAACGGAACATCGGCAGTTGCTTCGGGAATTGCGGGAAAACGGCCTGGCCTGGCAGGTGGAAATCCGCATAGAGGGACATACGGATAATGTCCCCTTAGGTCCTAATGTCCGGTTTAGGGACAACTGGGAATTGAGCGCCGCCCGGGCCCAGAGTGTGATGCGGATTCTACATCAGGAAACAGAAATTCCTGAGGAACGTTTTGCCGTGGCTGGCTTTGGTGAGTTCAACCCTGTGGCGTCCAACGAGACTGAATCGGGGAGAAACCGGAACCGGCGTGTAGAAATCTATATTGATGCTTCCATTCAAAAAATTCAGTAATCTATAGGCAGGTGATTTCGTACACTCTTCCAACAAAAACATATCGGGAGAATTATGGAACTTGGATTCATCGGCGTTAAATTTTCCGGAAAAAGCACCCTTTTTGAACTTCTCACCGGGAATCATTTTGAAATCCTCCGGTCCGGTCTGGCGGAATCCCGGCGGGGAAGGGTGGTAGTTCCTGATCCTCGTGTGGATAACCTTTCTGACATTTTCAAGCCGAAGAAAACGACGCATGCCACATTCAATTGCATTGATATCATGGGTATTCCGTCAGGGAACCGGCACGATACATCTTCAAAATATCTGGAAGCGGTTCGTCAGGTGGATGGCCTGGTGGCGGTTGTCCGTGTTTTTGAAGGCTACGGGGATGACGGGAAACCTGTTACCATCAATCCTCCCGGTGAAATCCGGCATCTGGAAGAGGAAATACAATTTGCCGACCTGGTAGTTGCTGAAAGTCGCCTTGAGAAGGTGGAACATCTGAAACAGCGGGGAGCTCCCCAGTATGATAAACATGAACATGAAATTCTGATACGGTGCAAAGAAGCGTTGGACGAGGGTCAGCCTATTCGTGAAATCCCTTTTACGGAGGAAGAAGAAAAGCGAATCCGGGGATTCCAGTTTTTGTCCGCCAAACCCCTCCTGGCAATTCTGAACTGCAGCGATACGTTGTACGAGAATCGGGACGCTTATATCCGGGAGGTGAAAGAAAAATTTCCGAATATGGCTGTAACCGCTGTATCAGCCCTGTCAGAAAAGGAGATTCAGGAGCTGGAAGAAGATGATCGGGCGCTTTTCATGGAAGAACTGGGGATCGATGAACCGGCCATTCATCATGTCATCCGGGCGGCTTATGAAGGACTTGGACTTTTAAGTTTTTTTACAGTTGGAGAAGATGAGGTCAAAGCCTGGACACTCCGGCAGGGACTCACAGCACCTGCAGCAGCCGGTGTTATACACTCCGATCTGGAAAAGGGGTTTATCCGGGCGGAAGTCATTTCTTATGATGTGTTTATGGAAACCCAATCCATGACAAAAGCGAAAGCGAATGGTCAGGTCCGCCTGGAGGGAAAAGACTATGTTGTACAGGATGGTGATATATTAAATATTCGATTTAACGTATAGGATAAACCATGGCCAGACCGCAAAAAAACAGGCATGTTAAAAATCCACCCCGTTTCAGACAGTTCAAACCCCTGGGAATTCCTTCGCGGCAACTGGATGAACTTATTCTTTCCCTGGATGAATATGAAGCACTCCGGCTTGCAGACGGCGAGAGATATAACCAGTCCCGGGCGGCGGAGCTGATGGGCATTTCGCGTCCTACCTTTACAAGACTGATCGAAAGCGCCAGGTATAAAATGGCGGAATTTCTAGAAAAAGGTCCTCTTCTCACGATCGACGGAGGTGCCGTTCACTTTCTGAAGGATCAGTGGTGGTGCCGGAAATGCGGCCATGCCTTCAGTGGCGAATTGGTAACCCATCCCGGTCAATGTCCCCAATGCGGCAGTACGGATCTCCACTCCCTGGCAGAAAGATACGGCCATGGAATATGTTGCCGGGAATCATCAAATTATTTTTAAAAAGCAGGAAGTTAACACCTCGATGCACCCGCTTTGTGGTCTGCCCGGTGACCGGAAAGATGGAAGATTGGATGAATGTAAGACAAAAAATCAGACACCATATATAATAATATTATTTTACATTAAGCTCGATTCCTGTGTATTTTTCTCCCGGGGTAGTGGGCGATCACATCGCAGAATCCATATATCCGATTTCTCTTATTATCGTTATAGCAGACAATAGAAAATTCAATCAATCATATCAATCTGACAATCTCTACCCCATAACGGGATTAACAATTCTCAGCTCTTTACTCAATTCAGAATTCCGGTATACCTCTCCTCAGTATCTAACAACATCACGTTAGCATCCGTCAGGAATTGGGCCGTTTTCAGATCGGTGAATCGTTCCCAAATGTTTCCGCTGCATGGTTTGCCCGCCCAGGATCTGTATAGACAGGATTATAAATATTTAATTGTTTTTTTCATTCTCTTTTTTGATTTATTTGGGATATAACCAGTTTTCATAAGCTTTGTTGTTGATGTAGTTCACGTGAAAAAGGAGGCCTGCCTTTAAATCTGTAAAATTTGTTTAATAAACGGCAGGAATCCCTTATTTTTAACAGTTATGATAACGAATCGTTTCAGGGAAGAAACACAGTGAGGTGTTGAAAAAATGACTACATATCTTGAAAAAATTCAGCTTGATTTAAAGGACGCCATGAAAAAACGGGATGCCGTGCGTACCCGAACATTGCGAATGCTCCTATCCAAATTGAAAGAGAAACGCATTGAGGTGCTCCACGACCTGAAAGAAGAGGAAGAGTTGACGGTAATCCGGAAAGCAGCCAAAGAACGCCAGGATTCTGCCCGGACTTATCAGGAGGCGGGCCGGACTGATTTGGCGGAAAAGGAAGAAGAGGAGTTGAAAATTATTGAAACGTACCTTCCTGCGGAAATGGACGATGAAGCCATCCGTCAGATAGTCCGAAAAATTATCCGAAAAAGCGGGGCCGAAAGTATCCGGGATCTTGGAAAGGTTATGGGACCGGCCATGAAAGAACTGACCGGCCGTGCAGACGGGAAACGGGTCCAAATAATAGTTCGGGAAGAACTGGGAGGTTAATATGCACTGGATGGATATCCTGGCCATTATCATTGTTGCCTGGTTTGTAGTAAAAGACTATTTCAACGGATTGATTTTAAGCAGTTTCCGGCTGATTGGGCTGGTGCTGGGTATTATCATCGGATCAAATTACAGTGTGAGTGTGGGGAACGCCCTTTTTGGCCGTTTTGACTGGAATCCCACCCTGATCATGGCACTGGGATTTGTCGTCATTTTCCTCGGTGTTGTGATTATATCACAGATTCTGGCCAACCTGATCCGGGCAGCTCTGAACCTTGTCCTTTTAGGCTGGGTGGATAAACTGGGTGGTATTGCCCTGGGCGTTTTAAAGGCCGTGATTGTCCTGAGTGTTATTTTCTGGATTTTTGATCTGATGCCCAACAATAACTGGGTTCCTAAAATTAAACAGAATGCTAAAAGTTATGAACTTCTTGAACGCGTTGTTCCTGTGGTTCATAAAACCCTCATTGAACCCTTTTTTGATGAAGGCAAACTTCGTCAGCAGTTGAATAACAGAGTCCGGGAGGATATTCTGCCGGCAATCCAGGGTACGACAGAGGAATTTGCCAGGCACCTTCGCCAGATGGATGCTTTTGATTTTCAGGAACAGCAGTATCTTGTGGAAAATTTTAAGAAACTGCCCCTGCCTGAGCGAAAAGAGATTATGCTGAAATTAAAAAAGGGGGGACAGGAAATGCGTGAAGCCATAGAACGATTGAACCAGGGATTATGACAGGATTATGATACACCCCGAAGCGGTCCTGGGGTTTGACCGGGTCCGGCGTCTTCTCCGGGCGGAGACCTTTACGGAAAAGGCCGGTGACCTGGCAGGTAATTTGCATTCTTTCCAACCTCCTGAAACCTTCCGGAAAACACAGGATTTAATCCTCGAAATGCGGGATCTCATTGCCCTGGATACGGCACTTCCCCTCTCCGGTTTCAGCGATCAGATCCATATTTTTAAACGTGCAGCTGTACAGGGAACGGCCTTATCGGGTGAAGAGCTCTTCACGCTGGGATCCATTCTTCAAACCGGCCGGCAAATCCGGGAGTATTTCAAGCACAGGCCTGATAAGTATCCTTTATTACGCAAGCGGGTCCTGGATCCTACGGTTGATTTACAGACCCTTGAACGGGGTATATTGTCCGTTATTGATGAAGGCGGAACAATTGCCGACCATGCTTCACCGGCACTCCATGCTATTCGGAAAAAAATCCGCCGGCTGAACCAGCGAATTTTCCAGGAAGTGCAGAAGATTTCGGCAAAATTGGCTGAAGATCAGGTAGCTGTCAGTGATCAGGTTTTATTTCGGAACGGTCGTCATGTAATTCCTGTCAGAGCCAGCCGGAAAAATCAGATCCAGGGAGTTATTCATGATCAAAGTCAGACAGGGCAGACCTTTTATATTGAACCTTTGACCATTGTGGTTATGAACAATGAATTAAGGGAAGCCCAATTGGCCGAAAGGGAAGAGATACACAGGATTTTACAGGCACTGACTGACAAGGTTCGGGAGAATCTTGAGGATTTTCAGGCACTCACAACCATGTTGGAAGATTTGGATTTCATCCATGCTGCCGGAAGAATTGCCGTCCGCTATGTGTGTGATAAGCCCTCGGAAGAGACTGATGTATTTCGTATTGTCAATGGACGGAATCTGGAACTGGCGGTCCAGCGGGATGTGGTTCCTCTTACGTTCTCCCTGGAAAAAGGGAAAAGGGGCATCGTAATTACCGGTCCCAACGCCGGGGGAAAAACTGTTGCCCTGAAAACTGTCGGACTCCTTGTGCTCATGAATCAGGCCGGTTTGCTGATCCCTGCCGAGGCATCCAGTTCTCTGCCTGTCTTTGACCGGATCTTTGTGGATATCGGTGACGAACAGTCCATAGAAGGGGATCTTTCCACCTTCAGTTCCCATATTCTCCGCATACGAACCATTCTTGAACACGCAACACATGAAAGCCTTGTCCTGATTGATGAACTGGGCACGGGAACGGATCCCGATGAAGGGGCGGCCCTGGCAGAGGGGATTCTGAGGGAACTCATGCTCCGGGGCACCACGACCTTTGCCACAACTCACCACGGTGCCCTTAAAACACTGGCCTTTGAGATTGATGAACTGGAAAATGGTAGTATGATGTTTGATGACAAGACGTTGTCTCCCACCTATGAATTCCGACTGGGGATTCCCGGAAGCAGTTATGCTATTGAAATTGCCCGGCGCTATCATCTGGATCCTCGGGTCATTGAGACTGCCGTTATGCGGGTGGGGAAAAGCCGGGAAAAGCTGGAACGTCTTATTCAGGATCTTCAACGAAAAATCTTCCGCTATGATACACTGCTGAAGGATATCCGAAAGCGGGAAGAACATCTGAAAAAGGATACGGAACACATTCAGGAAAAACTGAAAACCATCGATACCAAATATAAAAAAGCCGAGCGGGAAGCCTTGAAACGGGCAGAGTTGATTATTGCCGATTTACAGAAAGAACTGGAGGGGGCTATCCGGGAAATCCGCGAATCAGGAGCGGAAACAGCATCCATTCACAAGGCAAGACAAACATTTACCCAGATTAAATCCCGGGTTCAGATCCGGCAGGAAAAGACTGCAGATCCCGGCAAAACAGTCCTGAAAATGAAAGATTTGAATGTGGGGGATGAGGTGTGGATTCGCTCTCTGGGACAAAATGGCCGGGTTGTGGAAATCAATAACCAGAAACACCGTGTCTGGGTGGATGTGGATGGTTCACGGATGCGCCTGGACCTTTCATGGCTTGATAAAGCCCGAAAAAAACCCCAGCGGGTGGAAACCCATGTGGAAAGAAGCTCCGACACTATATCACACCGCATTGATTTGCGGGGATTCCGGACAGAAGAAGCACTGAGCAGTCTGGACCGGTTTATCGACAGGGCGGTGGTCGGCCGGCTTTCCCGTGTGGAAATTCTTCATGGAACAGGTTACGGTATCCTGAAAAAATTTATTGAGGAATTTCTGACCAAGGACCGGCGGGTTCTCTCTTTTGAAGAAGCTCCCTGGGACCAGGGGGGTGCCGGCGTGACTTTTGTAAAATTGAATGTTTGACGGCAGGATATCATGGGACGTATACCGGAACATGTGATTGAACAGATTAAAGAATCCAACGATATAGTGGATGTCGTATCCTCCTATATCTCCCTTACCCGGAAAGGACAGAATTACTGGGCCCGGTGTCCTTTTCACCAGGAAAAAACGGCGTCCTTCAGTGTGAGCCCATCCAAACAAATTTATCACTGCTTTGGCTGCGGAGCCGGAGGGAATGTGATTAATTTTGTCATGACTTATGAAAAGATCACATTTCCTGAAGCCCTCCATTCTCTGGCAGACCGGGCCGGCATCAGCCTTGAGGAATATACCTATCAACCCTCGGAAGAAGAAAAAAGTATCAGTTCACAACTTTATGAACTCCACCGCCTGGCCATCGATTTATACAGGAAAGCATTGAAATCTCCGGAGGGAAAAACCGCCCGGGAGTATTTGATCAAACGGGGACTGGATGATGAGACTCTGAACACTTTTGAAATTGGGTATGCCCCCGAAGCCTGGGATACATTGCTGAAAGCGGCATTAATGAAAAAATTTGATGAAAAGCTGCTTATTTCGTCGGGACTCGTTACCGAATCAGAGCGTAAGAAGAAATATGACCGCTTTCGAAACCGGATTATGTTTCCCGTTTTCGATATCCGGGGGAATCCCGTCGGATTCGGCGGACGGGTTCTGACCGGTGATGACCAGGGGGCAAAATATCTCAATTCCCCTGAAACGCCGGTCTATCATAAAAGCCGAATTTTGTACGGCCTTCATAAATCCCGGGATGCCATCCGGAAAACCGACAAAGTTTTGATTGTGGAAGGCTACATGGATTTGCTCCAGTTGTGGCAGAACGGTTTTACAAATATCATTGCCGGATCAGGAACAGCTTTTACTCCTGATCACGCCAGGATTATCAAACGGTTCGCCTCCAAAGCGGTTTTATGCTACGACGGAGACGAGGCGGGACAGAAAGCCGCCGTTAAAACAGGGCTTATTCTTGCACCTCAGGGAATATCCTGCCATGTTTTAAAATTGCCTGTCAGGGAGGACCCCGATAGCTTCATCCGTCAGGCGGGAGCCGAAGCCTTCCAGATGAAAATCAACGAAGCTCCGGATTTTATGTCCCACCTTGAATCCCTGATCAAACCGTTTAGCCTTTCGGCAGCCAGAAGGTCCGATGCTGTAAAACGAATTCTGGATCAGCTGGGATCCTTTACCGATCCGGTGACGGAAGAGATGTTTCTCAGTGACTTGGGACGGATTTTCGGGACGGATATGGCCGTGCTGAAACATCAGCTGAGTCGCACAGGTGCCAGGGACAAAGAGGATGCCATGTATGTTGGACCTGTAAAGAAAGAGAAACATTTTGCCAATAAATCTGAAGCGGCTCAATACCAGTTGATACAATTGCTGGTAAATACACCGGACCGTTCCATCCGGGCCGCTGCTCTCAGGGTGTTGAAGGAAGACCTTTTTACACATGATTTTCTCCGAAAGGTCTATAAACACATCCTGCCGGTTTTACGTAAACAGATGCAAATCAGCTCCTCTTCCCTGGCTGAAGCCGTGAAAGATGAAACGATTCAGCGCTTCATTTTCCGCCTGATTATGGAAGGAAACCCTTTCCGGGAACCTAAAAAAACTTTTCTGGATTGTCTTGCCCGGCTGGGTGAACAAAAAATCAGGGATCAGTTAACCCTGATCGGTGAAAAACTCCGGGAAGCGGATAAAAAAGGGGAATTCCCCGGTACCCTGCTGAAAGAAAAACAAACCCTTCTGAAAAAACTGAAATCCCTTCAGGATACCCTGACGACGGATATCTTTCGGGAAGAAAACGAATAGAAATTCAATTTGCGATAAAGCGACTTTATTTTGTCGTCATGATAAACTCACCCTGCCAGTCATCGGGCGGTGGGGAAAGTTTAAACTCCCGGCATCGTTGGATAAAGCGTTCTGAAGGCGGATCGCCGGGGACAAACTCCAGGGCTTTCCGGAAGGCGTTGATGGCTTTATCCCATTTCTGATCCCAGTAGTGATTTAATCCCTTTTCGTACCATTCTATGAGCTTCAGTTCCGCTTCCGTAGCTTCACCCTTTTTTGCCATCAGGTTGTATACCGTAATAGGTTTAGCTTTTCCTTTCACAATCAGGCGGTCAAGCACCCGGGCTTCTATGAAAGGTTTCGCCAGATTGTATGTGCTTTCTCCAATCATCAGATAAGTGCCGTATTGTTTGTTCGCTCCTTCAAATCGGGAAGCGGCGTTTACGGCATCTCCCATCACGGTGTATTGGAAACGCTGTTCGGACCCCATGTTACCGGCACTGACCATTCCGGAATTGATTCCCATGCGGACATAGATTTCCACACCATATTCCTTTTTCAGTTCGGGCCTCAGTTCGGCAATCTTTTTCTGTTGATCCAGGGCAGCCCAGCAGGCCTTCCGGGCATGTTCGTCATCTTCCACGGGCACACCGAAGTCACACATGATGGCGTCACCTTCGTACTTGTCCACGTAACCGTCGTAACTCATAAGGATTTGGGTCATAGGGGAAAGATATTTGTTCAATAACTTGGCCAGGTCTTCCGGGTTCAGACTTTCGGAAATGGTGGTAAAATTTTGCACATCAGAGAAAAACATGGTGGCTTCCCGTTTTTCTCCTGTCAGGGTAAAAGCATCAGGATGATCTTCCAGATATTTCAGAATCTTAGGAGAAATATAGGTTGAAAACATCCCCCGGATTTTTTTCTTTTCACGTTGTTCAAGGATGAATTCATACAAAATGTCAAAAGCATAGGACAGAAAAACAGCAAGAAGTGGAACGAAAAGTTCAATAATGATCCGATTTTCACTGAAAAGGTAAAAGGACAGATAAGCATATCCCAGGATTAAGAGGGAAATGATGATAATCCCCCATACGGGCCCCAGGGTGATGGTGATGATAAGGGCCAAAACACTTAAAACCAATACAATGACATTATTTACCCATTTATCGGGTTTAATCAGGTAATTTCCGTCCAGGACCGTCTGCATGGCATGAGCATGGGTTTCCACACCGGCCATGAGATTGGTCATCCCCTTATAATTGTAAAAAGGGGTGAATTTGGTATCAAAATGTTCTTCAAGGGCATCCCCGATGAGAACAATTTTACCTTTAAAGGGAGAATCTTCACCTGTGGGATTCAGAATGGAAAGGAGTTCTTTGGGATAAGCCGATTTGTCGCCTTTCCATAGTTCCATGTAATCCGTGTCATAGTCCCCTCTGAGATCCGTTTCCGCATCATCCAGAACAGAAGAAAGGGAGTAGGAGCTGAATGTTTTGGGCGGTCCGTAGTAATTGATCATAAAGCTGTTTCCGTTGTTGTGTCGAATGCGCAAGGGACCGTATTCAATAAAATTCATGTCTTTTGAAAAAGCCATTTTCACGGAGTCGTGAATGCCCAGATACTCCTTTATTGCTTTCATGCCCAGAAAAAGGTAGTACTTATCCTTGAGGGGATAAAAAATGGAATAATTCCGTGTATACTGATCTATATCCTTCAATTCACCGATGAGCCCGGTTGTCAGGCAGGCATCGTAAAAAAGATCCACCGGTTCAGTGATGTGCTGGATGACATGTCCCCGGACAATTTCCTGATTCAGCTTACTGGGGAGGATTACATTGCCGGCATATTTAATGGCTTCAGCAAAAAGGGTGTCGCTGTGAAAATCATTAATGTCGTGGGTGTCAAACTGAAAATCAAAGACGATGAGCTTTGCACCGGCATCCTTGAGGTTCCGGACGACCTTGCCCCACATTTTTCGGGGATAGGGAAAACGGTAAGGGATGGATTCCCAGGACTCCTGATCCAGAGCAACCACCACGATGGGACTCCGCTTCCGGATGTCTTCCACAGGTCCCCGCCGTTTGAACCGGTAATCAATGGATTTCAGTTCGATGGTCTCAATCATACCGGCTTCACGGATTAAAATGCTCAACATCATGACCACCGTGCCGATGATCACACCGGCCAGAATGTTTTGCCAGGTGTTTTGCTTGATCTTCATCAAAATTGGTACGTGTATTTCGTGTAAAACCGGGTAGTCATTCCAGTAGTCCCGGATTGATTCAGTTTATTAACGTGCAGGTTCAGAAACAAATCATTTCCGAAGATTTTTATTCGCAGTTCCGGTGAAAGCTGGTACTGGTCAAAGGCAACATCACCTGAAGCGTGAGTCCATTTGATTTCAAAGGTTCCGTACAGTTTGTTTTTCCACAGGGATTTTTCCATTTTTCCGGCGAATGTCTGATAGGTAAAATCGGAGGTACGGCTGATGTTATTATCCATCAGACTCCAGGACAGGGTTTGGGTCAGGGTGGATGACCACTGTGTAAGGGCGGAAACGGACCAGAGGTTCAGGGAATAATCGGGACTGATATAATCCGGTGGCCTGTTGGGAATTTTATCCTTCCGGAGTGCGCGGATATAATTGATGGTCAGATCAGAGTGGATGCCGCCGGTTTTCAGCGGTTGAGTCAGAGTAAACATCTGATACAGATTTTCATTTCGTATGCGCTGGTCGGTTGCAGCCGATGCGAAGAATTCACTGAGTGTATCAACGGCTGTATTCAGGTCGTTTTCCCTCAGATAGTATCTGAAAGACATGGACACGGTGGGAAGTTCCTGTCCCGGCATGACAGACATAGCTGATGATACTGAATTTGTGTTGGTGACATACTCTTTTTGTTGTCCCAAAAGGTTATCATACTGGCTGCTGTACCGCAGGGTCACAATCAGCCTGTTTCTGAAAAGCCGGATCCGGTCGCCGATTTCGGACAGGTGAATATCCGTCTGCAACCCCGGGTAGGCAAGGGACGAAAATTCAGGGGCGATATGCTTAAGTGTCCAAGTGATCAGGTTATTGTAATAATTGAGCCGCAGGGTTGTCCAGTAAGCCAGGGACGGGTAGTCCATGATTTTGTAGGGCTGAAGCCTGAAGTCCGCCAGGTCTTCACTGACTTCAGCCGGTATGGGAAGGGTTGTATTTTCATTGATGATAAAGAAACGGGACATTTTTTCAGGGCTTATAAAATCCGGGAGTTTGTCCGAAAGGCTGATAATTTTATCACCAATGGTTATGGAATCATGCACACCTCCCCGGATGTTCCGGTTCGTCATGCTCAGGGCCAGATTGTGAGACCATACCAGACGCTGATTGTCCAGTTTCAGAGTGATGCTGTTGTCAAAAACCAGATTGTCCACCGGTGAATTTCCCTGGAAGACATAAGAATCGGTATCGGCATTATAATCTTTAATGTTCAGAGCCGGATCAAGACTGGCAGTATCGTCCCGGGCATGCATAAGGGTCATTTTCCAGTTCAGGAAGGATCCGATACGGATTTCAGGCTGAATGACCTGAATATTCCGGGAATAGGTGAAGGAGGAGATGGTCCAGGTACGTGAACTACTGTCCAGTTCCGCCCGGTTCAGGACTTCGCGGAGCAATTCACCCCGGAGGTATGTAAGGTTCAGGAAATTCAGTTTAAGCCGGATCATGGCTCCGTTGACCCGGTTCCCGTAAAGAGTAAGCCGGGAGAGCTCCGGATAGAAGGTTCCTAATTCAAGATCTGTATAGGAAGTCCGCGCATAAGCATTAAAAGAATTTCTGGCTTGATACCGACGGGAATCGTTTGAGACCCACAATCCTGAAATACCCAGTGTAATGCCCTGCACGGTTCCATTGATTCTGCCGGTGATACGGAAAAGATTGTTGGGTTCTCCATCCACATCTTCCCAGCGGAATTCGGTTCCGGCCTGACCACTCAGGGAACGGTCAATGCGCTGTATGGACTCTTCCGTACTGATCAGTGTAAATGTCCAGGTTTCAGGTCTGAAAAGTGTGCCATAATGATTCCGGGCATGAAGTGTTGCTGTGTACATCCCCGGCTTCAGAGTTTCAGGCGGCAGCGTGAGTGTGATAATATCCTGTGATTTTTCCAGATAGGATGAAAAATCAGTCCCGTTTAGCTCCAGTCGGATGCTTGATAAATCAATATCCGGCAGGTTGAAAAGGGAAACGGCTACAACAAAATCGTTGCATTGAATCGTTCCGCCCGGTTCAGGTGCAAGAATAATATATTCCGCCGGGACGCCTTCTCCCTCCGGGCGTGTTGTGCTTTTCCGGATGGATGCTTCATCGCTCTTAGTGTCCCGGATGGTCAGGGGATAATCAAAAGGGCTGTCATCCGGTGTACTGATAACTCCGCCGTGTGACAGTTCGGCCATAATAAAATATTCCATGTCGCCACCGGAGAGATCAGTTCCGGGTACGATTCCTGTCCATTCGCTTCCGTTATATTTCATGGGGTATTGACGATATGCCCGGTTTCCGGCCGGTCGGATATAAAGAACCATACGTTCAACAAGAGAGATGTTCCCTGAAAACAGACAATGTAAAACCAGGGTTTCACCAGGTATGTATTCTCTCGCCGGGACATGGACAAGTGTGCCGGTTTGAGCTGAAAGTATATAAGGGATCCACAACAGGAATAAGGTCCGGAGGAGGCGTTTCTTCATTACCGATATTCTATGATTATGTTTTTCGTGTCTCCGCGTGGGGTTTGAAACTGAATTTTCAGTTGCTGAAGTTCTTTTTCGTCCACAACAATATCCCGGGGGATATCATTCGGGTCGGTAACCTGAACATTCACACTGCCGTTTAGAAGGGATAATCCCGTTTGATTGGGGCCAACAGAAACCGTGTAACCTGTGATCTGATTCATCAATTCCACAAGACCGCTCAGGCCGATAACTTTATCCCCAAGGCGGGGATCGGATAAAATCCAGAAATCGGTTCCTTTCACCGAGGCCACGGATGTGGGAGTGGATATTTTAAATTCTCCCCCTCGCTGGTCTGAGATTTCCGCTTTCAATTCTCCGAAATTCATGGAAAGATCTTTGTTGAGTTGATTCCGAACCTTTTCTCCACGGATTTCCAGATCGCAGTTTGCAAGAAGTTTCACCTGGCTTTTATCGTCAAGAAAAATCAGAGCCACAAAGGATTCTTTACCTGTTTTGATCACATCCCCGTTTTCCAGGATAGTCCCTGCCTTTGCCGTGTTTTTGAATGCTCTTTCGTTTTCATGGCGGAATGTTACCACTCCTCTTGTTTTTGCAACCATGGCAAGTTTTTGATTATCGGCATAGACGGGGATGATAATCACAAGGATCAGGATAATGGCAAGAAAGGATTGTATGTGTTTCATGGTGACCTCGTTATTCAACAAAAACATTTTGAATGGTGTAAGATCCGTTCCGGATGCCGTTGACGATCGTCCGGAGCTCTTCAACAGTTATGGGTCGTCCGTTCACGGTAATCATACCTGATACCTGATAACCGTTTAGCTGACCTTCTTTCAAGGTTTCAAACTGGTTTTCACCTATCAGTTCCTTCAGCAATTCCTCTACCGGGTTGATCATCCGCCGGGCGGTTTCCGTCGAGGAGGGATCTTCAAGATAGAATCCGAAGATTTCGCTTTTCATGCTTTGAAGTCCACCGGATGTCTCAAAGGTTTTTTCTACCTGCCATACGTAATATTTTCCAAATTCCAGATCTCTTCCGGCCAGTGCAGGATCGTAATTTAAAACGGTGATATTGTTTCCCACGTCATAAAAATCCCCGTTATCGGGAAAAGGCAGGACGGCCTCATCCATCATGGCATCGTAAGGACTCGCATGAATACCCGGGACATACTCACAGATGCGGATTGCATAGTTGCAGGATGCACAGGCTTCGCTGTCCCACTGGAACATAGGAAACCTGTTGAACTGATTTTCAAAGTCCCCAAGACCGTGAACAAGAGTTCCCGGACCGACGAGTTCCAGAGATGTGGGGGAAACAATCCGTATATTTTTGGAAACTTCCGATATCTGGCCGCTGCTTTCATTGATAATGCGGACCAGAAAGGAGTAGGTCCCCGCAGGGAGCTGTCCCGTAGATAAAATGGAGTTAGATAAACGGGACATGGCCGTTTTGTCCACATCTGCCCGGCCGCCGTTCAAATCCACATAGGGACTCCCGGTATTCACCTGGGCCGGGCAATCGTAGGGAATGAAAAAATTGGAGATGTTGGATGAAATAATCTGGTTGGATATGCGACACGGACCGGCGATGGTAAATGGGTTCAAAACAATGGTGGCAATGGGTTGAAAACTGATCCATCCCAAAGCTCTGATCCTGGCTTTAAAATAAAATTCCAGGCTGATCCGGACCGGTTCGGGGAAAATACAGGGATAATTCCTGTTTCCGATGTAGTATTCAAAAATCAAAGGATTCCCCTGGGGATTTTCCAGATTGAAATCAGAGAGGTAGAATATGACGATATCTTCATTAAAAAATTCTTCGGAAATTTCGATGGGAACCGCTCCAGGCAGTCCGGAAGTGGCCATAAAAAAGAACAGAAGACACAGAAGACCACGCTTCATGATATGTTCCTCATATTTTTTAGTGTTTATGATAAGTTAGGTGTTCTCCCTGCGGATTGTTGTGATGAAAATCATCCCGGCTCATTAAATATAGAGGGGTCTGGCAATTAAATCAATTACATAGCAAAAAATTTAAATTAAAAAGCAAAGCCTTCCCCGGGGAAGGCTTTGTCGTTTAAGTATCCCGTAGGGGAGTCGAACCCCTGTTGCAGGAATGAAAGTCCTGAGTCCTGACCACTAGACGAACGGGACGTATCTCAAATAGCCCGCAATTATAAGAGGATATAGAATATAGTGCAAGAAAAAAATCGGGAAGACCGGGTGTAAGGTGCTTTATACCATGTGTTGTATTTCAAGGGGAAACTCATTATCTTAAAACTAATGAACAGGAGGGAACAGTTCATGACCTATCAATTGGAATATATTGAAACACTTCCGGCGTTGTTTGCTGATTCTCAGAAACGTAATGCCGGTATGGTTGCCTTTTATACCAAGAAAAAAGGGGAGTGGCAGGGACTTACATATGCCGAACTTCGGGATGTCACTGAGAATGTTGCCATGGGGATGGATGTCCTGGGGCTGAAAAAAGGGGACCGGATCGCCATTCAGTCCGAAAACCGGCCGGAGTGGGTCATTACTGATTTTGCCTGTGCTCATTTTGGCATTGTCAGCGCCACGATCTATCCGACCCTGATGGAAAAACAGGTGGAATACATCCTGAAAGATTCAGGTGCCAGGGCCGTCTTTGCCTCTTCTGAAGAGGATGTAAAGAAAGTGCTGGCTGTCCGGAAAAATCTGCCTGATTTGCAGTACATTATTGTCTTTGATTCCTTTAAAACCGACGATCCCATGATCATGTCTTTCCAGGAGCTGGCGGACAAAGGTAAAACGTATAAGACCGGAGTGAATTTTACCCTTGAAAGTCGGGGTGCCGAGCGGAAAAAGGATGATTTGTGGACGATTATTTACACCAGCGGCACCACGGGTAAGCCCAAGGGAGTCATGTTGTCACATTTTAATATTTCCACCAATATCCAGGCATCCCAGGCAGCCTTGCATTTTAAAAACGGTTGCCGCTGGCTTTCATTTCTTCCCCTGAGTCACAGCCTTGAACGGGTGGGGATTCACATGTCTTTCTGGGTGGGGTCAACCACCTATTTTGCCGAAGATATTCTGAAAGTCCCGGAAAATCTCAAAGAGGCTAAACCCCACTACCTGGTCAGTGTTCCCCGTTTATATGAAAAGATTTACGCCAAGGTGTTGGATGGTATCGGCCAGACTTCTCCGGTGAAACAAAAGATATTTTTCTGGGCAAAAAATGTGGGGAGTGTTGCAGCAAGGGATTATATCCAGAAAGGAAAAGAACCGTCCGGTTTTATCGGTTTCAAATACCGCCTTGCCAAAAAACTGGTTTTATCCAAAGTAATGGATGCCTTTGGCGGCCATTTTATCTTCGGTATTTCAGGCGGAGCACCGTTACCGCGTGTCGTGGGTGAATTTTTTGCATCTGCAGGCATTGTGATACTGGAAGGTTTCGGTCTGACGGAAACCACGCCGGTAACCAATGTGAATCCCCGGGATAACATCAAATTCGGAAAGGTGGGACCCACCCTGCCGGATGTGGAAATGAAAATTGCCGATGACGGGGAAATACTCTTCCGGGGACCCAATATTATGCAGGGATACTGGAAAAATGAAGAGGCTACAAAAGAAGTCATCGATAAGGACGGCTGGTTTCATTCCGGTGATATCGGGACCATCGATGAAGAAGGCTTCCTTCAGATTACCGACCGTAAAAAGAATATCATTGTTACTTCAGGCGGCAAGAATATTGCACCTTTCCAGATTGAAAACGTGTTGAGCAAATCCCGGTACATCGATCAGATTGTGGTTATCGGGGACCGGCGTAATTTTCTGACGGCTGCCGTCGTGCCGGCCCGGGAAGCCGTGGAGCTTTGGGCAAAAGCCAGCGGGATTAATTATTCATCCTGGGATGAACTCCGGAACAAAGCGGAAGTATACCAACTGATTGATCATGATATCCAACACCTGCAGGAAGAATTTGCCCGGTATGAAAAGGTAAAAAAGTTCTTTATCCCACCTGAATCATTCACGATTGAAGGAGGAGAACTGACACCCAGTATGAAAATTAAACGTAAAGTTGTGGAAGAAAAATACAAGAAGGAAATCGATGCCCTGTATTCAGCCTGAGCCTCTTGCGGGAACCTGAGAATCAGGCCGGGATCCATATCCTTCACACATATATCCGAACAGGAGGGAACGATGACAAACGAACGTAACAAGCTGAACGTTATCCCTGATTTTTTTAACGAATCCCTGGGCCGGAATCCGGACAGGAATGTATTCTATGAAAATAAGGGAGGGAAATGGGTCTCTATGACCTATCGGGAAGCAGCAGACCGGATTGAGCTGATAGCCTTTGGCCTCAGACGGCTGGGACTCACCAAGGGAAACCGTGTGGCCATTCAATCGGAAAACCGCTCTGAATGGACTCTTACCGATTATGCCTGTGCCCATTTTGGGTATGTCAGTGTGGCTGTTTATCCCACACTTCTGGCACCCCAGATCCGGTTTATTCTGCAGGATTCCGAAACCAGCACCGTGATTGTATCCACCCGGGAACAGGCAGAGAAAATTCTCTCGATAAAAAAATCCCTGCCTTCCCTGAAAACCATGGTTGTAATGGACGATGAAGCCTTTGATGAAAAGTGGATCATTACTTTTCGTGAACTGCTTGACATGGGGCGGGAACAGAAAAAGGAATCCGGCACGACCCTGGTTGAGGAAGGGAAAAAAATTATGAAGGATGACCTGTGGACCCTGATTTATACATCGGGAACCACGGGAAACCCAAAAGGGGTCATGCTGACTCATTACAACCTGGTGTCGGATGTGATATCCACATTTGACATTGTGAAATTTGAGCGGGGATGCCGCTGGCTCTCCTTTCTGCCTTTGAGCCACAGCTTTGAGCGTACGGCGTCTCATCTTACCTTCTGGCTTGGATCGGAAATCTATATTGCCGAAGATATTCTGAAAGTTCCGGAATATCTGAAAGTTGCCCGTCCTCACTATCTGGTCAGCGTGCCGCGCCTGTATGAAAAAATCTTTGCGAAAATTACCAATCAGATTCATGACTCGTCTGCAACGAAACAGAAAATTTTCAATTGGGCCAGTCATGTCGGCCGGGAAGTTGCGGCAAAATATCTGGTGAAGGGGAAAAATCCCACCGGTGTACTGGGAATTCAATACGGGATTGCCAAAAAACTGGTCTTTAAAAAAATTCAGGATGCCTTTGGAGGGGAACTTCGTTTCTGCGTTTCAGGCGGAGCCCCGCTGTCTAAAGAAATCGGTGAATTTTTTGCCGCAGCCGGTATTATCATTCTGGAAGGATTCGGCTTGACCGAAACCTCTCCGGTTACCAATGTGAACCTTCCCCATGATATCCGCTTCGGTAAAGTGGGTCCCACCATTTCATGCTGTGAAATGCGCATTGCCGATGACGGGGAAATCCTTTTTAAAGGAAGTAATGTGATGAAAGGCTATTGGAATAATCCGAAAGCCACGGCGGAAGCCATTGATGAAGAGGGTTGGTTTCATACCGGAGATATCGGGATGGTGGATGAGGATGGATTCCTGAAAATCACCGACCGGAAAAAGAATTTGATTGTCACCTCCGGTGGTAAAAATATTGCACCGGCCAACATCGAAAATCTGCTGGGTCAGTCTCCCTATATTGATCAGATTGTGGTTGTCGGGGACCGGCGGAATTATCTGGTAGCCGTCATTGTCCCTGCCAAAGATGTGATTGAAAAATGGGCACAGGAAAAGGGATTTGCCGAACCGTATGAAGAGATTCTGAAGAAAAAGGAACTGAAAAGTTTCATCGGGGAAGATATAGCCACCCGCCAGGCCGCCCTGGCCCGGTATGAGCAAATTAAAAAATTCCTGCTGATTCCTGACGCATTTACCATTTCGAGTGGTGGATTGACACCCAGCCTGAAGATTAAACGAAAAGTAGTGGAAGAACAGTATAAAAAAGAGATTGAAAGCCTTTACAAAGAGGACAATATGAACGGACTTATGTAGTCACGAAGGACCCGTATAAAAACATCAAAAAAGCATCCCCGGGGATGCTTTTTTTTGTAGTGAACTATTCAAACAATTGGATATTGCCGCCGGTATGGATGAAAAGAACCGGTTCATCGGGAGGAATCAAACCTTTAGCGCAATAATCGAGGAGTCCTGAAGCTCCTTTTCCTGTATAGACCGTATCCAGAAAGATTCCTTCCCGTGAAGCAAAACGTTGAATGGCTTCGCGGCATGCCGGTGTGGGGATTCCGTATCCTTCACCGATATATGCTCCGTCAGTATGGACGAGATCGGGATCCACGGATACATTCAGCAGGGCGCCGGCCTGTGATGCAAGGGTGTAAACATTCTGTGCCAGGTCTTTTTCGGGGACGTCCACACTGATTCCCGTAATCCGGCCGTCCCAACCGCTGATGGCTTGCCCCAAAACCAATCCGGCCTGGGTACCAGCCGACGAAGAGGCATGAATAATATGGCGGATATTGACATCCGATTGTTTTATATCCCGGAGGATTTCGTCAAAGCCGGCAGCATATCCCAGAGTGCCGATGGGTGTGGAACCGCCCGGTGGCATGAAATAAACATTTCTTCCCCTGGCCGTCAGTTCGTCATAAAGTTCCCGCGCCCGGTTTTCCCGCCGGGACCGGGGGACATGATAAATTGTGGCATTCAGCAAATGGTCAATCAGAAGATTCCCCGTGGGTTTCTCAGGCTTTTCCCCGCTCAGAATGAGAAACACATCCAAACCGTACCGGCTTCCCGCGGCAGAGAGTATGCGGCAGAAGTTGGACTGGTTGGCCCCAATTCCGATAAGGCTGTCACATCCCTTTTGCAAAGCATCGGCAATCAGGAAATCGAATTTACGTGTTTTATTTCCGCCGAAGCCAAAGCCGGTCAGATCATCCCGCTTGATCCACAATTCACAGCCTGTCTCATCCGAAAGCCGGTCCAGCCGGTGAAAAGGAGTGGGCAGCAGACTGATTTCTACCCTTGAAAAAACGGTGAGTTTCTTCTGAATGACGCTCATATTTGCCCTTTATTTTTTGAATAATCTATGTATTTTCCGGCAGAAATAACAAGAAGGGTTTGATGGTGAAACCGGTTGCCTGGATTACAGGTGCCACAAGCGGAATCGGTGCCGCGTTTGCGGAACATTTTGCTTCGCAGGGATACGACCTGGTGCTGACGGGGCGCAGAGAACTCCAATTACGGGAGCTTGCCGATATGTTAAAGGTAAAATACGGAAGTCAATTCCGTCTTTTTCTGGGAGAACTATCGGACGAGGCGGTTGTTTCCGGTATTGAATCTGCCCTTCGAAACGATAAAAATGCCCGGGTATTAATAAACAATGCAGGTTTTGCCGCGTATGGTGGATTTCATGATAGTGATCTGACAATCCACCGCCGCATGCTGACGGTCCATTGTGATGTGACGGTCCGCCTGACCCATGCTGCCCTGTCCCCCATGCTTGCCGCCGGGGATGGAATCATCATCAATGTGGCGTCTCTGGCCGGTTTT
Source organism: Candidatus Neomarinimicrobiota bacterium (assembly GCA_021157965.1). Taxonomy (NCBI): domain Bacteria; kingdom Pseudomonadati; phylum Fidelibacterota; species Fidelibacterota bacterium. The sequence goes on from JAGGVO010000041.1 coordinate 272,247, forward strand.
TTCCCCTATCCCAATCATACCATGTATTCCGCGACCAAAACTTTTATGATTAATTTTTCCGAGTCCCTTGGAATCCGGTACCGGCAGAACGGCCTGAAAATAATGGCCCTCTGCCCGGGGATGACTATCACGGATTTTCATACCCGTATGGGATTGGATGCGGACAAAGTATACAAGAAATCCGGTTTGGAAAAGGCCCTGACGGCTCAAAAGGTGGTCCAAAAAGCCATCCGTTGCCTGAATAAGGAAAAATTGGTATGTGTTCCCGGTTGGAACAACCGGCTTTTGAAATCGTGCTCCCGCCTTGTGCCCCGGAAGATTTTATATAAAATCATGAGAACCTGGATCGAAAAGCGCCGGAATCACCCGGATTTTAAAATCCGGCAGTAAAAGGATTCCCGAAATACCCTGATTTCAGGGAAACGGACCTAAGGAGATTTGACATGACTTTACTGGATGCCTGGATTATAGTAATCTATCTGATAGGTGTTGTTTTATTGGGTATTTTCATTTCCAAAAAAGCGGGTAAAGACCTGAAAAACTATTTTCTCAGCGGAAACCGGGTTCCCTGGTACTGGCTGAGTGTATCCAATGCCTCTTCCATGTTTGATATAACCGGAACCATGTGGGTGGTTTATGTGATGGTAGTGTACGGCATGAAGGGCATCCTTCTCCAGTGGCAGTGGCCGATTTTTAACCAGATTTTTATGATGGTGTACCTGGCTGTCTGGATTCGCCGGAGTAATGTTCTGACAGGGGCGGAATGGATGGGTACCCGCTTCAGTCATCGGGGTGGTGAGCTTGCCAGGCTGGCCGTCACTCTCTTTGCCTTCATTTCCGTCATTGGATTTTTAACCTACGCCTTTCAGGGTATCGGGAAATTTGCCGCAACCTTTTTGCCCTGGGATTTCAGCCCGGACACCTATGCCATCCTTTTTATGGGTATTACGGCCGTGTATGTGATCGCCGGCGGGATGTACAGTGTCGTATTTACCGATGTAATTCAGTTTGTACTCCTGGGTGCTGCAGGCATTGCCCTGGGGGTTATTGCCATGAACCGAATTGATGCCGGAGAGATTGCCCGGCTGGTTCCCCCTGGATGGGATACTCTCCGCTTCGGTACCCGCTTGGGAATAGACTGGAGTGAAACACTGCCTTCGGCCCAGCAGCGAATTATGACCGACGGCTGGGAATTTTTCAGCATCATTATCATGGGACTCCTGTTTAAAGGTTTTCTGGTAAGTAGTGCGGGACCTTCTCCCGGATATGATATGCAGCGCGTTTTGGCGACCCGAAATCCCAGGGAAAGCGCCCTCATGAGCGGAATGGTGACCGTTTCGCTTATTCCACGGTGGATTATGATTGCAGGAATTACCCTGATGGCCATCAAATTTTTTATTCCTGAAATGCTTGCCATGGGTGCGGATGTGGATTATGAACAGGTTTTACCTTTTGTCATCCGCCGTTTTCTTCCGGCAGGACTCATGGGCATGATCCTTGCCGGCCTGCTGGCCGGGTTTATGTCTACCTTTGACAGCACGGTGAACAGTGGTGCCGCCTATCTGGTGAATGATGTCTATAAACGCTATATCAATCCCAATGCCTCCGATAAAAAACTGGTTTTCGTGTCTTACGGCGCGTCACTCTTTCTTGTGTTATTGGGCATTCTGTTCGGCCTGATGGCCGAATCCATCAATGAAGCGATGATGTGGATTGTTTCCGGCCTGTGGGGAGGTTATGCCGCTCCGAATATGTTGAAATGGTACTGGTGGCGAATGAACGGATTTGGTTTTTTCTGGGGGATGGTGAGTGGAATGGCTGCCGCGCTTCTCCTGCCCCTGATGATTCCCGGCCTTCATCCCCTGGTGACTTTTCCCATTGTTTTCGGACTCTCACTGGCAGGAACTATTGCCGGGAGTTTGTTGACGCCGAAAGAACCCGACGAGATTTTATGCGACTTTTACCGGACAGTGCGTCCCTGGGGATTTTGGAAGCCTGTAAAAAATAAAGTCCTGACCGAAGCGCCCGGCCTGGAGCCGTCTTCTTTCCGGCGGGATATAATCAGCATCTGTATCGGTATTGTATGGCAATTGAGCCTTGCGGCAGTGCCCGTTTATCTGGTTATGAAATATTGGGGATCCATGCTGATATGGCTCGCTGTGGCCTTAATAACAACCGGTCTGCTTAAATTGGTCTGGTATGATCATCTGGAAAAAAACTCTCCCGGAGCTTAAGATTCCTTTTTTTCGGAGAGGGCGTTCCGGGCTTTTTCCAGCAAAGTGTCTTTATTTTCAACAAGCCAGGCCTTTGCGGCTTCGTATTCGTTGGGGATTTCCCCGTCCAGAATGGCATTTTCTATCAAAGATTTGATTTTTCCCACAAGGGGCCCCGGGGGGATATGGTAAAAATCCATCAGTTCCTGACCGCGCACCGGTGATTGAAAAGCCCTCAGCCGGTCTTTCTCTTCCACTATCTGAATCCGTTTTTCCACTTCGTCAAAATTATTCTGATATTCACGGACCTTTTCCGGGTTTTTCGAGGTGATATCTGCCCGACACAGGGTCAGTAAATCCCGGATGGAATCCCCGGCTTCAACCCGCAGGCGGCGGACGGCACTGTCTGTGACTTCGTCACCGGCGATTGCAATAGGACGCAGATGAAGCCGGATCAGCTTCCGGATTTCCTTGATTTGTCGGATAGGCAGCTTCAAATGCCTTCCGATGGTTTCAAACATCCGCGCGCCTACATCCTCATGGCCGTGAAATGTCCACCCCTGATTGGGGAAAAATCGTTTTGTCGGCGGTTTACCCACATCGTGAAAAAGAGCGGCAAGGCGGACCGTCATTTTATCGGTCATCTTGCATACATTATCCACCACTTTGAGGGTATGGTAAAAAACATCTTTATGACCATAACCGTTTTTTTCTTCCACCCCTTTCATCCTGCTTATTTCCGGCAGGATTAATGGAAGCAAACCGGCATTTTCCAGGAGAATAAATCCGATGGATGGCTGGGATGCCATCAGGATTTTTATCAGTTCGTCCCGGATGCGCTCCATGCTGATGATCTGAATACGCTTCACCGTTTTTTTGATGGCATCGAAGGTCTCATCCGAAATCCGGTATTGAAAGCGGGTGGCAAAACGGATAGCCCGCATCATTCGAAGCGGGTCGTCAAAAAAAGTCTCTTCCGGATTAAGAGGAGTCCGGATGATTTGCACTTTCAGATCCCGAATACCGTTGAAGGGATCTTTAAAATCGCCGTAATGATCGGGACGGATATCCACAGCCATGGCATTAATGGTAAAGTCCCGTCGCCGGAGATCTTCCGTTATATCTGTAAATACCACATCCGGTTTCCGGGAGTCGGAAGAATACGTCTCTTTCCGGGCAGTGGCAATTTCTATCTGAATATGCTTGAAGGGGATCATGGCGGTTCCGAATTGACGGAATTTTACAACTGGTCCTGCGTGGAGCGCCCGGGCAACCCGGTCGGCAAAATCCAGGCCGTCCCCGGTCACCACGATGTCAAGATCTGTGATGGGGCGATCTAAAAAGGCATCCCGGACTATTCCCCCCACAATGTATGTTTCAAGGTTTGCCCGACGGCCTTCTTCACCGATGAGATGTAAACAGTCAATGAGTTCTTTCTGATCCTTCAAAAGGTGGTCAATATCTATTTTCATGTTTCCCGGAATAGTTTGATTCGATATAAAGCCCGCTGGTACAGGGGCGGGCCGACCAGCAAATTTAGAAAAACCAGCAGTGTAAGGACAGTACAGAGTTCCTGAAGATGAGATATTTCCGGAAAGGATGAAACAATTGAAATGAAACAGAGAGTCAAACCGCTCTGGGATACAAAACCCCTGGAAAGGGGCCGGGCTGACGGAGATTCCTCCTGCCATTGCCGAAGGAATAACTCCGTGGAAAAACGCAGGGTAACATATCGCATCATGAACAACACGGCCAGCATGGATAAAAGGGAGGCAGTGAATGTCCAATGAATTCCTGCGGCTGTCAGGGTGAAAAAAACAACAAAAAAGGGCAGGGAATGCCGGCTGATATCTTTGATGAAACGCTTACCCGAAGCGGAGTTATAGCGGACGATAATTCCAGCTCCCATAAAAGACAAGATCAGTTCCGGCATGTAAAGATCCCCGCCACCGAAAAGGACAATCATGAAAATGACAAGAAAAAAAACAAGTTCTCCCCTGAAATGTTTTAAAAAAAAGCGGAGCAGTAAGCCCATGCTTCCGGAGACAAGGATCACACTGAAAAGGTGAATGGCAAAGGTTTGGAAGGCTGAAGCCCATTCCGGGCCTTTGGCTGTCATGGCTTTTAACAAAACCCCGTGACCCAAAAACGGAATAATCAGGATCATGCCGGACAACGTGACGGTATTCAGCACGAGGGACTTGTTCCGCACCGGTGACACATTTTCCCGGTTTACCGAAAGAATAACCGCCGGTGATCCCGAGGCTAATACGAGCGTAGTAAACAGAATGTAAAAGAAGGTATGAAAGCCTTTTAAAAAGGCAAAATGATGAAAAAAGGCAGAGAGGATTAAAAAAAGAAGGACTGTTCCTGATAAAACCGCCCCGAACTGCGTTGCCATGAGAAGGGGAATCCTTTTGGAAAAGCCGCTATGGGCCTTCAGCTCAAGACGCCCCCCGACAAGGAAAGCTATCATCATAAAGACCATGAAGCGGATGAATTCAAGCGATTGAAGGTCTACAGCCGTTATGAGATTCAGTCCTTCCGGACCTACAAGCATGCCATAAAGGACAAAACCCGTCAGCATAGGTAGTGTTTTATTTTTTACGGAATGCCCCACAACCCAGGCCGATACGAGAATCAAACCGAGTAAGATGGAAGGATTGAGATCGGTCGGCAGGTTCAGATAGTGGGACAGGTATTGGGAACCGACCGTCAGTCCGGTGAGAACCAGGATAATCAGAAAACTCATCGGTGTACCTCCCACCGTATCAGGAGGATCATAAGGGCATATCCGGCAATATAAGCAAGTCCAAGCCCGCCTGAAATGATGCCGGCACAAGTAGACGAGGAGATCAGATGAAGATGAACGGCAATGGCCGGAGTTAAAACACCCAGCGGGATAAGAGATGTAAGGATGGGCCGGATCTCTTCCACCTGCATGATCTGCTTTGTAAAAAAGTGCCGGAAAGACCAGCGGTTCAGGATAAACCGGAGCAGAATCAGACCGGGGACAATGGCCGGTGTTAACCAGGGGTGAAGTTTAAGAGATAATCCCGTATAAAAGAGAAGGAATAAAATCACCGGCCGGACCAGCGGTTTGAGAGTGTCCTGAATTTGCTGTTTCCAGAATCCGCCGGATGAGATGACCATTCCCGAAACCAGATTCATCAGGAGGGGATTAAAACCAAAAAAGTATGACATGCCTGAATTGATGAGCAACAGGCTCAGGAGCCAGATCAGCATTCCTTCGCCCTGACTGATCCGCCGGATTCCCATATACACCAGGCGTCCGGTAAACAGGGCGAGCAGAACCTGAATCAGAAGATTCAGTACAAAGTGGGGCATGGAGGTGCTGATCCCCATAGGTGAAAGAATCCCAAAAAGGATTATGGTAAACAAACCGCTTAAACCCGCTACGGTTTTGAATATAAACGCAAATGAAGATGAATGTTTTCGGAATTTCTTTAAAAACAACAGGGATGCCGAAGAAATCTGGGTCAGGGCAAGGGAAAGATATATACCGCCGATGAGAATTTCCCAGGCCGGAAAATGAGCCAGGTAAAGAAGCACATAAGAAGCGGCCAGCATCACGGTGAACATGAAAAAAGAGTGAAGTGCTGAAAAACGTTTCACATTCACATCGAAATATCGAATATCCCTGAATCCGAAAAACAATCCCCAGTATAATCCCTGAAAACCCAGACTGAATTCCAAAAGAGGCAGGGTTTGAACCGCCAATGCGTCCGTCATCAGATCCAGTCCAGAAACGCCCACATAAACACCCGCCATAAACGGAATGGATATAATGACAAGTTCCCGAAAGATTTCCCGGGTTGCTTCTGTACGGACACAAAACACTCTGAGGAAGAGAAACATCAGGAGAAAGGTCACAAATAAGATGAAAGGCGTTCCCATAAATAAATTTATCTAACTGCTTACTGGCCTGCAATGTGAATATTCAAAACATGCAATATAGAAAAGAATGAATAAATTTTTATTTGTTGGGCCGGATTTTTAATTTACATGCATGGATATTCTGGAAAAAACGCTGAAGGAGCGTTTTCATCTTCCAGGCTTCAGACCTCTTCAGCGGGAAATAATTGAAGGTATTCTGGAAAGAAAAAATGTGATTGCCGTGCTGGCAACAGGCGGGGGGAAATCCCTCTGTTTCCAGTTGCCTGCCTTGCTGACGGGGGGGCTGACCCTGGTAATCACGCCGTTGGTTGCCTTAATGGAGGATCAGGTAAAACGGGTGCAGGAGCTGGGAATTGCCGGAACTTATATTTCATCGGTTCTGGATGAGCGTGAGAAAAGGACCCGTTTGTGCCGCCTTGCCCGGGGAGATTATCAAATCCTTTTTATTGCGCCGGAACGCCTGACGTCCGAATCCCTGAACCGGGCTCTTGAAAGCTGTCCGCCTTTCTTTATTGCTATTGATGAAGCCCATTGCATTTCTCAGTGGGGACATGATTTCAGACCGGCCTACATGAAAATCGGTCCTTTTATACAACGCTATGCCGTCCCTTATAAAGCGGCATTCACCGGGACTGCCACACGGGAGACTCTTGAGGATATGAAGAGGTCTCTGGGATGGAATACCGCCCTGGTTTTGAAAGCGACCTTTGACCGTCCCAATTTGAAATATATGGCGTATTCTTTTAAAAATTCCCTAACCAAACTCTATGCGCTAAAAGAAATTTTAAAGGGAATGAAAGGTGCCGGTGCTGTTTACTGTTCAACCCGGAAAGATGTGGAACAGATATACGGCATTCTCAGAATGTGGGGAGCCAGATCCTGTATGTATCATGCAGGTCTTTCTCCCGAAATTCGAAAAAGATCCCAGGCAGACTGGATTTCAGGGCGTATTCCCCTGATTGTTGCCACAAATGCTTTCGGCATGGGGATAGACAAAGGGGATGTCCGTTTTGTGATACACTACCAAATACCGGGGAATCTGGAAAATTACTATCAGGAAGCCGGCCGGGCCGGGCGGGACCGCCAGGATTCCTTCTGTATCCTTTTATATGCACCGGAAGACAGGGATATTCAGGAATTCTTTCTGTCTGGCCACACCTGGGATCCGCAAATGCTTGAGGATTCCGTGAAGGATGGCCAAATCCCGGAAGACCTTCCGGAATATGTGAAGCGGTATCTGTCTGAAACCCTGTACAATGAAGAAAAAGATCCAGACCGTATCCGCCGGGATCTGATGAAACTGAAATCTTATGCATCTCTTCAGATGGGAAAATTTGAGAAGATGATGGGATATGTATTAGAAAACCGCTGTCGAAGAAAAGCCATCCTGGATTATTTTGATGAAGCATCTTCCCTGAAAAATTGCGGAGGCTGTGATGTGTGCCTGTCATGGATGCCGGAAGATCTGAAAACGGATTATCTGACGGTAAAAAATGAATTAAATGATGAAATGAATATGACACTTCAGCTGTACACCCGGTTTGGCAATCATCGGTTTTATTTTAACGGCCATCGTTTCAAACACCGCTCTCTTATTCGCTGCATACTGAAGCATGGCGAGCAAAACGGCCTGGTGCGGGAAATTGTCCCGGGCCTTTGGAAAACAACTGATAAATGCCGAAAAGAACTCCCACACCGCATGGAAGACCTGACTTTAAAACACTTTCCCGGCTTGGTTATCAAGGCGAAAAAAGTTATCCAACGCACGGGAGGTCAACGGCTTGAGGCATGGTCAGAAATTCTTCCCCGGTGGTTTTTTCGGGGTATTGGCAGGAAACGTTACCGGAAAATTCTTTCGGAGATCTCATCCGGAGATGAAATACGGACCATTTTATTCCCTTTTCATGAATCAATTATTGAACGCGTGTTGCGTATATGGGAAGCGGATACGGGAAATTTGCCCCCGCGAAAGAGACATCTTTTAAAACTTTTGACCCAACACGGGATATCACCGGATTGTCAGGAACTCTATCTTGAAAAGGAGGGTGTGCAAGGAACAAAAGTTTATTCAAACCGTTGGGATTAAATCGGAATTCAGGTATATTTGTTTATGAAGAAAATATCAAGGAAGAAATTAATATATCGATACTTCATTTATTCGCTGCTGATCATGCTGTTCGGCTTTTTTCTCCTTCTGGGCGGCTATTTTTATCTGAGTCGGGATTTGCCGGGATTGGAAGAGCTTGAGCGCTTTGAACCGGAGCTTATCTCCCGGGTATATGCTTCAGACGGGACGATTCTAAAAGAATTTTACACACAGCGGCGGGTTCTCATTCCCCTTGAAGAAATCCCGACCCATGTCGTGAATGCCCTGTTGGCGACGGAGGACCGGGACTTTTATGATCACTGGGGGATGAATGTCAAACGGACTGTAAAAGCCTTTCTCGTCGGATACGGTGGTGCATCCACCATCACTCAGCAGCTTGCAAGAACACTTCATCTGAACCTTGAGCGGACATATATCCGTAAGTTGAAAGAATTGATCATTGCTATCAATATTGAACAGACCTATACCAAGGATGAAATTTTGGAAATGTACCTGAATTCAGTCCATTTTGGTCACGGAACTTACGGAATTCAGGCAGCAGCTAAGCTTTATTTTAACAAGGATGTACAGAATTTAAATCTGGATGAAGGGGCCATGTTGATTGGACTGCTGCCGGCACCGGCCCGTTTTACGCCTATCCTTTATCCCGATGTGGCCATTCAACGGCGGAATCTGGTCCTCCGGAATATGGTTGTGACCGGTAAAATCAGCAAATGGGATTATGCCAATGCCCTGAATCAGAATACTTCAGTGGCGCCCCGGCGCGAATCCCCGGGCATTGCCCCCTATTTTACCGAATATGTCCGGCGGGAAATTTCGGATTTGGCAGACCGCTACAACATCAACATTTACCGGGACGGACTGGAAATTTATACAACGTTGGACAGCCGGATGCAGATGATTGCCGAAGAAGCTCTTCAGAACCATTTGCGTTATCAGCAGAAGAAACTGGACCGCCGACTTTTGGCAAACCGTGAGGAAATGATCAACCTGCTGGGCGTTCAGGCGGACAGTGTGGCCCATCTGTCCAATGATTCTCTGTTTCAGCTGCTTCCTAAACGCCAACGTGCTGTTCAGGGGAGTTTTTTTGCCATCAATCCTGAGAACGGAGCCATATTGGCCATGATCGGCGGCCGGGATTTTGAAGAAAGCAAGTTCAACCGGGCCGTCCAGGCCGAACGTCAGCCCGGTTCCATTTTTAAACCCTTTGTCTATACGGCTGCCGTGGACAATGGTTTTTCACCCTGCGATCAGGTATTAAATCAGCCGGTTGTGATCATTGAAGCAAACGGGACCCGGTGGACCCCTACCAACTATAATGGTAAAACCGGCGGACTCGTGACGATGAGGGAGGGAATCCAATGGTCTACAAACCTTGTTTCAATTCGCTGGGCTCAAAAGGTGACACCGGCTGTTGTCCGGGATTATGCACGGAAAATGGGACTCACGACCCGCATAGATGCTGTCGAGTCCATTTCTCTGGGGACATCACCCACGCGCTTATCCGAGCTGGTGGCTGCCTATGCCATTTTTCCGAATCAGGGAGTGTGGAATAAACCGTTTGCCATTACGCAGGTTCTGGATAGAAACGGGCATGAAGTCTACCGTAGCCCCCGGGATACCCGGGAAGTCCTGAGCCGGGAGACGGCTTATATCATGACTGATATGCTGCGCACAGTTGTGGATGCTGGCACGGGTGGAAGCATTCGATGGAAATATCATTTTAATGTGCCGGCCGGCGGGAAAACCGGTACGACTCAGAATTTTACCGATGCCCTTTTTGTAGGGTTTACAAAAAATCTATGCGCCGGGACCTGGGTCGGAGTGGACGATCCCCGGGTCTCTTTGGGTGAAGGTCAGGCAGGATCGGTGGCCGCTCTGCCTATATGGGCAACTTTTATGAAACATGTCTATGATGAACTGGAACTGCCTGTGAAAGATTTTGACATGCCACCCGGTGTCCGATCCATTGAAATTTGTTCCGAAACAAAAAAACTCCCGACTGAATATTGTCCTACGACAACTGAAATTTTCAATGTCCGGTATGCGCCTAAAACACGGTGTACAGTCCATGGGAAAAACAGCTCCCGCTCAAATCAGGGCGTGGATTTCTAAGGGTTTCTGAATCGCAGGAACCCAAATGCATCAGGTCTGTGAAAGTTTTTCTCCGGTAAAGAAGTCCAACTGATCCAATGGGGATGGGATGTTTCGTCCCCGCATTTATAAAAATTTGCCTTCCAGATTTCACTGAATGTATCGTTAGTTAAAGGGGTAAACCGTTTAATCAGATCATAGGGAATGGCAAAAGCCAGTTCCCAAAAGAGAGGTGACGTGATTTCTTCGGGAACGCTGGAGGGGAGAGTACTCTGCCGGCGTACCATGTCCAGTTCTTCCGGTGAGAGAATATCATAATCTAAGCGTTTGCCGTTTTTCTTTTGAGGGTTTCGGATATAATAACAGAGCAAATTCCCGCCGCAATTGAATTCAAAATTAAAATACCCTGTGGAACCGGCCGGTTTCAGAAAAAATTCTACGCAACTATCCTTGCTTACTTTGGCCTGGTAGCCTTCCTGAATACACCGGACATATCGGTCGTCTACGGAGAATTTTCCGTAGAATGCCTGGTTGTCTCTGAAAAGGCGGACTTCCACATGTGGGGTATGTTCACCACTTTCGGGGCGGATCTCCCGGAGTGTTACCGGTGATGTATTTTTCCAGTTCAGGGAATCCAGCAGATGGGCCGGGTTGTTTATACGTTTGAAGGGGACGGTTAAGACCGGTTTGGAAATCATTTAAAACTCCCGGTTAAAATGAGGTGCCGGCAGGTGACGCCGCCGGTTTTCGTGAATGTATTCAGCATCTTCAACGGTAAGTCAGACGGGTGTCCCGCTTGTCTGTTTACTTCGTTTACGGTGGTTCTTGATTCTCCCGGGAAAAGTTCCATGGCGTCTTTGTTTTCATATTCCATCCGGCCTGCCCTTTTTCCATATCCTCCGAATATGGAAAAAATCCCGGTCAGGGTGGTACGGTCGGATTACAATTGATTTATCTCCAGACATTGGCCTGCCGGCCTTCCCTTTTTTCCAGTTTCAAAGCATCACTTAAAACCGATGATTTTACATTGATACGAAGATAAAAACTCTTTACCGATGATGTGGGAGTCCAGTTCAGGCTCATTTCCCAACAGTGAAGATCCCGCTTTAACGAGATGTACTGATAGGTGATTTTCTGATTGATGATGTTGATGTTCAGAGAATAATCTAAAGACCAGTTTGGGCTGAGATTGGCTGAAAAAATGGTGTTTAAGGTGAGATTTTTACTGCTTTTATCCGGGTTTGTTGCCGCGTAGTTATACCGGATACTCACCCGGGCCTGCCAGTCTGAGATGCTTTCGTCATGTCGGGTACCTGTTGAGTCCCGATTGCTCTTTTCCCTGAACCGGAAGCCTGTATCAAAGCTGAAATGGGTCAGCCTGGGGATGGTTTCATAATTATTGATTCGCCGATGACTCACGGTGTCATACTGATAAGGATCCAGGCGGATGTTTCCGCTGAACTGCAGATTCCCCGGCAAGCGGGATGCACGATATGAAATACTTACAGGACTCCATTTTAGGGAGTCGGCATTGAAATCATAATTGCCGTTCAAATTCAAAGTCAGAAAATCATATTTTTTAAATTTTTCCGGATCTTTTTTGTCAGAAAATTTTGCTGAAAACTGATTGCCTACAGACCAGCTCATGGTTCGGGAGTCTCTTGAGGGTGTTTTGCCCAGCAGGGTTGAAGAAAAATAATCATAGGATACCGGATTGCCATTGGTATCGGTACCTCGGAAGACGTAATTCGGGTTGTTGGAAATATCCGGGGTATAGACAAAGCTCACTGAAGGACTGATTACATGTCTGAGGGCCTGGAAGCAACCGGCCCGGAAATAGAAAATTCCGTAGAATTTGGAGGAGAAACGAAGATTTGCAGAATAGACTGCTCGGCGCTTAAATGCCTTTTGATCCAAGAGGATCATTTGGCCTGTGCTGTCCAGAACTGCCTGGCCGTTGTCTGAAAGCAGGGGTGATTTATATTTAAAAACCCATCCTTCCTGAATGTTAAGCCCTGGAGAGGTTGTCAGCCAGTTGAAGAATTTATGATTCAATGAAATGTTTCCCTGGTGGATCATTCTGCTTCGCTGGTTATCCAGAAAGGTGGAATCATTTTGCAGAGTATGGGTATACCGGTTTTGAAAATTTGTCGAGTAATTATAGGTGAGAGTGTGATACCAGCGTTGCGGATCGCTTGCCTTCGACTTTTTAAAAACCTGACCGGTGCTTTTAGAGAGAGAAATCTGGGGTACGGAAGCGTGGACATTCCCTGTGATAAGATCTTCCGTCCGCGAAGCGTTCACTGTAAGCCCCATATCTCCGATCCGTGTGGAATAGGTGGCGTTTGAAATGAGTTTCTGTTTCAACCGCTCATCCAGTTCAATTCCGGTCTGCTGATAATAGGATCGGTCATTGGTATAGGAGCCGGAGATATTGAGTCTGGAGGACCGACCGATGGTCTGCCGGTGATTCAGGGCGATATCGTACCGGATCTGGGGACGGTCTGCCAGAAAATTGTTGTTATAGCTGGTTCGGATTTGTCCGTTCAGTTTGTATCTCAGTGCATAGCGGGTTGTATTATTCATTTTGATTCCCTGCAAATCGAAGAAATCAAGCTGAATTTTTGTATCCATGTAATCATTGGGGGCCCAGTAATAACCGGCGCCTTTCAAATACCATCCCGATACGTTGGATGTCCCGAAGGTAGGCATAAACCAGCCGCTGTGGCGCCGGCCCTTTTGATCGGGATAGATCCCAAAGGGAAGGTAAAATACAGGAATATTCATGATCCGGAGAACCAGGGGTTTGGCGATAACCATTTTATCGGGAATCAGTTTCATGCGTCGGGATTCAATCCAGTAATGGGGATCTTCCTTCAGGTCGCAGGTTGTGTAACGGGCATAGTCCACATAAAATGGTTTATCCTCCCGTTTCTGGATTTGCCGTCCCGTATAGAAACCATCTTCCAGGGTTGTAGAGCCGTACTTAGCTCTCCCCCGACGGGTCCGGAAATTATAGAATAAGGCCTCCCCGTACATGGGATCTGCCGAACCTTGAATGAATTCGGGAATACTGACAAGCCCTGTGTCGGTTTTCTGCGGCAGGGCATAAAGGATATCCGCATTCCAGTCCACCCGAATGGTGTCCGCCTTGAGATGCATGTTTCCGTAATCCAGTGTGGCATGGTGAATCAAATCGGTCATGTCGGCCATCATGTGGTAATGAATCCTGTCTGCTTTGTATACCAGATTTGTATCCATGCCCGCTTCTGTAGGATGGGGATAGAAAATCCCCGATACATCCCGGATGACCCGGATGAGTTCCAGCGAATCATTACGAAACAACATGCGTACCGTATCACCGCTGGCATGATTGAGTCCCTGAAACAGGGAATCCCTGAATACATGATAATCTGATTCGGCCATCCCTTTCATTTCCAGGGAATCCACTTTGTTCAATGCGTTGAACCAGATCCACAGGTCCCGCCCTGTGAGAGTGCTTGTAAAGACAACGGAGCTGTCTGAATCCTCTTTTTTAAAAATTCCCCTCCGGTCTGTTTCCATCACGGCGTGTCCTGAAACATTCAGATAGTGCAGGGTATCTCCCTTAAAGGAAAATTTCAGCCGGTCCCCGCCAAGGCGGTTTTCCCCGTAAAAAACCCGGGGATTGCCCCTGAAAACCGCCAGTCCATCAGCATCGGAAAAGTTCAGGGAATCGCTGTAAATTTTCAGGGAATCCCTGAGTACCCGGATGTTTCCCTGCCCTTCAAATATACGGCTTTTCGTGTTACCGGCCAGAAGATCGGCATATACCAGTAACCGCCCGTTTCCCTTGTCATCGTTTCGGATAAAGACGGGATCGGCATTGCTGAACATATTATTCTTTTCCACATCATACCGGATATAATCACCGGTCAGCAGCATATTTCCGGTGGAATCGGTTACAACGGCATTTTTGTAGTAGTGAATGATCCGGGCTGTGTAGTCATAGAAAACCGAATCGCTGGCGGATTGAATCAGCGTATCCCGGATAAAGATATTGCCGTGGCCTGTATAGCGATTTGTCTGGAGATCGGCCTTTACCGTATCCCCTTCCAGAATGCGTTCTTTATAGCGGATGTAGCTGCGTTCCGGGGAAAACAACCGGTCTGTGTCGGTGTGAAATTCGATTCTCTGGCTTGTCACCCGTGAAATGGTATCCCAGACTGTAACATTTCCGCTGAGAATCAGCAGGTTTTTTTCGGGATAGTGCAGGGCATTATCACAGGTGATTTGGATGGCCCCTTTTTGAAACTGCACATTCTGTTCCAAATGGAGATATGTCTCACCATCCTGCTTTACATGATGCAGTTCTTCCGCATGTTTCAGCACCAGGGGTTCCACCGCTCCGGACAAAGGGTGATAAAATCCCAAAATCAGGTTGAATAAGAGCCCGCTAAGGGTTATATATAAACACTTTTTACTTTTCAGAATCAAAACGGTCGGGCCACAAATGTTTCAGTCGTTGCCGGATATATTTCTCATATCCGTTTTCCGTTGGGTTATATACCGGCAGTCCGGCATGCTGTTCCGGAAGGTAATTTTGTCTGGTAAAGCCGCCGGTATCGTGGGGATATTTATAATTTTTGGAATAATCCATCTCTTTCATGAGGGATGTGGGGGCATTGCGCAAATGCAGGGGGACATTCTGAAAGCCGGTTTCCCGGATGAAATCCTGTGATTTTTTGATGCTCAGGTAGGCGGCATTGCTTTTGGGGGCAGAGGCCAGAAAAGTAGTCACCTGGGCCAGGATGATGGAGGCTTCCGGCATACCGATGGCATGAACTGCCTGAAAACCGCTGACAGCCATGGTGAGTCCCAGAGGTTCTGAATTGCCGATATCCTCCGAAGCCAGAATGATAAGGCGCCGGGCAACATAAAGGGGATCTTCACCGCCTTCAAGCATCACAGCCAGCCAGTAGACCGCCGCATCGGGATCACTGCCCCTGACACTTTTAATAAAGGCGGATATTGTATCGTAATGATAATCTCCGGTTTTATCGTACAACAGGTTTTTTTCCTGAAGGGCGTTCTCGATATCATCCCGGGAAATTGAAAGATTTTTTGCCCCGCTTTGCCGGGAAAGAGTCATTTTAAAACAGAGCTCCAGGGTATTCAGCATTTTCCGGGCATCACCACCGGCAGTGCGCAGAAGAAAATCCCGGTCTTCACGGTTCAGGTCAAGGGTGTATTTCGAAAGGATGATATCTGAAGTCACGGCCCGGTTAAAAAGCGTTTCCAGTTCTTCAGGAGAGAGGGGCTGCAACTTGAGAACCTTCATGCGGGAAAGCAGGGGCGAAATGACTTCAAAAGAGGGATTTTCCGTCGTGGCGCCGATAAGTACCAGACTCCCGTTTTCAACGGCATGAAGCAGGGCGTCCTGCTGGGCTTTATTGAAACGGTGGATTTCATCGATGAACAGGACCGTTTTTTTTCCCATGTTCATGTTGTTTTCCCCCGTCCTGATCAGGTTCCGGACATCTTTGACACCGGCGGTTACAGCACTGATCTCGTGGAACTCCGCCCCGGCAAGACCTGCCATCAGCCGGGCCAGGGTGGTTTTTCCCGTTCCCGGAGGCCCCCATAAAATCAAGGGAATAATCTCCCGGTTCCTGAAAAGCCTGCTCAGGATTTTTCCCTCGCCTGTGAGGTGGGTTTGTCCCACCAAATCAGTGAAACGGGTAGGGCGCATCCGGACGGCTAAAGGAGGCAGCACACGCTCATTTTGTGAAAAAAGTGTCTCTTCGGCCATAATGTTAAAATTACAATGATTCCGCTTCTCAGGACATGATTAAATCATGGATTCGGATAACCCGCCGGACCGTTTACATTGCCGGGAGAAGGTACGAATATGACGGTTGACACACCCCCTGTGAATAATGCTTGTTTTCTTTTTGGGACTCACTTATATTGTATCGTTGATATGAAAAAACTTCATCTGAAATATATCCCAAGAATGGCAGTCATCCTGCTAATGGCCTGGAGTGCTGCTTTTGCATGGGATGGCATCGGGAATTTTGATGCTTATGTGCAAAACGGCAAAATCGTTGTGGAATGGCAAACGAAACACGAAGATAATGTGGATTATTTTGTCATCCAGCGCAGCATGAACAGTAACGATTCCTATTATGATCTGGCAAAAATTGAGCCGCACGGAAATGGTTGGGCTTATATTTATATTGATGAAAAGATCCTGGGAAAATCAGCCAATATGGTGTATAATTACCGGCTGAAAATAGTCTTCCGGGATAAAAGCATTGCCTATTCCGATCAGTCTGTTCAGGTCGTGATGGTTGTGTCGTCTCTCCAGCATACTTGGGGCAGTATTAAGGCGATGTTTCAGTAATTATTTTCGTTTTTCTCATAATTCCCGTGTATCTTTTTCTATAAGAGTATAAATTTATGCCAAATTGTCGTATTCTCCTGTTAGGGAGAAATACGTGTCATCTGTAAAAAATCTCGAGGTGTAAAATATTCATGAAATTCTCGTTTCTCAAATGGTTATCCAGCGATATTGCCATTGATCTGGGAACAGCCAATACATTGATCTATGTCCGTGGGGAGGGCATTGTTGTCAATGAGCCGTCTATTGTTGCCAGATCAACCATCAACAACAAAATCATTGCCGTTGGTGATGATGCCAAGGAAATGATGGGTCGAACTCACCCCAACATTGAAGTTGTGCGTCCTATGAAGGATGGTGTCATTGCCAACTTTGAAATGACCGATGCCATGCTTCAGGGGTTCATCAAAAAGATTAACATCTCCCGTTTTGCCCGCCCCCGCATTGTTATTTGTGTCCCCTCCGGAATTACCGAGGTGGAAAAACGGGCGGTGAAAGAGAGCGGAGAACGGGCAAACGCCCGGGTAATTTACCTGATAGAAGAACCTGTGGCAGCTGCTGTGGGTATCGGCATTGACATTTCCAAACCGGTAGGCAACATGATTGTGGATATCGGGGGAGGAACCACGGAAATTGCCATTATCGCCCTGAACGGAGTTGTGACAAAAGAGAGTCTGCGGATTGCCGGAGATGAGATGAATGAAGCAATTATTCAATATTTCAGGAAAGAGCACAACCTGTTGATCGGAGAACGAATGGCTGAACAGATCAAACTGAATATTGGGTCTGCAACGAAAGTGGAAGATAAAACCATGTCCGTCAAGGGACGGAATTTTGTGGTGGGTATCCCGCGGACCATCGATGTCTCGTCGGAACAGATCCGCGAATGCCTGCGGGAGACAGTGGATGTAATGATCAGTGGTATCAAACGGACCCTGGAAAATACTCCACCTGAGCTTTCGTCCGATATTCTGGACCGGGGGATTATTCTGACAGGTGGCGGTGCTCTTTTAAAGGGACTGGATGAACGTATCCGACTGGAAACGGAATTGCCGGTTCATGTTGCGGAAGAGCCCCTTCTCTCTGTTGCCATGGGGACAGGGAAAGTGCTGGAGGATGTGGAAAAATATAGGGAAATACTGATGTAATGCTGAAAAGAATCATAGATTTCTTTTTAAACAGACGATTCCAGATTTCTACAACTGTCCTTTTATTTCTTTCATTTATCATCTTTATCAAAACATCCCATCCTGCAATCCGTCATCTGGAAATATGGGCCGGAGATGTCCTTGCACCTGTTAAAGAACCGGTTGTCTGGTTCAGGGACCTGATGGAAACCCGTGAAACCAATGAGATTCTTAACCGGCGTTTAATCCATCTCAGTCAGGAGGCATCCCGTTTTTCATCTATGGCCGATGAGAATAAGCGGCTGAGAAGTATGCTGGATTTTAAAGAACGGTCTGAATACAATCTGTTATCTGCCCTGGTTTTATCAGAGGGAATCCATAAAAGTGTCAACAGCCTGTTATTGAACCGGGGGAAAAAGGACAGTATCCAGGTAAATGATCCTATCATGAATGTGGATGGTGTCATTGGAAAAATATTCTTTGTAGGTGAGTCCACATCCCTGGCACAGCTTCTTATTGACCCCAATTCCCGGTTGAGTGTGCGCATAGAGCCGTCCGGTGCGAAAGGCATCCTCCAGTGGTATGGAGGAAACCGTTATCTGATTGCTGATATTCCCAATACAATGGCTGTCCAGCCGGGTAATCTTGTGGTGACATCCGGGCTGTCAGATATTTATCCTGGTGATTTGCCTGTCGGGGTTGTCCGTGAATTATCTCCCGCCCCCGATGGCTTTACCCATATTGTCTATGGCGATTTTCTGGTCAACTTCAACCAAATTCGAGAGGTTTTTATCATTCTGGAATGAATTCACTCCAATATCTAAAACTCATGCTTATCGTGCTGGGAACGGTTCTGATTCAGTTCTTTTTCAATGAAGTGTTGGATATACAGGGCATCCGCCCCGACCTTTTTTTTATTCTCCTCATCTATCTGGCGTTTCGCCTCTCTGCCACCCAAACTGTCTGGGTTGCCTTTCTCCTGGGAATTTTACAGGATATTCTTTTCCATCCCTCGGTTTTGGGACTCTCACCCCTGATCAAAACATTTTCAGGTTTTATCCTGGCTCAGCTCATCCACCAATCTTTTCTCCGGGTGCGGGTTTTTTCGACAATTTCATCCGTGCTTCTGATTTTTTTAAGCCATGTCATTTTCAATTGGGTGCTCTTTATTGAAATGCCTGTGGATTTTAATTATGTATTAATACACTACAGCCTGCCGGAATTTCTTTATACGGGAGGACTCTTTATACTGGCGAATTATTTTATTTCGCTCTATCCGGAAACTGAGTAATGGCCCAATCACATGAGAATACACTTACACCGGTCCAATACTATATCCTCATTGGGATAACGATCATTCTTTTTGGTATCCTTTTATACAGAATTTATGATCTTCAGATTCGCAGATATTCGGACCTTTCTTCGGAAGCGGTTGAAAATATGTATCGTAAATATAATATCCCTGCACCCCGCGGCATTATTTACGACCGCTACAACCGGCCCCTGGTGTATAATCAGTCCAACTACGATCTGGAAGTCTATCCCTTTGAAATTAAACAGAGTGAACATACCTGGGATGTTTTGTCGGATATTCTGGATATCCCGGCAGAAACGCTGAAAAAGCGGATGGAAAAGAACATGAACGGGTATTACCGACCGTCTAAAATTGCATCCAGCCTGGATTTCAGAACGGTTTCCCTGATCCAGGAGTATCAATTGGAACTGTCCGGCGTTATCCTGACATCCCGGCCGACCCGGAAGTATGCACCGGGGATCCGGGCAGGGCACCTCCTGGGGTACACGGCCGAAATCGATAAAAACAGCATTGAATTGTTGAGGAATCAGGGATACCGTCCGGGTGATTATGTTGGCGTCAAAGGTGTTGAAAAATCATACGAAAAAGAGCTGAAAGGCACCAATGGCACCCGGTATGTCCGCATTAACGCCTACGGGATGGACTTCGGAGAGGATTTTTCTAAAAGTATCCCGGTTGTCCCTGGGAATGACCTCTACCTGACCATTAACAAAGATTTGCAGAGTTATGTTGAATCTCTTGCCGATACTCTCCCCTTTTCCGTAACAGTTCTGGATTATACCAATGGTGAAATCCTTGCTATGACATCCCAGCCGGGATTTGACCCCGCTATTTTTTCCGGCACTGTGGAGACAGAGGACTGGCTGGCCCTGCTGAATGATCCGTGTAAACCTTTGATTAACCGGACGGTTCAGGGATTGTATCCGCCGGGATCCATTTTTAAGCTGATCTGTGCGGTAGCTGCTCTGGAAGACCGTGTCATTTCTCCCTCCCACCAATATTACTGTTCAGGGTCCTACCGCCTCGGGCGGAGGGTATACAAATGCTGGAAAAAGGCAGGACACGGAACGCTGGATTTATATGGTGCGATTGAAAATTCCTGTAATGTCTATTTTTACAATCTGATTCAGGATGTGGGACTTGAACGTTGGCACCGGTATGGCAGTGCCTTTCGTATTGGCACGTTAACAGGAATTGATATTCCTGAAGAGAAAGCAGGTATCCTGCCGGACCGCCGTTACCTGGATGCAAAATACGAACGTAACGGCTGGACCGTGGGATTGTTGCTGAATATGGTGATCGGTCAGGGGGATGTGTTGGTAACACCTATTGACATGGCCCGATATACCTGTCTTTTGGCAACCCGTGGTAAAATCATCACACCCCATGTTGGCCGGGCAATTTATGATAAAAAAGAAGAGACACTCCGGATGCTCTCGTTTCCGGAGGATTCTGTTCAGGGTATCCATCCCCGGGTTTGGGATGTAATCCACGAAGGAATGAGACGGGTTGTGGCCGGAAAAAACGGGACTGCAAAAGTGGTTAATATCCCTCATCTTGACGTGTACGGTAAAACCGGTACGGCCCAGAATCCTCACGGAGATGCACATGGATGGTTTATCGGCTTTGTGAAAGACAAACAATTCCCCTATGCTATTGTTGTCTTTGTTGAAAACGGGAAATCCGGCAGCGGTTCTGCGGCTCCCATGGCCCGGAAAATTTTTGATTATTTCTGGAAAGTGAGCACTTTTTAATGAATTATCTCCAGCATCTACGGGAAAAAACATCGGATTTGGATTACCTGACACTGGCTATTGTCCTGGCATTAACTATTATCGGACTCTTTTCTATTTATAGTGCGTCCAGTGTGGGAGAATCATCACACTGGTCCCTGCAGTTTGTCGTTCAGCTGATTGCACTCTTTTTAGGGCTCATTTTTTTTGTCATGATGTATGTGATTCCCAAACAGTTTTTATTGAATAATGCCTGGTTTTTTTACATTGCGGGGGTTTTGCTTTTGCTGATTCCCTTTTTCACCTCAGGCACTATTGCCGAAACAAACAGATGGATCGATTTGAAAATTGTCAGGATCCAGCCCTCCGAATTTATGAAGTTTATTCTTATTCTCATTTTAGCCCGGTATTTTTCCACAACCAAAAATTCTACAGAAGTATTCCGGTATGTGTTCAAACCGTTATTTTTAACGCTCCTTCCATTCATTCTGGTGTTTATCCAGCCTGATCTGGGGACATCTATTATTTATCTGGCCGTTTTTATTGGAATGCTTTATGCATCAGGATACAGGGTTTATTACATCTTTCTGCTGATCGCACCCATGATCACCATTGTGGCAGCCTTTAATCTGACGGCTTTTACTATCTGGGGCATTATCCTGGGAATCATCATCTTTTTTAACCAGGCCAACATTTTTGCATCCGTGGGAATTTTTATCGGTAATATTGCAACCGGACTGATTACGCCCCTGATCTGGAACCATTTAAAACCATACCAGCAAACCAGGATTCTCACCATGTTCAATGCCAAACTGGATCCTCTGGGTGCCGGATATCAGGTGCTGCAGTCACAAATTGCCATCGGTTCCGGCGGACTGCGGGGAAAGGGTTTTATGGCCGGAACCCAAACCCATCTGCGTTTTCTTCCGGAACAACATACGGATTTCATCTTTTCAGTCATTGCCGAAGAACTGGGGTTTTTTATGGTGGTTATTCTCTTTATTCTGTTCTTTACCCTTTTTGCCCG
Source organism: Candidatus Neomarinimicrobiota bacterium (assembly GCA_021157965.1). NCBI lineage: Bacteria > Pseudomonadati > Fidelibacterota > Fidelibacterota bacterium. The sequence continues at coordinate 294,163 of JAGGVO010000041.1, forward strand.
GTGGTTCAGGATGGCTTATCAGGCCCGGGACAAGTTCGGAGCTATGCTTATTGTGGGTGGAACCATGGTTTTACTGATCCACTTTTTCATCAACATCGGGATGACAGTTGGACTCTTGCCCGTGACGGGGAAACCGCTCCCTTTTCTCAGCTATGGAGGGAGTTTTCTGGTAACCTGTTACGGACTTGTGGGCATGATCCTCAATGGGAATTCGGAACAAATACCCCGGGCGCTCACATATCGCTAAGTAATTGGTAAACTCCACTTTTCCCTTTAAATTCCATCGATGTCTGAAACAGTTGTGACAAACAAGCGGGCTTTTCATGACTATCAAATTTTGGAAACCCTTGAAGCCGGTCTTGCCTTAAAAGGCTCAGAGGTGAAATCCATTCGGGAAGGAAAAATCAGTCTGAAAGAAGCCTATTGTTATTTCCAGGAGGGAGAACTTTACCTCCTCCAGTGCCATATTGCCCCTTATTCCCATCTGGGATATGAGGAGCATGATCCCCTGAGGCCCCGGAAACTTTTACTCCGCCGGGATGAACTCAGGAAACTGCGAAAGAAAAAGGAAGAGGGCGGACTCACCATTGTTCCCCTCAAAGTCTATTGGAATAAAAATCACCTTAAAGCGGAAATTGCTCTGGTAAAAGGTAAAAAGCTTTATGATAAACGGAGGGACCTGGCTGAGAAAGAATCCCAACGGACTATAGAGCGGATGATGAAACACAAAAGGTAGCTTATGATCACATTTCCCCCACTGAATGAGCAGATGGACCTGATCCGGAAAGGGACGGAGGAAATTCTCCCGGAAGAGGAGATGGTCCGGAAAATTGAAGAATCCATCAAGGCAAAAAAACCCTTACGTATCAAATTGGGAGCCGATCCCAGCCGACCGGACCTGCATATCGGTCACGGTGTGGTACTGAATAAATTGAGGAATTTTCAGGATCTGGGGCACCAGGCCGTGCTGATTATCGGTGATTTTACGGCCATGATCGGGGATCCTTCGGGCAAAAGTAAAACCCGACCGGCCCTGACTCTGCAGGAAACCAAAGAAAATGCCCGGTCCTATTTTGAACAGGCAGGAATTATTCTGGATTCTCAACGACTTGAAATACGTTATAATTCAGACTGGCTGAACAAACTGACCTTTGAGGATGTCATCATTTTATCGTCAAAATACACGGTAGCCCGCATGCTTGAACGGGATGATTTTTCGAAACGATACACCGAAGGAATGCCCATCTCGGTCCATGAATTCATGTATCCCCTGGCCCAGGCCTATGACAGTTATGCCATACGGTCTGATGTGGAGATTGGCGGTACAGATCAGAAATTCAATTTTCTGGTTGCCCGGGATATTCAGCGGGAATACGGCCAGGATCCCCAAGTGATTCTGACCATGCCCATCCTGGAAGGAACCGACGGGGTGGAAAAAATGTCCAAGTCCCTGGGGAATTACATTGCCCTGACTGATTCTCCGGATGAAATGTACGGTAAAACCCTTTCCATACCCGATGAGTTGATTCTCCGTTATTTTGTCCTGACCACCGATTTATCCCCCCGGGAGATTGAGAAAATCAAAGAGGATCTGGAGGCTGGGGAAAACCCCCGGGATGCCAAACACGAACTGGCCTGGCACCTGGTTCGGCGCTACCATTCCAAAGAAGATGCAGATAAGGCAAGGGATCATTTCAACCAGGTTTTTGTAAAGGGCGGGGTACCGGATGATATGGATGAGTATGCGGTATCACCGAATGAAAGGATTCTGGATATCATGGTTGCCGCCGGTCAGGTTTCTTCTTCCGGCGAAGCCAAACGCCTGATCAAACAGGGCGGTGTGTCCCTGGATGGTGAAAAAATAACTGATATTCAGGCTTTCCCCACCTTTGAAGGTGAAGCAGTGCTTAAAATCGGGAAGCGGAAATTTCTGAAACTGAAGAAATAGTTATTTATGCGCATTGCATTTTTACTTAAAGGAGTCCTGTTGTTTTTTCCCATACTGGGAATGGCCGGTGATTATCTGTGGCCCACGGATGCCACACGACTTCTCAGCGGGACATTTGGTGAAACCCGGAGCGGACATTTTCATTCGGGGATTGATATTAAAACCTGGGCACGGGACGGATATGAGTGCTATGCCCCCGATGACGGGTATATAGAGCGTGTGATCGTGAGTCCGGGAGGATATGGCAAAGCCCTGTATATCCGCCTGAAAGATAACCGGGTTGCTGTGTTGGCTCATCTGGATTCCTTTCATGGCCGTATTGCCTCCCGGGTCCAAAGTGAACAACTTTCTACGAAAAAAGCCTTTCTGGATCTGGTTCTGAATCCCGGTGAATATCCTGTCCGGAAAGGGGATATTGTTGCCTGTTCCGGTCATTCGGGAACGGTTATCCCTCATATCCATTTTGAAATCAGGGATTCGTCCAATTATCCCATCAATCCTCTCCTGAATGGTTTTCCCATTGAAGATGACGTGGCGCCGGAACCGGTGGAAATTGCATTTATCCCCCTGAGCCCGGGAGCCCGTGTAAACGGTTCTGCGGAAGGAATGATTTTCCCCCTGGCACCGGATAAGGGAAATATATACACGGTGAATGATACAGTATATCTTCAAGGGACCTTCGGCCTCGGTTTAAAAACCTGGGATAGGGGGAATTATCCCCATAACAAAAACGGGGTATATTCCATCAGTCTCTACTTAGACGGTAAAAATCTTTTTGAAAGCCGTTTTGACAAACTGATCTGGGATCAGACCCACTGGATGTATGAGGACCGGAATTACCGCCTGTTCTATGAAGGGAATGGCGTATTTTATCGTTTATTTACTTTTGAAAGTACTGAAGAACTCTCCTTTTACCACAGTGAAAACGGGGGATACCTGACCGTGGAAGATGGAGTTCACACCTGCGTTATCCAGGTCCGGGATGCCAACGGAAACCGTTCAGGTGTGAAAATCATACTGAAAGGTTCTGAAACCCCGGAGAATCCCTGCAGTGTTGAAAAGCAGGAGGATATATACATCGTTTCCGTGGACTCAAGCTATCATCAACGTTATCCGGGTGCCGAACTCCTGATTGAACGGTATAATCCCTACGGCCATAAAGAAGCACAAGTCAGCAAGACCCTTGGTTCTCTGTTAAATGGAATCCTGAAAATTAAAGCAGAGAAAGATAACTGCGCCCTGCTCCTCCGGGTTATCCCAAAACACGGACCGGTTCCACCTCCCCTCCTGAAACATTTCTACGACCCGGAAAGATATCCGAAAGCAGCAATCCGGGTCATACCCCGTCATTTTTCCGCCGGTGTCCTTTTTGAAATTGAATCCAGCATGGTTTTGCCCCCTTCATTACTTTTATCTTTGGAAGGAGAGGCCTGCACACCGCTGGACTGGGAGGTGGTTTCGGCTAACCGTGCCCGGACAGCTTTGATTCCACCGGAAGAATTTGAAACATATCACAAGCTAAATGTTTATGATTATCACAGGAATGCATGGGAAATGGTTTGGAATATTTCCCCCCATGTTGTAAAGACGGCTGAAAAAGTTTCATTCCGGTCTGAAGATGAACGCTTCGGTGTGGTGATTCCGGAAAGGACTTTTTTTCGGGATGTGGTTTTCTGGATCCGTGAAGAGGAAAAGGGAGATGACCCACAAGGAGGAGAAATTGTTTCGAAGATCTATTCTCTTCACCCGATGGACCAGCCTTTAAATGGCGTCCTGGAAATTGCTCTCAGGAGTGATCCGACCTATCCTTATCATGATCAAACCGGTTTATACCGGGCAAAAGGCGAGGGAAAGTGGTCTCTTGTCCGGAAAGATCCCGAGCCGGAAAAAGACTATTACCGGACTTGCACGCAGTCATGTGGAACCTATGCTCTTATAAGGGATTTGGAGCCGCCGGTTTTTGATGAAATTTTTCCGGGAGACGGGGGATATTATTATTTGAAGGATTTGAAAAAGGCCTGGATTAAAGTATCGGATAATTTGAGCGGTATAGATGCCGAGAATCTGGTGGTAACCATAAACGGAACCTGGATGATATACTACTACAATGCGCCCACGCAGGTAGTCTCAGTTGAAATGCCCCGACAATTGCCGGAAGGTGAGCATATCCTTCAATGGATCATCCGGGATAATGCGGGGCATGAGCAGAAAAAAATCATTAAATTTCACATTATGGAATAATAAAATACAGGATCGGTTGTATGAAAGAGAAGTATGATGACGAGTTAATCCGGGCGGCTTGTGAAGTGCGGGTAAAGGCACATGCGCCGTACTCCCGTTTTCATGTGGGGGCAGCCCTTGAAGGGAAGGATGGGAAAATTTACACCGGAGTCAACATAGAGAGTAGTTCTTATGGACTCTCCGTGTGTGCCGAGCGGAATGCCGTAGCCCGGGCAGTAGCCGATGGAGAGAAATCCTTCCGTCGCCTGGTTGTGGCAAGTCCCGGCGGTGTGAGTCCCTGCGGTGCCTGTAGGCAGGTCCTTTGGGATATCTGCGGTGATATGGATGTGATTATGGTTGATGAATCAGGAACGGTGACCCGGCGGATGAAAACATCAGAACTTCTGCCGGCAGCCTTTGACGAGAAGAAGTTGAAACATGGATGATGCAAAGTGTGTCGTCATCGGTCTGGCGGGGGGCAGTGGATCAGGTAAGACATCCGTAGCCAAAGCGCTGGCCCGGGATTTTAAGGACAAGGGGGCCATTGTCATTGAACAGGACTGGTATTACCGGAATATCCCGGAGGATTCCCGGATTAAAGTGTCAGACTGGAATTTTGATCATCCCGATTCTGTGGAATTTTCGTTGCTCATAGACCAGCTTAAATCCCTTAGAAAAGGCGAGCCTGTCGATGTGCCCCAGTATGATTATAAAACTCATTCCAGAATGGAGAAAACCCGCCGTATTTATCCTCAGCCGGTGATTATTCTGGAAGGCATTCTTATACTGGACAATCCTGAATTGCGATCCCTTCTGGATATCAAAATCTACGTGGATACAGATGCGGATGTGCGCTTTATACGCCGCTTGCAGAGGGATATCCACGAACGGGGAAGAAACGTGGAAAACGTAATTACCCAGTATTATAAAACGGTCCGCCCCATGCATGAGACATTTGTTGAACAGAGTAAAAAGTACGCGGATATCATTATCCCCCAGGGGGCGGAAAATTATGTGGCAATAGATGTGTTGAAAACGAAAATAAAATGGTTATTAAGGGAAGCTCATGGTCGGTGACTGGTATCCTCACAAAGGCGGCTGGATCGAAGTGATCTGCGGCAGTATGTTCAGTGGTAAGACAGAAGAGTTAATCCGGCGTCTTCGTCGGGCACAAATTGCCAAACAAAAGGTTGTGGTATTCAAACCCCGGATCGATAATCGCTATGATGACGAAAATATTGTCAGTCATAGCCAGTTGCAATTGCCCAGTATTGTTATCGACAAACCGGAAGACATCCTTCAGCATGCCATTTTTGCCCAGGTTATCGGTATTGATGAGGTTCAGTTTTTAAGTACGGATATAGTGGATATTGTGCAAAAACTCGCCGACAGCGGGAAACGGGTGATTATTGCCGGGCTGGATAAAGATTACCGGGGCCGTCCCTTTCCTCCCATGCCTGAACTCCTGGCTCTGGCGGAATATATTACCAAACCTCTGGCGATCTGCATGCGGTGCGGGTCTCCTGCAAATTATACACAACGGTTGACCCGTTCAGACAAATTGGTTGAAGTGGGGGCCGATGAGATTTATGAAGCCCGGTGCCGCCACTGTTTTGAACCACCGAAAGACGAAGAATAGGAATTTTTTGAAAAAGGACCTCTTATGAAACTAATCAGTCTACTTGGAATGTTAATCCTGCTTTTTATTGCCTGGCTTATGTCCTACGAACGGAAAAAAATCCAAATCCGGACAGTCATTTGGGGCATGGGCCTGCAATTGCTTTTTGCCGTGATTATTCTTCAAAAAGGCATGTTCAGCTTTATGGGAATGGGAGTTCTGGCCTTTCTTATTATCCTGTTTCAGTTTAGGGAAGAACTTGTAATACCTCAAAAACGGGGGCTGGCGATTCTGAAAGGGATCAGTTGGACACTTATCCCCGGAATTGCGTGGTTTTTTGTTTATAAAATTGCCGATGGTGCCCTGGTTTTGTTGCTATTGCTGTTGGGAATCATCCTTTTCAAAAGACTGAAAAACATTTCCTTTTCCAGAGCCCTTTCCCGTCTTTTTACCGTTGCACTTTTTACCCTCCCCATAAGTCGGGGATATGACGGGGAATTGATTTTTCAGTCCTTCAGTGATAAAGTAGCCGCATTTCTCAATATGTCCAACTATGGCGCTGCATTTCTTTTCGGGAATTTGGTTGAAGCAAAATATTTTTTTCCGGTTGTAGATACCTGGCCCGGATTCGGGTATCAGTTTGCATTTAAGGTGCTTCCCACAATTATCTTTTTTGCGGGATTTATGAGCATTCTCTATCATCTGGGGATTATGCAAAAGGTGATTGTGGCCATGGCTCGTTTTATGCAATGGACTATGGGGACATCCGGGGCTGAAACCCTCAGTTGTTCGGCTAATATTTTTGTGGGGCAAACGGAAGCCCCCCTTTTGATCAAACCCTTCATTAAGGATATGACAAACAGCGAGCTTTTAACCATTATGGTCGGCGGTTTTGCCACCATTGCCGGCGGCGTGTTGGCAGGCTATATTGCCATGGGGATTAATGCCGGACACCTGATTGCCGCCAGCGTTATGTCTGCTCCGGCGGCTCTTGTGATAGGTAAAATTATCTTTCCCGAAACACAGGAATCCAAGACCGCCGGGAAGGTGGAAATGCCGGAAATGCCCCGGAATGCCAATGTAATAGATGCCGCCGCATCGGGAATTACCGACGGATTGAAATTGGCAGTGAATGTAGGCGCCATGCTCCTGGGATTTATCGCTTTAATTGCTGTTATTGATGTCTTTTTAAACTGGCTGGACATGCTTATTGACGGAAGACTCCTGGGAGGTGCCATCTATGAGTATACCGCCAAAACCATTTCATCACCCATCACAAAAGAATATGCCGGTATTTTCCCCGGCTCCCTGAAAACACTCTTCGGAAATCTTTTAAGACCTCTTGCCTTTGTCATGGGTGTCCCCTGGGAAGAAGCTTACCTTGTGGGAAACCTGCTGGGTATTAAGCTTTCACTGAATGAATTTGTTGCTTATGGTAACCTGGGGACCTATATCCATGCAAATGTTTTAAGTGAAAGAGCTCAGATAATTTCTACCTATGCTTTATGCGGGTTTGCCAATTTCTCTTCCATTGCCATACAATTGGGAGGTATAAGCGCTCTTGCACCAGACCGGCGGGCCGATCTTTCCAGAGTAGCTCTGAAGGCCATGTTCGGCGGCGCACTGGCAAGCTGGACAACGGCAACACTTGCGGGAATACTTATTTGAGAGTTAAATAATCAATTTTATTGCCATCATCAAAATTGCAACAGCAAGAATCGCTTTGATAATTGTCTCACCGCCTTTGACCTGAATTTTTGCGCCCCACCAGGCGCCGATAGCATTTCCGATGCCCAGAATCAGGCCATATAGCCAGTGAATATTTCCTGACAATGAAAAAATAATGATGGAAGGGATAGTATAAATGGCGACGATGAACATTTTGTGCATGTTAACATAGACAAGGTTCAATTTTAACACGTGATACAAAACAGCCATAAGTAAAAATCCTACGCCAACCTGGATGAAACCGCCATAAAACCCGATAAAAAAGAGTCCGACCATTCCGGCAAAACGGTGTTGAGGATGGGGAGATGTTCGTTCATGTGATATTTTTCCCCGGGGAATGATCATGGTGATGACAATGCCTACCATAATGATGGCCAGAAGCCGTTCAAACCACACATCCGATATTTGGATAGAGAGAAAAGAGCCCAGGATGGCACCGGGCAGGGTGGCTGCAGAGAGTTTGAGACTTTCACGGGTATGATGCACGGCCTGATTCCGGAAGGATTTTACGGCAAAAATATTCTGAAACAGAATGCCTACTCTGTTTGTCCCGTTGGCAAGGGTGCTGTCCAGCCCGAGAAAAATCAGGGCCGGCAGGGTGATGGTCGATCCTCCCCCGGCGTTGACATTGATGAAACCTGCGGCAAGGCCGGTGATGGCAAGAAGTATGATTTTAAGTGTTTCTTCCATAGAGTGCAGAGTGTCTTGCTAAGTGTTTTGTAATGTTCTGAGAGGTTTATAAAAGAGAGCAAAGCCTCCGGTTACGGCAGCCAGAACCCCGATATATGCAAAAAGATCACGGACAGGGATGTATTCAGTAGCAAGTCCCGTTAACGCGGTGGATACAGCTGTCAGCCCAACGACGGAAATGGCGATAAGACTGAAAAATCGTCCCTGCAGGGAATGGGGGACTCTTTTCTGAATAATGGTGGTCCTGCCCACAATGACTAAGGGGATGAAGAGAGCATGGAAGAAAATAATAGCCCAGAGCAGAGGAATGGTCGATGCCCATTTCACCGGGATGTACGTTAGTCCGTCCATAATGATACCGGTAATGAGCATGATTCCCAGGGGGATTTTACGTCCCCATCTCATGAGAAAGAGGGAAGTGACAATCATCCCGACAGACAGGAAAGTTTCACACAGCGCCCAGTCGGAAGCGCTGCCATTAAAAACTTCCCGGACCAGGATAGCCATACCCACAACGGCCGGACCCATAATGAACAGATTATCCACCACGGTGATAATTAACAACCAGATTAAGACAGGGTCGTTTTTTAGGGTCTCCAGGATATCTGTCAATGTCCGCATATCCAGGGATTGAATCTGGATATCCTTTTCCCGGGCCGGATGTTTCATCAAAAATCCCGTGATAAAAGCGAAAAGAAAGAGGATTCCAATCAAAATAAATACCCGGACGGCTCCCACCAGATCTATCAGGTAACCGGCAAGGACCGGTCCCGCGATAAAGGCGATTTGTATGGTTATCTGGACAATGGTGTTGCCACGGATGAGCTTGGATTCGGGAAGATAGAGAGGGATGAGTGAATCACGGGACGGGTTGTAAAAAGCCGCCACGCTGGTCAGGATAAAAGCAATCATTCCCATCACGCGGATGGACAGGCTGTCCAGACTGTGTAACAAGGGTATCAGCAGAACAATCCCGGCCTCCAAGAGGCAGACCCATCGGATAATGCTCACTTTACTCTTTCCGTCTGCAAAGATGCCGGCGGGAAGGCTGAAAAAGAGGTAAGGCATATAAACGGCAGATGCCAGAAGGCCCGTCGTCTGTTTTGATCCGCTGATGTCCAACACAGTCCAAATGAGGGAAACCTGAAAAAGAGCATGGGATACCTGAAAAAGGAAGAGATTTCCTGTCAGAGCCAAAAAAGAATTCCCATCGTTTGTTTTTTTCATAAACATGTGCGAATTTAAATGACTTTTCAGGTGATAAAAAATGTAAAGCGGAGGGTAAATGCGAAAAAAAATCATGATTGCTCACAGTCCGGATTCTGATGATGCCTTTATGTTCTATGCTTTTGCCGCCGGTAAGATTGACACCCGGGGCTATATATTTGATCATTATCTCAACGATATTCAGTCCCTGAATGACGATGCGGAAACCGGTCGTTTTGAAATATCCGCCATATCCATACATGCCTTTCCGTATATTGCCGACAAGTATGCCTTGATGACCTGTGGCGCCAGCATGGGGGATAATTATGGCCCCATGATTGTCACACGTGAACCTATGGATCCTGATGCTCTTTCTAAGGCAACCGTTGCAGTCCCGGGGTTGAAAACATCGGCATACCTGGCCCTGAAGCTTTGGAATCCCCACATTAAAACGGTGGTTATGCCTTTTGACAGGATCATGGAGGTTGTTGAAAAGGGAGAGATAGAGGCAGGGCTTATTATCCATGAAGGACAACTTACCTGGAAAGACCGGGGGTTATATTCGGTGATCAATCTTGGGGAATGGTGGTACAATCTGACTGACGGACTTCCCCTGCCATTGGGGGGGAATGTGGTCCGCAGAGACCTTGGGGATAAGACGATGCACGAATTAAATAATATTCTTCGTGAGGCCATACGATATGCGATTGAACATAAGGATGAGGCGCTCACTTATGCTATGAAATATGCCGGTGAAATGGATGCACAGCGTGCCGGTGAATTTGTCTCTATGTATGTCAACGATTTGACCATTGACTACGGGAAAAGGGGACGGGAGGCTATCCGGCGCTTTCTGTCCATGGCTTCTGAACGGGGACTGGTTCCTGAAGTGCCGGTTGAACTTATGATGGTTCCGTAATCTACGGGAGAGGATTGGCAGGAAAAGTGAATAATAGCAAGAACGCGTTTCACCATCACTTTCTCATCCTCTCCATCCCTTCCAGGGAATGGTACATGTGATCCCGTTCATCCAGGCCGATCCGGCGAAATAGATCTGCCATGGATTTCTGTTTTGGATAGAATTCAAAATACTCACTCTCAATCTGTTCATTCTCCCATTCGGGATGTTCCTGAACAATTTTCATGTATTCATGTTCTGCATGGGATTCAAAAGCGGCATTCATCCGAAAGCTCCATTTTGGGTTCATCCACCACATAATGCGTGTCAGATAATAGTAGGCCCCGGTTATAATCCGGGGAAGAAAGACTTTTTTTAACCATCCCAGATGGAGTTTTTTCTGTTTCATTATATCCTGAATCAGCATCAGATGCCACTGTTCAATATCCTGGGATTCCCTGCCAAGACTGATCAGGTACAAGGCTATATCAGATTCATGTCGTTTAGCCCAGCGTGAGTGGGTATGGGATTTTGTGACAATTTTATATCCGCCCCTTTCCCAGGCCCAATAGGGATACCGGGCCAACACTTCAATAATCATGAATTTTGGAAGGGTCCGCTTAAAACCGTACAAAAGATTCATCATCAGATACATGGATTTTAAAATCAGGTTTGCCTTAAGAACGGGTGTTTCCAGTGTTTTCTTTTGCTCGACCTTTAAATCCACTACTTTACCCATGGTATATTCGTAACCGGACATGACCAGCCCCCTTGTTTTGTTATTTATGATTGAATAAAATTAGATGAATTTTTATCAGGCTTCAAAGGGGAAAGAATTTTAATTGGTTTTATATTCGGAATATTTTTTCGGGACATGAATATGTGTAACTTATGTTATCAGAAATATAAATTAGGATTCCATACCATGATTAATTCTCTCCGTATAAAAATGTTGTTGGGTGCTGTCTCTTTTTTGTTCATTCTGGGAATTCTTTTTTACTCCCAGAAAAACGTCCACGAATTACGGCATGAAGCAAAGGATGTTCTTCTGTTTTATACAGAATTATATGCCCGCATTGCCAGTGAGGAGAATTTTACCGATTTCAGTTTTTTATTTGACGAGATTTTAACGCGTATTTCATTTCCGATTATTGTCACAGGTCGTCAAAATCATGAAATCAGTGCCTGGAAGAATGTCCCCGGCATTCCCGATACGACACGCATGTCCCCGGCTGTTCACAGAACCCTCATCGAGAGAGTCAACATAATGGATCGCTATACGGAACCAGTGCCCCTTACATACGATACCCTGGTTGTAGGTTATATACATTACGGGGACAGTTCCACTATTCGTCGATTGAAATGGATGCCCTATATCGAACTGGGTGGAGCCATTCTGCTGATTTTTGTCGGCTTTATGGTCTTTCAGTATATCCGGAGCAGTGAGAAGAAATTCATCTGGGTCGGTATGGCCAAGGAGACGGCTCACCAATTGGGTACTCCAATTAGTTCGCTGATGGGATGGCTCACATTAGCCCGGGAGACATTCAGGGCCCATCACGAGATTTTTGATGAAATGGATGTGGATATCCACAGACTTGAAAAAGTCTCAAACCGGTTTTCACAAATTGGTTCACGGGGTCAGCAAAAGCTGATTGATTTGCAGAATGTGATGAATCATGTAAAACAGTATATGGAAAGACGTATCCCCCAAAAAAACAAACAGCTGAAAATAACATTCCATGTTGAAACAAATCGGAAAATCCGGGGGAACCGTGATCTGATTGAATGGGGAATGGAAAACCTGATTAAAAATGGCGTGGATGCCATTGGTGACAATGCCGGGCAGATTGAAGTGCGTGTTATGGAGCAAAACGGGAAGAAAATTATCATTGATGTAAGTGATACCGGAAAAGGAATTCCTGAATCTCTCTGGAAAACTATTTTTAAGCCGGGATATAGCACGAAAAAAAGAGGGTGGGGACTTGGTCTTTCACTGACGAAAAGGATTTTTGAAGAATATCATCGTGGGCGGATATATGTTTTACGGTCAAAAGAAGGGGAGGGGACAACCATTAGAGTGGTGATGAGTTCTGAGTGATGAATTCACGCTTTGAATAAAGAGTCCGGTTTTGGGTTGATATTTTTATTTCGGCGGATGGAAGTGGATCCAAGAGTTTATGTCAAAAGGAAAATTTGTTCTGAATAAATGAAGAAAAAATTCTTGTTTAATAATTAGTTATTTGGTAAAATGACCAACCAATTATAGGAGGAAAGATGCGCGAAGACGAAAAAAGATTATACGAGGCCAAGGCAAAGATTTTAAAAGCTTTGGCTCATCCCTCCCGTTTATACATGGCGGAAAAGTTGTTAAAGGGGGAAAAATGTGTGTGTGAATTTGTCCGGGAGATCGGTGCCGATATATCCACGATTTCCAAACATCTGTCTATTCTGAAAGAGGCTGGTATTGTAAAGGATGAGAAACGGGGGAAACAAGTATTTTATCATCTGAAAACACCCTGTATTCTCCAATTTACAGAATGTGCTTTGAATATTATTGAATCCAATCTGGAAGAGGGGTCTAAAATGATTTCTCACGCTGAATCAGAGAAGGAGAATTGAAGTGATTTGGAAACGAGAATGGAAACCTTTGCTTTGGATAGTTTCTGTCTTTCCGGCTCTATATTATCTGCCTGTTGGACATCCCCGTTTTAACAATGCAGTTCTCGAGGCGCTTGAATTGGTAAAATGGTATACACGTGAACATGTATTGCTCTGTCTGATTCCGGCCTTTTTTATTGCAGGTGGCATTTCTATGTTTATCAGTCAGGGTGCGGTTATGAAATATCTGGGTTCCCAGGCCAAAAAAGTTGTGGCCTATGGTGTAGCATCCGTATCCGGAACCGTATTGGCTGTTTGTTCCTGTACCGTTCTGCCTCTTTTTTCAGGGATTTACCGGATGGGAGCCGGACTGGGACCGGCAACGGCGTTTCTTTATTCAGGGCCGGCTATTAATGTGTTGGCTATTATTCTGACAGCCCGTGTGTTAGGGCTTGAAATGGGTATAGCCAGGGCAGTGGGTGCAATTGTTTTCAGTATTGTTATCGGACTCCTGATGCATGTGATTTTCAGGAAGGAGGAGAAAAACGGGGTTTCCACGGAGATGGCTATTCCCGAAAAGGGTAATTCCAGAAGCGGAATTCAGAATATTCTCTTTTTTATTTCTCTTATTGGAATCCTTGTCTTTGCCAATTGGGGTGCTTCGACTGAAAACACTGGAATGTGGGCAGTTATTTTTCAGGCCAAATGGATTGTCACGGCTCTTTTTTCTTCCGGACTTGCTGTTATCCTGGTTCTCTGGTTTGGCTTGGTGTGGTGGAAGGTCGCCGTTACTGCCGTCTCTGTTATTTTATTAGCTCTGTTATATCCCGGTCAACCGGCGCTGGTTTTTGCTGCCGGTGTGGTGGGACTCTCGGCATTTACCAGCACGGATAAAGGTGAAACCTCAGACTGGTTTGGGGCATCCTGGGAATTTGCAAAGCAAATTCTGCCGCTGCTCTTATTAGGTGTTCTGATTGCCGGAGCCTTGCTGGGCCGTCCCGGCCATGAAGGACTCATTCCTTCTGCGTTGGTGGAAGGTGCTGTCGGCGGTAATTCTCTGTGGGCTAATTTCTTTGCCTCCTTTGCCGGAGCGTTTATGTATTTTGCCACTTTGACGGAAGTTCCCATTCTCCAGGGACTCATAGGCGCAGGAATGGGAAAAGGTCCTGCACTGGCTCTGCTTTTGGCCGGGCCTGCTTTAAGTCTGCCTAATATGCTGGTTATCCGGAGTGTGCTTGGGACGAAAAAAACTTTGGTTTTTGTTCTGCTGGTTATTGTAATGGCTACCATCAGCGGAATGATTTTCGGAAGCTTGTAAAGAAAGAGATGCAATATCTTACATTCCTTTCAAAAATTGGAGACTGATTGATGGAACCACATGAGCGAAAAATGAGCAATATCTTCGAGCGCTATTTGACGCTTTGGGTTGGACTCTGTATACTCGCTGGTATTCTTCTTGGAAAAATTGCCCCCGGCCCGGCTAAATCTCTGGATGGAATGTCTGTTTATGTGGGAAATGCCCCCGTGGTTTCCATTCCAATTGCTATTTGTCTTTTTTTTATGATGTATCCCATCATGGTTAAAATTGATTTTTCTGAGGTTGTGCAAGCCGGAAAAAGTGGCAAACCTGTCCTTTTAACTCTCTTCATTAACTGGGCAATTAAACCTTTTACCATGTATGCAATTGCTTATTTGTTTTTAGGTATATTGTTTCGCTCTTTTATTGGTGTGGATGCAACGGATCTGGTCAAAATGCCTTTTGGTTTACATCTTCCGGTTGGTACATCCCATGGGGCAGGCACTGTGGTACTGCATGAAGGCGTAAAAATGCTGAAAATACCCCTCTGGCGCAGTTATCTTGCAGGAACTATTCTCCTCGGTGTTGCACCTTGCACGGCTATGGTTTTGGTTTGGAGCTTTCTTGCAAGAGGAAATGATGGACTGACTCTGGTAATGGTTGCCATAAACTCATTAACCATGTTGGTGCTATATGGTGTTTTGGGTGGTTTTCTCCTTGGCGTAGGCAAACTTCCGGTTCCATGGAAGGCGTTTCTTTTATCTATATTAATATATGTGGCGCTTCCTCTCGTAGCCGGTTATTTATCACGCAAGTGGATCATTAAAGCAAAAGGAGTACATTGGTTTGAGCAAAAGTTTCTTCATTACCTTACTCCGGTAACTATCATTTCTTTACTTGTGACACTGATTCTGCTTTTTAGTTTTAAAGGGGCTGTAATTGCAGCCAACCCCCTGACAATATTATGGATTGCCATCCCCTTATTTATTCAAACAAATTTGATATTCTGGTTAGGATATGGTCTGGCAAAAATCCTGAATTTTAATTACAGAGATGCTGCTCCCTCAGCTATAATAGGTGCTTCAAACCACTTTGAAGTCGCTCTTGCAACAGCAGTTATGCTTTTTGGATTGTCATCAGGTGCCGCACTTGCAACAGTTGTCGGAGTCTTAATCGAGGTGCCAGTCATGCTAATGCTGGTCCGCATCTGTTTGAAAACCCAATATTGGTTTACAGATATAAAGAAACGTATTGTTTAAACAAGAAAGTCTGAAAGAGGGAAACATTATGAAAATTATAATAATCGGCAAAGACAGCCCTATTCAAAGGCACCTGAAAAATAATGTTGAAGAAATTCTCCATGAATTGAAACTGACGTGTCAGATAGATATTATTCACACAATGGATGAAATTTTGAAAATTGAAGATAAACAAATTCTTTTGACTCCTGCGCTTATAGTCGATGATAAAATACTCTGCCAGGGACATATCTGGTCTAAGGAACAGATTCGTGATTTTGTGATCAAATTGTGTCCAAAGACAGAAAATAAAACGAATAATACATCATCAGATAAATATGCTAAATGGAAGGGCATTCCCAGAGAAAACATTACATGGCATCCTATGATTGATACGGACAAATGTACAGGATGCGGGATGTGTGTTACAAGTTGTAGCAGGGATGTGTTTGATTTTGATGTGAATCAAAATATTGCAGTAGTTGCAAGGCCTTTGCAATGCATGGTTGGATGTACATCATGTAAAGTATGGTGTTATTATGATGCAATTGAATTTCCAGATACTCGGATCGTCAAAAATTTTATTAAGCGGAACAAAATTTTATTAACTGCAAAAAAGGATCTTGAAAACAGAATAAAAAAAACAAAAATCTTGAAAGAAAGGGGAAGAATGAAAAAAATAAAAATTCTTGGTGGTGGATGCCCAAAATGTCACAAACTGGCTCAGCATGCTGAAGAAGCGGCCAAAGAATTAAATCTTGAACATCAAATTGAAAAAATCTCAGACTGGAAGGAATATCAAAAATACGGGGTAATGATGACACCGGCACTGGTGATTGATGAACAGTTGAAATCCTCCGGCCGGGTTTCTTCCGTTGAGGATATAAAAAAGTATCTTAAAGAATAATACGTGCCATTTGTATTTAAAGAATTTTTACTGTTTATTATAAAGGAGGAGAACCGATGAATAAAAAATCCCGCATTTTAATTATAATATCTGTCTGTGTTATTATAATAGGAATTATTTTTACGAAAATTTTGGGGACTTCCGGCACGACTGAAGCATCCGTCACAATACAAAATCAAGACAAAGGAATCCCTTCATTCATTGATTTAGGTTCTAAAAATTGTATTCCATGTAAAAAGATGGAACCCATACTTGAAGAACTCCGCACTGAATATGCGGGTAGAATGAATGTGATTTTTTATGATGTAAATGAATTTCCTGAAAAAGCACAGGAATATCGTATTCGTGTTATCCCTACACAAATTTTACTTGATTCCGAGGGGAAGGAACTCTTCAGACACGAAGGGTTTCTGGCAAAAAGTAATATTTTCCAAATCTGAAGTGACATGGGTTATACATTTTAAACCGGTGTAATAATCAAACTGTTGAAAGGTTTTATGGAAGGTTTTTTCAATACAATAACAAAGTTACTAAGTGGTTCATCAGGACTCTTTTTGACAATGGTAACTACATTTGTGTGGGGCGTAATGAGTCTTTTATTGAGTCCATGTCATTTGACGGCTGTACCTTTGGTTGCAGGATATGTTAACGGACAGGAAAAAATTTCGGTTTTTAAAGGATTTCAAATCAGCACCCTCTTTTCTATGGGTATGCTTTTAACGATTGTGTTAACAAGTGTCCTGACACTGGCGGCAGTAAGACTGGCGGGAGATACAGGACCTGTAACGACTTATATTTTTGCCTTTGCGTTTTTGCTGGCAGGACTTCTCTTTCTGGATGTTATTCAGTTCAACGGGTTTAAAGCTAAAATTCCGGATTTTTCAAGGTGGGGACTCTGGGGTGCACTGATCCTTGGAATTATGTTTGGTGTAGTTTTAGGGCCATGCACATTTGCTTTTTTGGCTCCCCTTTTTGGCGTGATCTTTAAGATGGGTCCAGAGAAGAGTGTTTTAGGCACGTCTTTGATTCTTTTATATAGTGCAGGACATGTTACTGTGATTATTATAGCCGGGACCCTTTCCGGGTGGGTCAGTGATTATCTGAACTGGAATCAGAAATCCAATACTATTGATAAAGTTCGAAAGGTTTGCGGTGTTTTAATTTTGATTGCCGGTTTTTATACATTGATTATAGCCTGAAATATTTCATAGGAGGGGATTATGAATAAGAAAAAATTGCTGGTTTTATGCACAGGCAACTCTTGTCGGAGCCAGATGGCTGAAGGATGGTTCAGATACTTGCGGGGGAATGAATTTGAAACCTGGTCCGCCGGTATAGAATCCCATGGACTCAATTCTCGGGCTGTAAAAGTGATGGCAGAAGCGGGTGTGGATATTTCCGGATACAGATCCAAGCTGACGGACGAGCTCAAGAGTATTGATTTTGATGTTGTGATTACGGTTTGTGATTCTGCACGTGAAAACTGTCCCTACTTTCCGGGAAATGTGAAACGCATTCATCAAAGTTTTGACGATCCGCCATATATAACGAAAGGATGGACCGATGAGGAATCTATTCTTGATGTATACCGGCGAGTACGGGATGAAATAAGAAAATTTGTTGAAACCTTTAATCTTAAAAAATCTAAACATCTTTACGTTTAAACATTTGGACATCAAAGAGCTTGAATTTTAAATCTTTAATAATTAATATAATCATTATGTAAGTGGAGGATCTATGGCTGATCAATCGCAAATCATCCTTGTAATGGTTGTTTATTTGTCTTTTTTAATTGGTTGGGGAATCTGGCAGGGGCGTAAGGTCAAATCTCAGAAGGATTATGCTATTGCAGGCCGCAATCTGTCAGGATGGGTTGCAGCTTTGAGTGAAAGAGCAACTGGAGAATCCTCCTGGGCTCTGTTGGGACTTCCGGGCTTTGCTTATGCGGCAGGACTTACCAGTGTCTGGACGGCTGTTGGATGTGTTACAGGTATTATTGTAGCCTGGTGGCTGATTGCATTCCGTTTGCAGGAAGAGGCGAAAAAATATGATGTAAATAGTTTTACTGAGTTTATTGCCAGGCGACATGGAGCAATGGAAAAGCCGATTCGTATAGTGAGCAGCTTTATGATTGTTTTTTTCTTTTTCTTTTATGTAGGAGCTCAATTTCTGGGTGGCGGGAAAACCCTGAATGCCATGTTTGGTATGGATCCGGCGCTGGGTATGCTCTTAACAGCCTGTATTATTGTTCCATATACCGTCTATGGCGGTTTTCGTTCAGTTGTTTATACGGATGTTATCCAGGCAATTGTCATGATTGTAACCCTTATATTGGGACCTCTTGCAGGATTACTCTATCTGAAAAATCATCCTGGCCTTTTTGCCGGAAGTTTACCGGAAGCACTCCGATTGGCCGGAAGTTCATACAGTTCAATAACAGGTGGTGTTTCTGGTTTTACTGCCGGTATTGCCATCATGGGTGGTTTTTCGTGGTTTTTTGGATATTTGGGCGGCCAACCCCAATTGAGCATGCGATTTATGGCCATCAAGGATAAAAAACAGGCGATTAAAGCCAGGAATGTGGGTGTTATCTGGACCGTGTTTGCATATTTAGGCGCCTTATGTATCGGCTGGATTGGCATTGCTATTTTTGGTCCACAGGGACTCTCAGATCCGGAAACAGTCATGCCAAAAGTGATGCTCACAGTTTTCCCACCGGCTTTTGCGGCCATCCTGATTACAGGTGCTATTGCTGCAATGATTTCCACTGCAGATTCGTTGCTCATTTTATCTGCAACAGAACTTTCCCAAAACATTCTGAAACAACAATCAAGGAAATCATTAGGTTATGCCAGATGTATAACAGCCATATTGGCTGTTGTTGCGCTTCTTTTAGCCTACATTACTCCGTCAAATCTTATTTATACACTTGTGGGATATGTCTGGGCCGGTATTGGTGGGACTTTTTCAGTCATCATTTTATTGACCCTTTTTTGGAAACGTTTTCATGGGATGGCCGTTGTTATAACGATTATCAGCGGCATGCTTTTTACAATTATCTGGATTAGTTCGGGAATGGAAAGCCGAATCACAGCCCGCTTTTTGACCTTTATCGTAGCATTGATTGTGGCAGTGGTCTCTACCCTTGTGTTAAATCGAAAGAAACGGCATGAGATCACAGCAGTATGATGGAAAGAATAAGTTAGATGGGAGATATCGCACTACTAATATATAAAATATAGCATAATCTTGCTTTTAATCTGGCGAAGGTCTATTTTATCCCCGGGGGCACATAAACATAAGTTTTTCACTATATAGAAGCTCTAAAAAATATTATTTCTTCTTAACATTGTTCTACCCAACCTCTTAACATCTATGCGTCTTAAACATCTAAACGTAGAAAACCGGTATTACCGGTTTTCATGTTGCGGAAGAGCCGGGATTTGAACCCGGGGTACGGTTTTGCCGTACACACGATTTCCAATCGTGCACCTTAAGCCAACTCGGTCACCCTTCCCAAAAAACCTACTAAATTAAAACTTTCAACAGTCAATGAAAACAAATAAAAAGACACTCAAAGATATTTGAAAAAGATGCTATTTCAGACTGAATTCGGATTCGAAGGAACGGACTTTTTGTAAGGTGAGGTGAATTTCGAATTCATCGGATGAAAGGATATACTCTTTGACACGTTTTTTTATATTTGCATCAAGTCCCGTTTCTGTAATCTTTTCATGAAGGGCTTCATATAGAACAATCATTTTTTTTGAATGGGTACAATAATATGCGTAATGACCGGAAACATGTCCGATAAAATGTTGAATTCCGGCTCCACAGAAGGGGCAATTTGGTAAAATAGGTGATGTCATAATGTTGACAAAATGTAAACAGGCAGAGTGATTTTTGCAAGATATACTTGAAATTCCAATTGTTTATCGCAATATATTATTAATGGTAAAGTAATTAATACACATGTTAAGTGACATTGTTTTATTTGGAACTCCGATTATAGTTGTTTTTCAAGATTACAATACAACATATCTTCAGAATAGGTTCAAAATAATTTTTTTGTTTAATATGAATATCACCGGGCCGGAAAGGCATTGAACTGACGATGGCATGATAGGGTATGGAATCAGTGCCCCGGTATCCGTTATAAAGTTTAAAAATAAGAAAAAAACAGTTTACAACCGGAATGAAATTTCGTATGTTTCTATAAATAGAAACATGGAGACAGATATGCAATCACCTGTTGAATTTGCCAATGTTCTTGCCGGAATCACGGACCCCGTCCTCATGCGGAAATTCATCCGGGAGATTCTGACACCGAAGGAAATCGATGATTTTGCTCTTCGATGGCAACTTGTCAAGGAACTGTACAGGGGTGATACGCAACGGACTATCGCCACCAGGCACCATATAAGTCTGTGCAAAATCACACGGGGATCAAAAATCCTCAAAAAGAAAAATTCAGTAACACGAAGCATCCTTGACAATTTGATGCACAACGAAGAGGAAAAAAAAACATGAGCAGATCATTTTCACAATTACCGGATACACGAGGCTACTTTGGGGAATACGGCGGTTCCTATGTTCCCCCCCAGCTTGAATCCATTTTACAGGAAATTACGGATGCCTATGAAAAAATCCGTGAAGACGAGTCTTTTCATCAGGAACTGGCGCATCTGTACAAGCATTATGTAGGCAGGCCCAGTCCCATTTTCCATGCGAAAACCCTTTCTGAAAAGTACGGGGGTGCCCAGATTTATTTCAAACGGGAAGATTTGAACCACACCGGTGCTCATAAAATCAATCATTGTCTTGGAGAGGTTCTTCTGGCGAAGAGAATGGGCAAGAAAAAGGTCATCGCAGAAACGGGTGCAGGGCAGCATGGTGTAGCCCTGGCGACTGCCGCGGCGTTGCTTGATATGCCCTGTGATGTGTACATGGGCGATATTGATATGGAAAAAGAACACCCCAATGTAACGCGGATGAAAATTCTGGGAACGAGGGTTGTGCCGGTCACCCGGGGAACCCGAACCCTGAAAGATGCCGTGGATGCTGCATTTGAAGCCTATCTTGAGGATCCGGACAATATTTTTTACGCCATCGGGTCTGTGGTGGGGCCCCATCCCTTTCCCATGATGGTCCGTGATTTTCAAAGCGTGGTTGGACGGGAAGCACGCGGTCAGTTTCTGGAAATGACAGGAAAACTTCCGGACGACCTTATTGCCTGTGTAGGCGGCGGTTCCAATGCCATGGGACTCTTTAATGCTTTTCTGGAAGATAAAGGGGTGGGTATGTATGGTGTGGAACCTTCAGGCCTGAGCCTTAATGAAGGAGAACATGCCGCGACTCTCACACTGGGTAAACCGGGCGTGATGCACGGTTTTAAATCCTACATACTTCAGGATGAGAAAGGCAATCCCCTGAGAGTATACTCCGTTGCCAGTGGTCTTGATTATCCCTCTGTTGGTCCACAGCATAGTTTCCTGAAGGATATAAAACGGGTTGAATACGTTACGGTGAATGATAAAGAGGCAATTGATGCTTTCTTTGAGCTTTCCCGGGTTGAGGGACTCATTCCCGCCCTTGAAAGCGCCCATGCCGTGGCTTTTGCCATGAAACTGGCTTCAACACTCCCCAAAACGGCAAAGTTGCTTGTGAATCTTTCCGGACGGGGAGATAAGGATATAGAATTTGTCGTTAATAAATACGGCAAAGATTATGGTTTATAAATAAACCCCGACCAACGATGTATCCAACCTTCCAAAAAAACGGGAAGATTTCTTCCCGTTTTTTATTGTTCAGGCATTATTTTTCATGGGTTTATTCAAACAAACAGCGGGAGCCGGTTAATCCTTCATAGTTTTCTATGAGAATATCCGGCAAGCCCTGCAGTAACTCATCTTTATCACGGATATGGCTGACGGCGACGGATCGATATCCCCAGTGATGGGCACTGTGAATATCATGAAGGGTGTCTCCCACTACAACGATATTTCCGGGGTGATATGATTTTCCATAGAATTTCGACGCTTTTTCAACCGCCTGCTTCAAAAGTTCAGGCCGGTCTTCCGAATCGTCTCCGAATCCACCCGTTTCAAAATAATGTTCCAGCCCAAAGCGGGAGAGTTTTACGTATGCCGTTTCTTTAAAATTTCCCGTTACAAGTCCCAGATTGATGTTGGCTTCCTCCCGTAATTTGTCAAGATATTCTCTGACTCCGGGAATTAAATAACCGTCGTCAGAGCGGGGAAAGAGTTCTTTCATAAGGCGGATAAAGTGTTCCTTGATGTGATGATATTCACCGTCTGCCGGTGTTGTCAGATGTTGCCGGAGCATTTCTCGGATAATGTATGTGTCCGTTCGTCCAAAGAAAATGTTTTTCGGAAACTCAACAGTTTTCCCGATAACCGTTCCGATGGATTCGGCAAAAACGGCCGAAGGGGTTTTTCCGGCGTGAATCAACGTTCCGTCGATATCAAACAAGATAAGCTTATGTGTCAAAACGGACTCCCGATATCACACCCTTTTCCACTTTTTCTGCCACATCCTTTCCCATGAGCCGTTTGATAAGAGTCAGGGCAAATGCCATTGCCGCACCGGCACTTCGCCCGGTAATCATCCGGTCACTGGTTACCACGGCTTTGTCTTCAACGGTTGAATCCTGTAAGTATTCTTTCTGCATGGGATGAATGGTGATGGTGTGTCCCTTTGTAATGCCGGCTTTTTCAAGTACCCGAGGTGCGGCGCATATAGCCCCTGTTTCTTTTCCTGCCCGATTATGTTTTTGCACCATCGAAAGGATTCTCGTGTCGGCCAGGAGGTTTTCAACACCTTTTCCGCCTCCGGGAAGGACAATCAAATCCCATGATTTGTTCAACACATCATCCAACAGAACATCCGTTTCAAGACGAATATCATGTCCTCCCGTAACATGTCTTTCATGAAGTCCCGCACTCACCACAACGGCTCCTGCCCTGCGAAGCATATCAATGATGGTAACGGCTTCAATTTCCTCAAATCCTTCTGCCAGGGGGACCAGTACTCTGATATCACCCATTGTATATCCCTCCGTGGATGCGTTATTTCATTGGTTTCAATTTGTAAAAAAGATAATGGAATTGTAAACTATTCACAAGTTTTGACTCTAAAAACCGGAAAATTCCATAAGGAGATAACCATGAGACACGGATTTAAAAGCGGAATTTTATTAATATTAATATTATTATTTATGGCAAGTGTTCTTCATGCCGCCGAGCCTACTGTTTCTGAAATCAATGCCCGGGAATGGGGGATTTGGTCTCTTATTCCGCCTTTGACAGCCATTATTCTGGCCTTTGTGACCCGGAATGTGATTGTATCTCTGTTCCTCGGAATTTATTCCGGCGCATATATGCTTCTTTTAAACACCGATAACGCATTTCATGCCATCTGGAAGGGCTTTATCCGGGTTACCTATGAAATGCAGGCCAGTCTGGCTTCTTCATGGAATGCGGGGATTATTCTGCAAACGCTGGCAATCGGCGGACTCATTGGTGTTATTTCCCGGATCGGCGGGGCCAAAGCTATTGCAGAAGCCCTTTCTAAAAAGGCGAAATCGCCCCGTACCGCCCAATTTTATACCTGGTGTATGGGACTCTTTATCTTTTTTGATGATTATGCTAATGCCTTAACGGTTGGACCGATCATGCGGCCGGTGACAGACCGGATGAAAATTTCACGGGAAAAACTGGCCTTTGTGATTGACGCCACCGCCGCACCTATTGCAGGTATTGCTCTTATATCCACCTGGATCGGATACGAGCTGGGACTTATCAATGATGGGTTTACAAGTATCGGCTTGGATGCCAATGCCTATGGTATGTTTATCAGGACCATTCCTTACCGTTTTTACAATATATTTATCCTCATTTTTATTCTTGTAGGGATATGGCTTTTGAGAGAATTCGGTCCTATGTACAAAGCGGAAAAACGAGCCCGTCAAACAGGGCATGTCCATGGTGAAAATGCCCAGCCCATGGTGGATACGGATGCCAGATCCGTTCAGCCTAAAAAAGGAATTAAGCTTCAGGCTTCCAGTGCCGTTATCCCTATTCTCATTCTGATTGTGGGTGCCTTTCTGGGGCTTTATTATGATGGTTACCGGTCTATTGTTACCGGAACAGATACGGCATTGGCTGAACAGGTACTCAGCGCACCTCTCTCTTTCTTTGCCTTTCGGGAAGCTTTCAGTGCGTCCAATGCAAGTCTCGTCCTGTTTCAGGCAGCTTTACTGGCAGGGATTGTGGCGATTGCCATGGGGGTGAAACGAAAGATTTTTGGATGGATCGAAGCTATCAATGCCTGGATCAGCGGTGCAAAGGCTTTGGTAATCACTGTCGTGATTCTTATCCTGGCCTGGTCCCTCAGTGGCATTGTGAATGAACTGGGAACCGCCGTATATCTGGTTTCTGTCCTCTCTGATGCCGTTCCCGCCTTTTTACTCTCATCCATTATCTTTATTCTCGGGGCTTCCATCTCCTTTGCCACAGGCACATCTTATGGAACCATGGGAATTCTCATGCCTCTGGCCATCCCCCTGGCTTATGCCATGGACCCGTCCCGGGGATTTCTGGCAATGAATATCGGTGCAGTTCTTACCGGTGCCATTTTCGGTGATCACTGTTCACCCATTTCTGATACAACCATCTTATCCTCCATGGGTTCTGCCTGTGATCATATCGATCATACCCGGACACAATTAGGGTATGCCGTCCCCGTTGCCCTGATTACTATCTTTTTTGGATATATACCTGCCGGTCTGGGAGTCCCTGCATGGTTAACCCTTATTGCAGGAACCGGAGTTGTTTTTGCCGTTGTGAGAATATTCGGTAAAAAAGTTTAAACCGGGTTTAAAAAATCCAATTCCAAATTTTGCTGATCAGTACCCAGATAATTTTGGCTCCCCAGACAACAATCCCCACAAAAATGCCAAGGAAAATCAAGGCGATTTTAAAGATCCAGTGAACGATAAGCAGGGCAATATCTGCAAGAATGGTGATACCCGTTAGATTTAATAATCCCAGAAGACCCAGGGCAATGGCCATGACAATCAAAGTTATCAGCCCACCAAAAATGATTCTTAGCAAAGCCTGTGGAATCGCTGTTTTAAACTTCTTGCTGATGGATGCAGCAATTCCCATTGCTTCTGTGCCCAGAAAGATAAAGAGAAAAACCTGAGCCCAGGCATGGTAGGTATGGAGAAAATTTTCCGGCTGGTTAATAAAAGAAGCATAACTGAAAACCGGATTGATATGCTTAAACCATCCATAGACGATAAAACTCCCGAAAAAGAGAGCAAGCAGTCCAGCAATTCGAACACCGGCAGTATAATGATCTTTTATTTTTTCACTGACGGCACCAAAAGCCGTATTGACCTTCTCCCGTATTTCATAGACGTCTATACTTGAGGCCTTTTTCAGCTGGCGATAGGCCCGGGTTGTCCAGAGCAAACGGCCGGCTCTCACGCCGGATTTCCAGTCTTTGAAAGCCACTTCGTAAATGGGACTCAACCCGGGAATCACGGTATACTCACTTCCTGTAAAGGCCATCATGTATTCTTTACCCCGAAAGGTATAGGTCAGCTCCCAGGTGTCAATGCAGTCAATATCGAGCCTTTGAAATTGGATTACATGACTTTCTGAACTTTTTTGACGGGATTCAGTAATGAGTTTATCGATAAATGAATTCAGATGGTGACCTTCAGGGAGGACTCCCGGTTTAATCAAATCCTCTGTTTGTGAGACCACATTGTAGGATTCATATTCCTGGTAATGATCCAGATATTCGGGAAACTGCTTGTAAACATTTTCATGGACAATACAGGTATTCTGATCGGTATGGTCCAGGGTTCGTTCCACATAGAAATAATACATCAGTTGTTTATGTCCCTGGCAGGTATAACAGGTAACAATACCTCTTCCTGCACACCGGGGACAGGTGATTTTTCCTGAACCGCCACACTGCCGGCATGTAACTTTTCCCGTACCCCTGCAAGTACTGCAGGTCAGGTGCCCCCGTCCTCCGCAGACTGAACATGTCTGACGGACTGTTTCATAGTATGTTTCAGTCCCCGGATAAGAATTGCCGTCAGAATCATAACGGGTAACGGTCCGTTGGCGGGAAACCTGCCGGGAGACCCTTCCGCTGCCGCCACAGTTGTTGCAGTTGTTCCAGCCTCTTCCGCTGCATGAAGAACAGCGGACCTTACCAGCACCTGTGCATGTTGGACATGTAACCTGTCGCAGTCCGTTGCATTGGGGACATGTTACAACCCCCCGGGCATGACAATGGAAACAATCCGCGACATATTGCGATCCCTGGACATAATACTTGGTGGTTTTATCGGTAAATTTCTGAATATCAGGCAGGGAAATATCCCAGGAATTAAATTCATTGAGTGCATGGATTTTTCGTTCCGGTATAGTCTGATTTGTATAGGGTTCATGCCCCTTGTCTTTTCTCCGTGCTTCATACTGGGTTAACAGGCGAATGGGATAGGCCGGCTTGTACAGGATACTCTCTACCGAAATCTGGTCCCCCAGCTTTTTATAAGGATGATTCGGGATGGTTTTTGCCCACGCATTGATACTTTTCCGGAGGGATTTCTCAAGGTCTTTATCCTGGCTGACATCCTGTTCGTAAATCATTTCCGTGTTCATGACTCATCCTCCTCAGCTTCCCCTTCTTCCATATCATCCTCAGGGTCTTCATCCGCTTCATCATCTTCTTCTTCTGAATCCGGAAAATCTTTTTCGGAAATTTGACTGTCTGTCTTATTTCTGGATTTTTTTCCACGTCCGAACCAGCGACGGGTGATGGTATCATTTTCAGGCTTTTCAGGATTTTCCATATCCGGTGGGACAAATAACGCCGTATATGTGAAAGGAATTACACTGATGATAAAAAAGACGGTAAATATGGGGAGAAGAATTGCCATGGCTTTTTCCGGACTGTCTGCCGTCATTTTAAAAAGCATCACGATCCGGAGCAGGAATTCCACAAACGATGAATAAGAAACGTTTTCCTCTTTTAACCAGGCCTGGGTCCTGGGACCGCTTTCCTGATAGGCTTCCCGGATCTTTTGAATGGAAAGCCCCTGAAAGGCTCTGAATAAGGAAGATGCTTCCGGATTTTCAAATATCAAGACCTTTTTAACGTCATCAGTCCGGGAATCAATTGTGAGATCGGCCAAAAGCTGAACCGGCAAAAAACATAAAAAAAGCATCAGAAAAAACACGGTAAATACCTGTGACCTGTTCCAACGAAAATTTTTCATAACATTCCTCACGGATTATGAAATGGTTGTCAGTAACAATTATTGTTTTATGTAAAATATAACAAGAGCAACGTGTAATACAAAAGATTACGTTTAGATGTTGAGACGTTGAGATGTTGAGACGTTTAGACGTTGAGACGTTGAGAGGTTGAGACGTTTAGACGTTGAGAGGTTTAGACGTTGAGAGGTTTGAAAAAGGGAAGGCGGGGAGGTTTTTCCTTGCTTAAATCATCGAAAAAGCAGATTTTCTCCTGGCTTGAGAGAAAACTCTTTAAACAGGAAATTATGTATGAAACGAATCGTTTTTTTTTCTGATTGTGTTGTCTGCGAATCTCTTCATCTCTTCATGTGGGGAACTTGACAGCAGTCTTGAGATGATCGAATCTGTCCGGAAGGAATTTGCGCCGGACAAACGGGTGGCGATATTCAA